>DATMUG010000068.1:0-2935 GCA_035563915.1 Pseudomonas sp. | reverse complement strand
CAGGCTGCTGCGGCAGTGGGCGGGAAGGGCGGTGGTCGTCCGGACATGGCGCAGGGCGGCGGTGTCGACGCCGGCGCACTGGATAGCGCACTGGCGCTGACCGTTCCATTCGTCGAGCAGGGTTTATAAGGCAGCCCGTCGGGTCCGCAGTCTAGTGGCGGGCCCGGCGGCTGTTCGAGTGATTATTGGGCGCCCTTCATGGGCAGAGGCGGCTTTGAAATGGCTTTGATCGTACAGAAATTTGGAGGCACCTCGGTCGGCACTGTCGAGAGAATCGAGCAGGTCGCCGACAAGGTTAAGAAATTCCGCGATGCCGGCGATGACCTGGTGGTTGTGCTGTCTGCAATGAGCGGCGAAACCAACCGTCTGATCGATCTGGCCAAGCAAATCAGTGGCGACGGCCAGCCGGTTCCGCGCGAGCTGGATGTGATCGTGTCCACCGGTGAGCAGGTGACAATTGCCCTGTTGGCCATGGCGCTGATCAAGCGCGGTGTGCCAGCGGTGTCCTACACCGGCAACCAGGTTCGGATCCTGACGGATAGCGCGCACAATAAAGCGCGTATCTTGCAGATTGATGACCAGAAGATTCGCGGCGACCTGAAAGCGGGGCGCGTTGTCGTCGTCGCCGGTTTCCAGGGGGTCGACGAGCACGGCAATATCACCACCCTCGGGCGTGGCGGCTCCGACACCACCGGCGTGGCGCTGGCGGCGGCCTTGAAGGCTGATGAGTGCCAGATCTACACCGACGTCGATGGTGTCTATACCACCGACCCGCGCGTGGTGTCCGTGGCCCAGCGCCTGGACAAGATCACCTTCGAAGAGATGCTGGAAATGGCCAGCCTCGGCTCCAAGGTGTTGCAAATCCGTGCGGTGGAGTTCGCCGGCAAGTACAACGTCCCGCTGCGCGTACTGCACAGCTTCAAGGAGGGTCCGGGCACCCTCATTACTATTGATGAAGAGGAAACCATGGAACAGCCGATCATTTCCGGCATCGCCTTCAATCGCGATGAAGCCAAGCTGACCATCCGTGGCGTGCCAGACACCCCGGGCGTTGCGTTCAAGATTCTCGGCCCGATCAGCGCCGCGAACATCGAAGTCGACATGATCGTGCAGAACGTCGCGCACGATAACACCACCGACTTCACCTTCACCGTGCACCGCAATGACTACCAGGCCGCCCAGGGCGTGCTGGAAAACACCGCTCGTGAGATCGGTGCTCGTGAAGTCGTTGGCGACACCAAGATCGCCAAGGTATCGATCGTTGGCGTTGGCATGCGCTCTCACGCGGGCGTAGCCAGCCGCATGTTCGAATCCCTGGCCAAGGAAAGCATCAACATCCAGATGATCTCGACTTCGGAAATCAAAGTCTCCGTAGTGATCGAAGAGAAGTACCTGGAACTGGCTGTGCGCGCCCTGCACACGGCTTTCGATCTGGACGCACCGGCCCGCCAGGGCGAGTGATGCGTTTGCCAAAAGGCGCGGTCTGACCGCGCCTTTTGTTTTTTTGAATGGCGTGACCCTCGATGCTGTTCTTTTGCTCCCGTTAGTCAATACTCTGGCATGTAGGCCTCGACCGATTTGGTTGTAGGCTTTTTGCTTTTTTTTTGCAGACTGCTGTTCCCGAAATGAAATGCGTGAGGTGAAAGGTATGCTGATTTTGACTCGTCGCTGCGCAGAAAGCCTGATTATTGGTGATGGCGAAATCACCGTGACCGTGCTCGGCGTCAAAGGAAATCAAGTGCGTATCGGGGTCAACGCCCCGAAAGAGGTAGCTGTCCACCGTGAGGAAATCTACCTGCGCATCAAGAAAGAGAAGGACGAAGAACCAAGCCATTAATTTTTATCGTTTTTTATGTTTGCAAACGGGGAAGAAGCTGGTTAATATACGCCCCGTGTTGCGGAGAGCTGGCCGAGTGGCCGAAGGCGCTCCCCTGCTAAGGGAGTACACCTCAAAAGGGTGTCGGGGGTTCGAATCCCCCGTTCTCCGCCATTATTTTCGTAGTACGTTGTAATCTGGCTTCTTCGGTAAGTTGTTGAAATTACTAGAAAAAAGCGCTTTACAAACAGATTTAACGGCCTATAATGCGCGGCAACAAATGCACTCGTAGCTCAGCTGGATAGAGTACTCGGCTACGAACCGAGCGGTCACAGGTTCGAATCCTGTCGAGTGCACCATACAACAGAAAGCCCGCATTTAATGCGGGCTTTTTGCCGTCTGGGATTTGGCTTTTCCTTTTGTGCATCCTCTCTCATCGAACTCAATCAGTGCACTACGTCCTCGCTTCGAGTCGTAACGGTAACGGGTGCTCGAATTTCGAATACTGATCTTGTTGGGCTTGCTGAGTGCGCTTTCGACATCTTGCTGGCTCATGCCAGCGATGATCCGCTTACGCATGATTGCTTCGCGCCGCTCTCCGGCGCTGATCAGGTTTCCACATTTGTCCTGGGTCTCACCTACAACAACGGGTGCTCGCCTTTTAGTGGTCGTGGTTGATGTGCCGCGAAACTCCGCTTCAGGCATCAGTGCTGTCATGGCGTTGCCGGGTGTGTAGGTTCGTATGCTCTGGCGCGAGAAGTTTTCGCCGATTGCGCAGCCCAGTGTGGTGTAGGTGATTTGCCCATTGGCAGTCTCGCAACGGTGAATGGTCGTGGCGAGCGCCCAGGTTGGGCAGAGCAGGGTGAAAAGGAAAAAATACTGTGTCTTCGATAGCATCGAACGTCCTCCGTGACGATTCTTACTAAGCGTAGCTGGCGCATCCTCCTCGGCATTGTGCTTTCTTTTCAGGATGAGTCGTCGCAGTTTCAAGGATCAGAGCGATGCTCAGGTTTATCCTGCAAGCGCTTGTTTCATCCGCGATTTTTTAACATTTAAAACCATCAGGCGGTGTATCATTGCGCCCGTCAGCCCCGCCGGGGCTTTTGGAATACCTCCATG
>DATMUG010000067.1:0-4544 GCA_035563915.1 Pseudomonas sp. | reverse complement strand
GAACATCATCGGCCCACAGAGCGGCGGCGCGGTTGAAGACCTGCCTCTGCACCACTTCGAAAGCATGGGCGAAATCGAAACCAAGATTCCTACGGAAGTTCTGGTTTCCGACCGTCGTGAATACGAACTGGCCGAGGAAGGCTTCATCTCCCTCACCATGCGTAAAGGCTCCGACAACGCGGCGTTCTTCTCCGCAAGCTCCGTGCAGAAGCCGAAGTTCTTCGGCATCAGCGCAGAAGGCAAGGCGGCAGAGCTGAACTACAAGCTCGGCACCCAACTGCCGTACATGATGATCGTCAACCGCCTGGCTCACTACCTGAAAGTGCTGCAGCGCGAGCAACTCGGTTCGTGGAAAGAGCGCACCGACCTCGAGCTGGAACTGAACAAGTGGATCCGCCAGTACGTGGCCGACCAGGAAAACCCGAGCGCCGAAGTGCGTGGCCGTCGTCCGCTGCGCGCTGCGCAAGTGATCGTCAGCGACGTTGAAGGCGAGCCGGGCTGGTACCGCGTCAGCCTGAACGTGCGTCCGCACTTCAAGTACATGGGTGCCGATTTCACCCTGTCGCTGGTTGGCAAGCTGGACAAAGAGTAAGAGCGACTCATGGACGGATACGGCAGCCTTTTCGAACGCCTCAACGGCGACGCGGAACTACGCAAGGGCAGGAGCCTCGAGGCTTCGGCCATGGCGTCGGTGGCTGCCCATCTGGCCAAAATGCTCAGCACCCGGGCCGGCAGCGTGCAAACGCTGTCCGACTACGGGTTGCCCGATCTCAATGACATGCGCCTGAGCCTGCACGACTCCCTGAGTCAGGCCCGCCTGGCCATCGAAAGCTTCATCGAAGCCTACGAACCTCGCCTGAGCAACGTGCGTGTCATTTCCCTGCCGCGAGACCACGATCAGCTTCGCCTGGCCTTCAGCATCGAAGGCCTGCTGGAAGTCGAGGGTTTCAAGCGTCAGGTCAGTTTTGCCGCGCGCCTGGATGGCAGCGGTCAAGTGAAGGTCACCTAAGGAGAACCCCGATGTCTGGCAAACCAGCAGCACGTGTATCCGACCCCACCGCTTGCCCGCTCCCCGGCCACGGCACCAACCCGATCGCCGCCGGTTCCGGCGACGTGTTCTTCGACGGCCTGCCGGCGGCCCGCGAAGGCGATGCCTCCGCGTGTGGTGGTGCGTTGGTCGGCGATCTGGCGACGACGGTTCTGATCAACGGCAAACCGGCCGCCACGGTCGGTTCGGTTGGTTCTCACGGCAATAAAGTCACGGCTGGATCCGGGACGGTGATTATCGGCAATTCGCATTCGCCGGCGCCGTTTGTGCCGCCGGTGCCATTAATGCTTTTCTCCCACACGCAACATGTAGTGATGGAAGATCAGGATGGAAATCCTCTTCAAGATATTCCCTATCAAATTACGACAGCTAAAGGGAAAGTTATTACTGGGCAGAGCGACGCAATGGGTAGAACCCAGTTGGTGGGAGGAGAGGCAGGAGAAACCTTCGATTTTCATGCGGCTACTGATGGGGCAGTGGTATGAGTGCTGAAGTGTTGTCGACGTTAATGGCTCGTTCAGTTGCATTAACGCCTAAGGCGGATAAAACTCCAAAAAAAGTGACATACAAGGTTTTTTGGAAAACAACAGCTTTCTGGACGGAAGCGCATATTGCGGATTACCACAAAGAAGCCCCTGAAATTGCAGAGCGCTTAATCGTCGAGAAGTACTGGGCGAAGGATGGAGATATTAAGGGGAACAAATTCACCTGCGAGGACTTTGCTCTAAGGTTGCTCTGTGAGTTTGCTTCTAAGCGAGGGTTGCCGGTTAAGCTTAAAACTGGTGTAAGAACATACCGGAATATGGAGAACTATGCCGCTGCGGAGCATGATCGCTACGTTTCGCATATGTATGGTTTTTGCGAGATGGTTATGTTGACTTATGGTGCACCAGATATGCAGCGTGTCGGTGTTAACACAACATCGATCGAAACGGCTGAAGCCTTGCTGCCTGGAGACATCCTCGCACAAGCCTTAGATCGCCCAAAAGATATAGCGCACCATATTCAAATTGCCATAGCTGTCAGCGATTCGAAAATCGAAATCAGACAGGGGAACACCGGTGGCATAAGCGTTCGTCCTTTCACCACGGTTCAAAAGTGGTTGGGGTCGAATATGGCTGACCCTCAAAACTCTGGTTACGCAGGTATGCCTATCGAAAAGGGTAACTATACAAAGTCAGGTATAGGGTGGACGTACCGAAATGAGAGTAAAGGCTCAATGGCAGAAGATTTCTTGAAAAAGTTCCTGTTCTATCGCTGGAATTTTTTGGAGTTTAATAAATGACCATCCAAGACTATTTTGCAAGTGTCGCTGATAGTGATCTGTTTGGTCTTCTAGCAATTGTTTGCCTGTTGGTTGCCTTCCTTGGTTGCTTTTCAAGGTTTCGGCGGTCACGTTTTCATAAGCTCATGATGTATGTTTGTGTGTTGATAGTACCTGTTATGCATTTGCTGGGTACTTATTTTTTGAATCAAGCGCCGGCATGAGCAAGCTTGGCTTTGGCTTTGGCTTTGGTCGAAATTGCGGCGTTGGAAGTTTCGCGCGCTTGGCTATTGGTCAGTTGATCATCAGTCGTAGTTGTTCACGCACTGCGGCAAATACACTTTAAATTCATGATCAGGCAGTTAGTCCATGTCCTTTAACCACTACTACCAAAGCGAACTCACCGCACTGCGCCAACTGGGCCGCCGTTTCGCCGAGCGTAGTCCGGCGTTGGCGCCGTTCCTGGGGCAGGCCGGGCGGGATCCGGATGTGGAGCGGTTGCTGGAAGGCTTTGCGTTTCTGACCGGGCGGCTGCGCCAGAAGCTCGATGACGAGTTGCCGGAGCTCAGCCATTCCCTGATGCAGCTGCTGTGGCCGAACTACATGCGCCCGCTGCCGGCATTCAGCATTCTGCAGTTCGATCCGCTCAAGCGTTCGGGACCGGCGTTGAAGGTCGAGCGTGATACGCCGATCGAGAGCGTGCCGATCGAAGACGTGCGCTGCCGCTTCCGCACCTGCTACCCGACCGAAGTCATGGCCCTGGATCTGGCTGCGCTGAACTACTCGGTGAAGGGCGACGGCTCGTTGCTCAGCCTGCGCCTGGAGATGAGTGCCGACGGCCACCTCGGTGAGCTGGAGCTGAGCAAACTGCGCCTGCACTTTGCCGGTGAGCGCTACATCAGCCAGATGCTCTACCTGAGCCTGCTGCGCAACCTCGACGGCATCGAACTGATCCCGCTCGACGGCGCTGGCAAGCCCATCGATGGCGTGAGCGGCAAGCCGATGGCGTTCAAGATTCCGGGCGACCGGGTCAAGCCGGTGGGCTTTGCCGAAGAAGAAGCGTTGATCCCGTATCCGCTGAACACCTTCCGCGGCTATCGCTACCTGCAGGAATACTTCGCCTTCCAGGACAAGTTCCTGTTCGTCGATGTCCACGGCCTGGACATTCTCAAGGCGCTGCCGGAAGACACCCTCAAGCAGATGCGCGGCCTGGAATTGCGCTTCGATATCCGCAAGAGCGGCATCATGCGCATGCGTCCGACCCTGGATAACGTGAAGCTGTTCTGCACGCCGATCGTCAACCTGTTCAAGCACGACGCACTGCCGATCCGCCTCGACGGCAAACAGGACGAGTACCTCTTGCTGCCGGCTGAATACGATCTGGAAAACTGCGGCGTGTTCTCGGTGGAGACCGTGACCGGCTGGAAGCCTGGCGGCCTCGGCTATCAGGAGTACGTGCCGTTCGAATCCTTCGAGCACGACCCGAGTTTCGACGTGCCCAACAGCCGTCCGCATTACAGTATCCGCCAGCGCTCGTCGCTGCTGCACGACGGCCTCGACACTTATTTGAGCTTCGGCATCCGCCACACCGAAGCCCACGAAACCCTGTCGATCGAGCTGGTCTGCACCAACCAGAACCTGCCCCGCAAACTCAAGCTCGGGCAGATCTGCATGGCCTGCGAAGAGACCCCGGAGTTCCTGAGTTTTCGCAACATCACCCCGGCCACTTCCAGTTTCGCGCCGCCGCTGAACCGTGACTTCCTGTGGAAGCTGATCAGCAACATGTCGCTTAACTATCTGTCGCTGGCCGACGTCAATGCACTGAAGGTGATTCTCGAAACCTACGACCTGCCGCGCTACTACGACCAGCACGCGGAGAAGGTCAGCAAACGCCTGCTCGGCGGTCTGAAACTGATCAAGCATCACCACGTGGACCGGTTGCACCGTGGTCTGCCGGTGCGCGGTCTGCGTACCGAACTGACCATTGACCCGGAAGGGTATATCGGTGAGGGCGACCTGTTCGTCTTCGCTTCGGTTCTCAACGAGTTTTTCGCGCTTTACGCCAGTCTCAATTCATTCCATGAGCTGCGAGTAAAAAGCACACAGGGAGAGGTGTACCAATGGACACCACGTATGGGCCTGCAGCCCCTGCTTTAAGCGGGCTGACGAAGGTAATACGCGAGTACTCGCTGTTTCAGGCCGTGCTGCTGGTGATCGACCGGCTGCGCGATG
>DATMUG010000066.1:0-17041 GCA_035563915.1 Pseudomonas sp. | reverse complement strand
CATCTTTTTCAGACCATCGAGAGGCGTGCGGCCCACACCGCGGGCAGATGGCACGCAGGAAGCCCGGACTAATAAGATGGCATTGAAATCCCCCGCGTTTCGTAAAAAATTTCCGTTGTTGGTAACCGGCAGTCTGCTGGCCTTGCAACCTCTAGCTACTTCCTTCGTGGTCGCCGGCGAACAGTATGACTGCTCAGTCTCTGCTTCGGGCGCCTGGGACTGCTCGCCAAAATCGCCAGCGGCGGCATTGCCTCCGCGCCCAGTGCATGACGGCAGTGCCGTTTCCGCCACGGGTGAAGCTGCGGCCGAAAGCGGTTCCAGCGAAGAGACTGGCACCAAGCCCGTACTCGTCACCGAGTCCAAAGGCCGCGGCCTGAAGTCGCGTAGCGAAGACTACAGCCACCTCGACTGGGTTCCCCGCGATCAACTCACAGCAGCTCAATTGGCCGAAACCGGCCCTTACTGCTCTGGTTCCTATATCGAACCGATTCGTCCTGGCATGAATGACAAGACGAATAAAAGTGATGCGCCAACCTTTATCGGCGCGAAAGCCTCGCGCTATAACTCCGAAGATCAGGTCGGTACCCTGGCCGGTGATGTCGTGCTGCGCCAAGGCAGCATGCAGGTGGAATCCGACGAGGCGAGCCTGTACCAGGCCGAGAGCCGTGCCGAACTCAATGGTGATGTGCGTATCCGCGACAACGGTGCCCTGATCGTTGGCGACCATGCCGATGTGCAACTCGATACCGGTGAAGCCAAGGTCGACAACGCCGAATACGTGATGCACAAATCCCGTATCCGCGGTAATGCGCTGTACGCCAAACGTGCCGAGAACGCGATCATCCGCCTCAAGGACGGTACGTACACCACCTGCGAACCGAACAGTAATGCCTGGCAGCTCAAGGGCAACAACATCACCCTGAACCCGGCCACCGGCTTTGGTACCGCAACCAACGTGACACTGCGGGTCAAGGACATTCCGGTCCTGTACACGCCATACATCTATTTCCCGATCGACGACCGTCGCCAGTCCGGCTTCCTGCCGCCGACCATCGGTACCGGCAGCGATACCGGCTTTATGCTGGTCACGCCGTACTACTTCAACCTGGCACCGAACTACGATGCCACGTTGTATCCGCGATACATGGCCAAACATGGTCTGTTGATGGAAGGCGAGTTCCGTTATCTGACCAAGTCCAGCGAGGGTCAGTTCGGTGCCGCGTATCTCAACGACGAGGACGACAAGCGTAAGCTGCAGACGGACTACGAAAAAACCCGCTACATGTACAACTGGCAGCACAAGGGCGGTCTCGATTCGCGTACCCTGACGCAAGTCGATTACACCAAGATCAGCGACCCTTATTACTTCCAGGATCTGCAGACTGACCAGATCGGCGTAAAGAGCAACGATTATGTGAACCAGCAGGGCTCCGTGACCTACCGTGGCGACAGCTATACCGCGCGCGTGAACGCCCAGGCCTATCAGCTGGCAACTGTTTCGAACATCACGCCGTATGATCGTTTGCCGCAGATTACTTTCGACGGAGCGCTACCGGATCATCCGGGAGGCTTGAACTTCGCCTACAACACTGAACTCGTGCGGTTCGACCGGGATCTGAAAAACGGCAACTTCACTGACGAAGATGGCACTGTGGAGCCGCGCCTGGACACCAACGTTCGAGGCCTGGCACGCGCTACGGGTGATCGCCTCAATCTTGCACCCTCTGTCAGCCTGCCTATGCAAGAGACCTACGGTTTCCTGACGCCGAAACTCAAGTACCAGTACACGCAGTACCAGCTTGACCTCGACAGCATCGGTAAAAGCCAGATCGCAGCGCAAACCGCACAACAGGATCAACTCAACGGTACATTCGACTCCAATCAGAACCGTGGCGTGCCAATTGCGAGTATCGACAGCGGCCTTTACTTCGACCGCAATACCCAATGGTTCGGCAAGAACTACCGCCAGACACTTGAGCCACGCCTGTTCTATCTCTACGTGCCAGAGAAGGACCAGGAAGACATTCCTGTGTTCGATACCAGCGAATACACCTTTAACTACGCATCGCTGTTCCGCGACAACCGGTTCTCCGGCTCCGACCGTGTCGGCGACGAGAACAAGCTGTCGCTGGGCGTAACCAGCCGCTGGATCGAGGACAACGGATTCGAACGCCAGCGTATCAGCGTCGGCCAGGCCTTGTACTTCAAGGACCGTGAAGTTCAGCTGCCAGGCATCGATGCAAAAACCCGCGCAGATGCACACTCCAACGTGTCCCCTTACGCACTGGAATACGAATATCGCTGGAACCGCGATTGGCGCACGACCGCAGACTACAACTGGGATCCGGACAGCCGCAGCCCTCGCTCGGGCAGTGCAATGTTCCACTACCAGCCCGAAGACAACCCGAACAAGATCATCAACGCTGGCTATCGCTATCGTAACGACCAGGTTCGCTACGACCAGAACACCGGTACATGGCAGGTTGGTGGTGGCGACTACGGCGTTCCAGGCCAGCCTGGCTACGTGAAGGACTACTACAAGATCGAACAGCACGACTTCTCGGTGATCTGGCCGATCGTGCCGCAATGGAACGCCATCAGCCGTTGGCAGTACGACTACAACCGCAACCGTACCCTGGAAGCCTTCGGTGGTTTCGAGTACGACAGCTGCTGCTGGAAACTGCGCCTGATCAACCGTTACTGGGTCGACTACGAAGAGTTCAGCCAGGACGCACCGCAAAACGAAAAAGGCGACCATGGCGTCTTCCTCCAAATTGTTCTGAAGGGACTCGGCGGCCTCACTGGCGCCAAGGTAGAGAGCTTCCTCGACAAAGGCATTCAAGGTTATCGTGAACGTGAAGACCAAGCTTTCTGATTGTCTGCGCCCGCTGATGCTGGGCGCGCTGTTCCTGAGTACTGCGGCCAGCGCCGCAGTGCAGTCCATCGATAAAGTAGTGGCCATCGTCGACAACGATGTGGTCATGCAGAGTCAACTGGATCAACGGGTTCATGAAGTCCAGCAAACCATCGCCAAGCGCGGCTCTGCCGTTCCGCCCGCCAGCGTACTGGAACAGCAGGTACTTGAACGCCTGATCGTCGAGAACCTGCAACTGCAGATTGGCGAGCGTTCCGGCATCCGCATCACCGATGAAGAACTGAACCAGGCTGTCGGCACCATCGCCCAGCGTAACAACATGTCGGTCGAGCAATTTCGCGCGGCATTGACTCGCGACGGCCTGTCCTACGACGACGCCCGTGAGCAGATTCGTCGTGAGATGGTCATCAGCCGTGTGCGCCAACGCCGCGTGGCAGAGCGCATTCAGGTATCCGAGCAGGAAGTGAAGAACTTCCTGGCTTCCGACCTGGGCAAGATGCAGCTGTCCGAAGAGTTCCGACTGGCCAACATCCTGATTCCTACGCCGGAAAGCGCAAACTCCGACGCAATTCAGGCTGCCGCCAAACAGGCTGACGCGGTTTACCAGCAACTCAAGCAAGGCGCCGACTTTGGCCAGCTGGCCATTGCCAGATCCGCCAGTGAAACGGCACTGGAAGGCGGCGACATGGGCTGGCGCAAAGCCGCCCAACTGCCACCACCCTTTGATCGCCTCCTGAGCACGATGGCCGTGGGTGACATCACTCAGCCAATGCGCACGCCGGGTGGATTCATCATTCTGAAAGTTACCGACAAGCGTGGCGGTGGTGCTCAGGTGCGCGATGAAGTGCACGTGCGGCACATTCTGGTCAAACCGAGCCCGATTCGTGACGAGGCCAAAACCAAGGCTCTCGCCGAGTCGCTCTACGCCCGCATCCAGTCAGGTGAAGATTTCGGCGAATTGGCGAAAAGCTTCTCGGAAGACCCGGGCTCGGCCCTCAATGGCGGCGACCTGAACTGGATCGACCCGAATGCGCTGGTTCCCGAGTTTCGCGACGTGATGGCCAAGACCCCACAAGGTCAGCTGTCCAAGCCGTTCCAGACCCAATATGGCTGGCACGTACTGGAAGTCCTCGGCCGTCGCGCCACCGACAGCACCACCCAGGCGCGCGAGCAGCAAGCAATGACCGTATTGCGTAACCGCAAATACGACGAAGAGCTGCAAACCTGGCTGCGCCAGATTCGTGACGAGGCGTACGTGGAAATCAAACTCCCTGGCGCCGACCAGGCAGCGCAGTGAAACCCAAACGTTTCGCGCTGACACCTGGCGAACCAGCCGGCATAGGTCCAGACCTGTGCCTGCTGCTCGCCTCGCAAGCACAGCCACATCCCCTGATTGTCATTACCAGTCGCGACCTGCTCCTTGAGCGAGCCGCGCAACTGGGTGTGGCAGTCGACTTGCTGCCGGTCTCACCGGACAACTGGCCAGTTGCCCCTGCTCCGGCCAACAGTCTGTATGTCTGGGATACTCCGCTGAACGCCAGGGTCGTAGCCGGGCAACTGGACAAGGCCAATGCGGCTTTCGTTCTGGAAACCCTGACCCGAGCCGGCCAAGGCTGCCTGGACGGACATTTCGCCGGAATGATCACCGCTCCCGTGCACAAGGGTGTGATCAACGAATCCGGCATTGCCTTTTCCGGGCACACGGAGTTTCTCGCCGACCTGACCCACACCGCGCAAGTGGTCATGATGCTCGCCACTCGCGGACTGCGCGTGGCACTGGTCACCACTCACCTGCCGCTGCGCGAGATTGCCGATGCAATCACACCGGAGCGCCTGGAGCGAGTCACGCGAATCCTCCATGCGGACCTGCAAGAAAAGTTCGGCATCGCCCAGCCACGCATCCTGGTCTGTGGGCTCAACCCCCACGCCGGTGAAGGCGGACACTTGGGCCATGAAGAAATAGATATCATCGAACCCACATTAGAACGCCTGCGTGGCGAAGGCATGGACCTGCGCGGTCCCCTTCCCGCCGACACGCTGTTTACCCCCAAATATCTGGAGCACTGCGACGCGGTGCTGGCGATGTACCACGACCAGGGCCTGCCTGTGCTGAAATACAAAGGCTTCGGCGCTGCCGTCAACGTGACGCTTGGCTTGCCAATCATCCGCACCTCGGTCGACCATGGCACAGCCCTGGACCTGGCCGGCAGCGGCAAGATCGATACCGGCAGCCTGCAAGTCGCCCTGGAAACCGCCTACCAGATGGCCGAGACCCGTTTATGACCGAGCAATACCAACACAAGGCGCGCAAACGCTTTGGCCAGAACTTCCTGCACGATGCCGGCGTTATCGACCGCATCCTGCGCTCCATTCATGCCAAGCCTGAAGACCGGATGCTGGAAATCGGCCCGGGCCAGGGTGCGCTGACCGCCGGCTTGCTCGGCAGCGGCGCCCAACTTGACGTAGTGGAGCTGGACAAGGATCTGATTCCGATCCTCAACCAGCAATTCGCCGGCAGGAGCAACTTCAACCTTCATCAAGGCGATGCGCTGAAGTTCGACTTCAACAGCCTGAATGCGGCACCGAGCAGCCTGCGCGTGGTTGGCAACCTGCCCTACAACATTTCTACCCCGCTGATCTTCCACCTCCTGCACAACGCGCACCTGATTCGCGATATGCACTTCATGCTGCAAAAGGAAGTGGTTGAGCGCCTGGCGGCAGGCCCGGGGGGCGGCGACTGGGGCCGGCTATCAATAATGGTCCAGTACCACTGCCGGGTTGAACACCTGTTCAACGTCGGCCCGGGCGCGTTCAACCCGCCTCCCAAAGTCGACTCGGCCATCGTGCGACTGGTACCCCACGCCGTACTGCCGCACCCGGCCAAAGACCATCGGCTGCTGGAGCGCGTCGTGCGCGAAGCTTTCAACCAGCGCCGCAAGACCCTGCGTAATACCCTCAAGCTGCTGCTGAGCAATGCCGAAATCGAAGCCGCTGGCGTGGACGGCAGCTTGCGCCCCGAGCAGCTGGATCTGGCAGCCTTCGTGCGCCTGGCTGACAAACTCAGCGAACAGTCTCAACAAAAGACTGCCGACGCCTGACAGGTCTCAAGTGTTATCGGGTAGGACACCAGCGCCCATGTCTGGTTTACTACCCGATACTTGGCCTAGACTGATCTCAATCAGCTACGCCCCGCGTACCGCTTAGTTTTTAAGGCCCCTTGCATGTCCGATCCTCGCTATCAGGTCGACGTCAGCGTCGTCACCCGCTATCTGGCGGAACAATCGCAACCCGAACAAGACCGCTTTGCCTTCGCCTATACCATCACCGTGCAAAACAACGGCCTGATTCCGGCCAAACTGCTGTCACGGCACTGGGTTATCACCGATGGCGACGGGCATGTCGAAGAGGTTCGCGGTGCAGGTGTGGTTGGCCAGCAACCGTTGATCGAAGCTGGCAAGAGCCACACCTACAGCAGCGGCACTGTCATGACCACCAAGGTGGGCACCATGCAAGGCAGCTATCAGATGATTGCCGACGACGGTAAGCACTTTGATGCCATCATCGCCCCGTTCCGCCTGGCGGTGCCCGGAGCCTTGCACTGATGGCGACGTACGCGGTCGGCGATCTGCAAGGCTGCCTTGAAGCGTTGCAATGCCTGCTCAAACAAGTTGAATTCGATCCGGCAAAGGATCGTCTATGGCTGGTGGGCGACCTCGTCAACCGTGGCCCGCAGTCGCTGGAGACGTTGCGTTTCCTCTATAGCATCCGCGAATCGCTGGTGTGTGTCCTCGGCAACCACGACCTGCATCTATTGGCCGCCGGGCGCAATATTGAGCGCCTGAAGAAGGCCGACACCCTTCGCGAGATAATCGACGCCCCCGACAGCGCCGATCTGCTCGAATGGCTGCGTCAGCAGAAGCTCCTGCATTACGACGAACAACGCAATGTCGCCCTGGTCCATGCCGGAATTCCCCCGCAGTGGTCGCTACGCAAAGCCTTGAAGTGCGCCGCCGAGGTCGAAGCTGCCTTGCGCGATGACAACCTGCTCCCCCCTTATCTTGATGGCATGTACGGTAATGATCCGGCGAAATGGGACAACGACCTCAAAGGCGTGACCCGCCTGCGGGTGATCACCAACTATTTTACCCGGATGCGTTTCTGCACCGCCGAAGGCAAGCTTGACCTCAAGAGCAAGGAAGGCCTCGATAGCGCACCGCCGGGGTACAAACCCTGGTTCCAGCACAAGGACCGCAAGACCAAAGATGTGAAAGTCATTTTTGGTCACTGGGCCGCACTGGAAGGCAAAGTCCTTGAACCGGGCGTCTCGGCCCTCGACACCGGCTGCGTCTGGGGCGGCGCCCTGACGCTGATGAATGTCGACAACGGCGAACGCCTGTCCTGCAAATGCGATGAGCACGGCCATGCCGCCAAGCCAGCAGTTGCCCCACTCATTTCCGAACCATTGCCAGCCAGCGCCCCGCGCTAGACTGCGCTTTCAGCCGAGCCACAGGAGCCCGCCATGAGCGAATTCAAACGCATCCCCCCGGAACAGGCCCATGCCCTGCGCGAACAGGGCGCAGTGGTGGTCGACATCCGTGACCCCGCCACTTATGCCGCCCTGCACATCAGCGGCTCGAAGCACCTGGACAACCACTCGGTCGCCGACTTCATTCGCGCCGCCGACCTCGATGCGCCAACCGTGGTGGTCTGCTATCACGGCAACTCCAGCCAGAGTGCTGCCGCCTACCTGATCAGCCAGGGCTTCTCCGACGTTTACAGCATGGATGGCGGTTTTGAGCTGTGGCGTACGACTTTTCCTTCGGAAACTGCGCAAGGCACTTCCGAATAATTTTTTTGTAACGCGCAAGCCCCGGCTTGCGCGGGCTGGCGCGGTGGCAGACGAACGGTCAGCCACAACTAATTACGTATCTCGCCTTTACCTCCCGAATTCCCAACTATCCTTAAGCGCAGGCCATCCAAAACAGGGGAGAGCCGGTACACCGGCGCGCGGATCATCGGGAGTAGCTTTCGGAGTAGTCAGCTTCGGAAGGTTTCTGGGGGGTAAACAGCGACTGCCTGTTCGGTTGCTGCCAGCATCGACTGAGTGATCCGGCGTCGGCTCCACGTATCGAGCGAGGTGACGTCATGAGTATCTTTAGCCACTTCCAACAACGTTTCGAGTCCACACGCCAGGAAGAATTCTCACTACAAGAGTATCTGGAACTGTGCAAAAAGGACCGTAGCGCCTACGCTTCCGCCGCCGAGCGCCTGCTCCTGGCCATCGGTGAACCCGAGTTGCTCGATACCTCGACCAACTCGAGGCTCTCGCGGATCTTCTCCAACAAGGTCATCCGTCGCTATCCGGCCTTTGAAGACTTCCACGGGATGGAAGAATGCATCGACCAGATCGTGTCGTATTTCCGCCACGCCGCTCAGGGCCTGGAAGAAAAGAAACAGATCCTCTATCTGCTCGGTCCCGTCGGTGGCGGTAAATCGTCTCTGGCCGAGAAGCTCAAACAGCTGATGGAAAGAGTGCCCTTCTACGCGATCAAGGGTTCCCCGGTATTCGAATCGCCTCTGGGTCTGTTCAACGCCACTGAAGATGGCGCGATCCTCGAGGAAGACTTTGGTATTCCACGTCGCTACCTGAACACCATCATGTCGCCTTGGGCCACCAAGCGCCTGTCCGAATTCGGAGGCGACATCAGCCAGTTCCGTGTGGTCAAACTCTACCCCTCGATCCTCAACCAGATCGCCGTAGCCAAAACCGAGCCGGGAGATGAAAACAACCAGGACATCTCGGCACTGGTGGGCAAGGTCGATATCCGCAAACTGGAAGAGTTCCCGCAAAACGACGCCGATGCCTATAGCTACTCGGGCGCACTGTGCCGGGCCAACCAGGGCCTCATGGAATTCGTCGAAATGTTCAAGGCACCGATCAAGGTGCTGCACCCATTGCTGACCGCTACCCAGGAAGGCAACTACAACAGTACAGAAGGCCTGGGGGCGATTCCGTTTACCGGGATCCTGCTGGCCCACTCAAACGAATCGGAATGGCATACCTTCCGAAACAACAAGAACAACGAAGCGTTCATCGACCGGATCTACATCGTCAAAGTGCCGTATTGCCTACGGGTTAGCGACGAAGTGAAGATCTACGACAAACTGCTGTTCAACAGCTCTCTGGCCAAGGCTCATTGCGCACCGGACACGCTGAAGATGCTCGCCCAGTTCACTGTGCTCTCTCGCCTGAAGGAGCCGGAGAACTCGAACATCTATTCCAAGATGCGTGTGTATGACGGCGAAAACCTCAAGGACACCGATCCGAAGGCCAAGTCGATCCAGGAATACCGCGACAATGCCGGTGTCGACGAAGGGATGAACGGTCTGTCGACCCGCTTCGCATTCAAGATCCTGTCGAAAGTCTTCAACTTCGATCCGCACGAAATCGCCGCCAACCCGGTGCACTTGCTCTACGTGCTGGAACAACAGATCGAACAGGAACAATTCCAGGCGGAAACCCGCGAACGCTACCTGCGCTACCTCAAGGAATACCTGGCACCGCGCTATATCGAATTCATCGGCAAGGAGATCCAGACCGCCTATCTCGAGTCTTACAGCGAGTACGGGCAGAACATTTTCGATCGTTACGTGCTGTACGCCGACTTCTGGATCCAGGACCAGGAATACCGCGACCCGGAAACCGGCGAAATCCTCAACCGCGTGGCGCTCAACGAGGAACTGGAAAAAATCGAGAAACCGGCCGGTATCAGCAATCCGAAGGATTTCCGCAACGAAATCGTCAACTTCGTGTTGCGCGCCCGGGCCAACAACAACGGCAAAAACCCGACCTGGCTCAGCTACGAAAAACTGCGGGTGGTCATCGAGAAAAAAATGTTCTCCAACACCGAGGACCTGCTGCCGGTCATCAGCTTCAATGCCAAGGCCAGCAAGGAAGACCAGCAGAAACACAACGACTTCGTCACACGGATGGTCGAGCGCGGCTACACCGACAAACAGGTACGACTGCTGTCCGAGTGGTATCTGCGGGTCAGAAAGTCCCAGTAACCCGCCGCCGGCAAGACCGGTTGTCGTCAGCCGGAGGCCTGTTTACGCATTTTCTGCTACACAGGCCTCTGGAAGGTGTTCGAAAGTCGGTAGCGAGGTTGACGCAGTATCCACAGCGCTTGGGGGAGCCTGTACATCCCTTGGCACGTGGCGTGCTGCCTGAGCGCTCGCCCCTTTCGGGACAGCTTCTAAGGAGCAGTCATGAGCTATGTGATCGACCGACGTCTCAATGGCAAGAACAAGAGCACGGTGAACCGCCAGCGGTTTCTTCGGCGCTACCGTGACCACATTAAAAAGGCCGTCGAAGAGGCAGTCAGCCGGCGCTCCATCACGGACATGGAACACGGTGAGCAAATCAGCATTCCCGGCCGCGACATCGATGAGCCGGTGCTCCACCATGGTCGCGGTGGTAAACAGACCGTCGTACACCCCGGCAACAAGGAATTCACCAGCGGCGAGCACATTGCGCGTCCGCCGGGAGGTGGCGGTGGCAGGGGGCCAGGCAAAGCCGGTAACTCGGGTGAAGGGATGGACGAGTTCGTCTTCCAGATCACCCAGGAGGAGTTCCTCGAATTCATGTTCGAGGACCTTGAGCTGCCCAACCTGGTTAAACGCAACCTGACCGGCACCGATACATTCAAGACCGTGCGCGCCGGGATCAGCAACGAAGGTAATCCGTCGCGGATCAATATTATCCGCACGCTGCGTTCAGCCCATGCGCGGCGTATTGCCCTGTCCGGCAGCAGTCGCGCGAAACTGCGCGAAGTGAAGGAAGAACTTCTGCGGATCAAGCAGGAAGAACCGGACAACTTCGGCGATATTCAGAAACTCGAAGCCGAAATCGAAAAACTCAGCGCGCGCATTCATCGCGTGCCATTCCTCGATACGTTCGACCTCAAATACAACCTGCTGATCAAGCAACCCAATCCCAGCTCGAAGGCGGTAATGTTCTGCCTGATGGACGTGTCTGGCTCCATGACTCAAGCGACCAAGGATATCGCCAAACGCTTCTTTATCCTTTTGTACCTGTTCCTCAAGCGCAACTACGACAAGATCGACGTGGTATTCATCCGCCACCACACCAGCGCCCGCGAAGTGGACGAAGAGGAGTTTTTCTACTCCCGCGAAACCGGCGGGACCATCGTATCCAGCGCCCTGAAGCTGATGCAGGAGATCATGGCCGAGCGCTACCCTGCCAATGAATGGAACATCTACGCCGCCCAGGCATCCGACGGAGACAACTGGAACGATGACTCGCCGATCTGCCGCGACATCCTGATCAACCAGATCATGCCATTCGTGCAGTACTACACTTACGTAGAGATCACCCCGCGCGAACATCAGGCCCTTTGGTTCGAGTACGAGCGCATTGCCGAAGCCTTTTCTGACACTTTTGCCCAGCAACAACTGGTCTCGGCCGGAGATATCTACCCGGTCTTCCGTGAACTATTCCAGCGCAGGTTAGTAACATGACCGCCAAAGAGCAGAAGCGCCAACCCATTTCCACCGGCTCCGAATGGACGTTCGAGCTGATCCAGGCCTACGACCGGGAAATCAGCCGTATCGCGGCTCGCTATGCCCTCGATACCTACCCGAACCAGATTGAAGTCATCACCGCCGAACAGATGATGGATGCCTATGCCTCTGTCGGCATGCCACTGGGGTATCACCATTGGTCCTACGGCAAACATTTCCTCAGTACTGAAAAATCCTACAGTCGTGGCCAGATGGGGTTGGCCTACGAGATCGTCATCAACTCCGACCCGTGCATCGCGTATCTGATGGAGGAAAACACCATCTGCATGCAGGCACTTGTCGTGGCGCATGCATGCTACGGGCATAACAGTTTCTTCAAAGGCAACTACCTGTTCCGCACCTGGACTGATGCCAGTTCGATCATCGATTACCTGGTGTTCGCCAAGCAGTACATCATGCAGTGCGAGGAGCGCCACGGCATCGACGCGGTAGAGGACCTGCTCGATTCCTGCCACGCCCTGATGAACTACGGCGTCGACCGCTACAAACGCCCCTATCCGATTTCTGCCGAAGAAGAGCGTCGCCGGCAAAAAGACCGGGAAGAACACCTGCAGAAACAAATCAATGACCTGTGGCGCACCATTCCAAAGGGTGCGGACAAGTACAGCGAAAAGGACAACGCCCGCTTCCCGGCGGAGCCACAAGAGAACATCCTCTATTTCATTGAGAAGCATGCACCGCTACTGGAACCATGGCAGCGGGAAATCGTGCGTATCGTGCGCAAGATCGCCCAGTATTTTTATCCACAACGCCAGACTCAGGTCATGAACGAGGGCTGGGCCACGTTCTGGCATTACACCCTGATGAATGATCTGTATGACGAAGGCCTGGTCACGGACGGCTTCATGATGGAGTTCCTGACGTCCCACACCAGCGTGGTGTTCCAGCCCGGCTTTGATAGCCCCTACTACAGCGGTATCAACCCGTATGCTCTGGGGTTTGCCATGTATCGCGACATCCGCCGCATGTGCGAAGAACCGACGGAAGAAGATCGCCGCTGGTTCCCGGAGATTGCCGGCAGCGACTGGTTGTCGACCATCAAATTCGCCATGAGCAGCTTCAAGGATGAGAGTTTCATCCTGCAGTACCTGTCTCCCAAAGTAATCCGTGACCTGAAACTGTTCAGCATCCTCGACGACGATCAGAAGGACGATCTTCTGGTCCCGGCGATTCACGACGAAGGTGGCTACCGGATCATCCGTGAAACCCTGGCTGCCCAGTACAACCTGGGCAATCGCGAACCCAACGTGCAGATCTACAGCATCGACCGTCGCGGCGACCGCTCTCTCACCCTGCGCCACCAACAACACGACCGTAAACCACTGGGAGAGTCCACCGAGGAAGTGCTCAAGCACCTGCACCGCCTCTGGGGCTTCGACATCCACCTGGAAACCCTGCAAGGGGAACAGGTGATGAAAACCCACCACGTCCCCCCAAAAAGTGAACATGCCGAAGGTGATTACGGCCGCCTGGACCTGGCCGTTATTCATCTTTGACCCCGCATGAGCCTCCGAAAGCTCGACGCAAGGGTTATCCTGTCGCGCTAACGGAGGTTTTTTATGCGGATCTATAAAGTTGGCGGAGCGGTACGCGATCGCCTGCTGGGACTACCGGTTACCGACATCGACCGCGTCGTGGTCGGCGCCACGACCGAAGAAATGATTACCCAGGGATTTCGCCCGGTCGGCGCGGATTTCCCGGTGTTTCTTCACCCCAAAACCGGCGAGGAGTACGCCCTCGCCAGGACTGAACGCAAAAGTGGCCGCGGCTATGGCGGTTTCACGTTTCACGCAA
Source organism: Pseudomonas sp. (assembly GCA_035563915.1). Classification (GTDB taxonomy): domain Bacteria; phylum Pseudomonadota; class Gammaproteobacteria; order Pseudomonadales; family Pseudomonadaceae; genus Aquipseudomonas. The sequence continues at coordinate 3,768 of DATMUG010000066.1, read as the reverse complement.
GCCCCGAAGTCACCCTCGAAGAAGACCTGATCCGCCGGGACCTGACGATCAACGCCATGGCCGAGGACGATCAACAGAATCTCACCGACCCCTACCACGGCCAGCGCGACCTCCAAGCGCGCGTTCTACGTCACGTTTCCCCCGCGTTTGCCGAAGATCCACTCAGGGTCCTGCGCGTTGCCCGCTTCGCTGCCCGTTACGCTGCATTGGGCTTTACGGTCGCCCCCGAAACCCTGGAGCTCATGCGCCAACTCAGCGAATCCGGTGAGCTTGAAGCCCTGACTGCGGAACGCAGCTGGAAAGAAATCTCCCGCGCCTTGATGGAAAATCAACCACAGGTCTTCATCGAAGTATTGCGTGCCTGTGGCGCACTCAAGGTGTTGATACCAGAAGTCGATGCGCTGTTTGGCGTGCCGCAGCCGGAAGCTCACCACCCCGAAATCGATACCGGCGTACATACTCTAAGCGTGATGCAGCAAGCAGCTCTGCACAAACAGCCGCTGACTGTACGCTGGGCCTGTCTGCTGCATGATCTCGGCAAAGGGCTGACGCCGGAAGAGGAATGGCCAAGGCATATAGCCCACGAGTTCAAGGGACTCAAGCTGATCAAGGCAGTCAATGAACGCTTCAAGGCACCAAGGGATTGCCAGGAGTTGGCGTTGCTGGTGGGCGAATACCACACTCATGGTCATAGCGCCCTGGAGTTGAAACCATCGACCCTGCTGGAGTTACTGCAAAGCTTCGACGTCTATCGTCGACCGCAACGTTTTGAGGAGTTCATCGCGGCGTGCGAAATGGATGCCCGTGGGCGAAAAGGGTTGGAAGACAGAACTTATCCACAGGCGGATTATTTGCGCGGAGCGGCGAACGCTGCCCGGGGTGTCGCGGTTCAGCCGTTGCTGGAGAAGGGATTCAAGGGGCCGGAGCTGGGTGAGGCGATCAAACGGGAGCGACTCAAGGTGTTGAAGGCATACAAGGAAGAAGCCTGAGCAAAAATCAAAAGATCGCAGCCTTCGGCAGCTCCTACAGGTATGGCATGTCTATGTAGGAAGTGTCGAAGGCTGCGATTTTTTTGCCTTACAACAAGTTAGAGGGCGTCAGTTGCTCCCCACGCCACTCAAACGCCACCGGCGCCAACACCTGATCTATCTGCGCCTCATTCCAAAGAGCCGCAAAGCTTTTGCCTACGCCAGGATGCACCCGATCCGGCGCAATCAGCGACAGCGGCCACAATACAAAGGCGTTCTTCAGAATCTCGGCCCTGGGCAGAACCAGACCATCGAAATTACCCACCAGATCGCCAAACAGCAGCACATCGATATCCAGCGGCAAACCCTTGCGGTCCGGCGCGTAGCGGCCGTTGTCGGCTTCGATGAATTTCAGCCGGCGATCCAGCTCCATCAGCGGCAGATCGGTGAAGGCCGAGACCACAAAATTGAAGAATGGCCCGCTCTTGATCCCCACCGGCTGGCTTTCGAAGACCGGCGAGCACTGGATATCCACCAGAAAGCCCGCCAGCGCATCGAGCCCGGCCTGTAAATGGGATTCGCGCTCGATATTGCTACCGAGCCCGAGGTACACATGAGTCAGCGACATCCGCGCTCGATCTCCACACCCACACCACCGGTAGCGGCAGGAACAGCACCTGGCTTGGTCAACTTGAGGCGCATCCAGGTGATCTTGAATTCGCTCATCAGCACTTCCACCAATCGTTCAGCGAAAGTCTCGACCAACTGGTATTGCGCTTGCTCGGCAAAGGCCTGGATGCGCGACGAAACACTGGCGTAATCAAGCGCCAGGGTCAGATCATCGCCCGCGGCTGCCGGACGGTTATCCCAGGCGAAACTCAGATCAAGACGCAAGCACTGTCGGATGCCTCGCTCCCAGTCGTAGGCACCAATCACGGTGTCGACTTCCAGGCCCTCGATAAACACTCTGTCCAAGCACTTTTCTCCGCTACACGACAAGGGCGCATTGCGCCGTTAGAATCAGGGCGTCCTCGCCCGGAATAGTTAGCATGTTTTGGTTACTGGCGATCCTCGCCTACCTGCTCGGCTCTCTGTCCTTTGCCATTTTGCTCAGCCGCCTGACCGGTAACCCCGATCCGCGAATGAGTGGTTCGGGCAATGCCGGAGCCACCAATATGTTGCGCCTGGCTGGCAAGAAACTCGCTGTCCTGACGTTGCTGGGCGATCTCTGTAAAGGCCTTCTGCCCGTGCTGATCGCCGCCATTGCAGGACTTTCGCTACAGGATCAGGCCTGGATCGGCGTTTGCGCAGTCATCGGCCATCTGTTCCCGATTTACTTCCGTTTTCGCGGCGGTAAAGGTGTCGCCACCGCTGCCGGGATGTTGCTGGGTCTGTATCCACCCGCTGCCCTGCTGGCCGTCTGCACCTGGATGCTGACGTTTTACCTGACCCGGACCAGCTCGCTGGCCGCCCTGATAGCCACGCCGTTGACCCTGCCGTTGTTGGCCTGGCAGGAACCGGCGGCGCTGCTGCCCATGACGACCCTCACAGGGTTGATCGTCTGGCGCCATCGCGGCAATTTACGCGACCTGTTCGCCGGGCGCGAACGGCATTTTTAGGTGCCGTGCGTGAGCGTCATTCATGACAACGCCGACAACTGCTCCATCGGCCAGCGGGCCTGCACGGTGATCGCCAGACTTTCTTGCTGACCGGCCTGCAAGCGCTGGCAACCGGCGAAGGCGATCATCGCGCCGTTATCGGTGCAGAACTGCGGGCGAGCGTAGAAAACATTGCCTTTCATATCGCCCAGCATCTTTTCCAGGGAAGTGCGCAATGCCTTGTTGGCACTCACGCCCCCGGCGATCACCAGGCTCTTCATGCCGGCCGCCTTGAGGGCACGCTTGCACTTGATGGTCAAAGTCTCCACCACGGCTTGCTGGAACGCCAGCGCGATGTCGCAACGGGCTTGCTCACTGTCGTCCCCGGCGCTTACGCACTGCTGCCAGGTGTTCAGTGCAAAGGTTTTCAGACCGCTGAAACTGAAGTCCAGGCCGGGGCGATCGCACATAGGGCGCGGGAAGGTGAAACGACCCGAAACGCCTTGTTCGGCGAGGCGCGCGATTTCCGGGCCGCCCGGATAGTTGAGGCCCATCATCTTTGCAGTCTTGTCGAATGCTTCACCCGCTGCGTCATCCAGAGTCTCACCCAGTAGCGTGTACTGACCGATACCATCGACCTGAACGAGTTGCGTATGGCCTCCGGACACCAACAAAGCGACGAACGGGAATTGCGGCGGTTGCGACTCCAGCATCGGCGCAAGCAAATGGCCTTCCATATGGTGCACACCCAGCGCCGGAATACCCCAGGCAAACGCCAGCGCCTGTGCACAGGACGCCCCCACCAGTAATGCGCCCACCAGTCCGGGACCGGCGGTGTAGGCAATGGCGTCGATCTCGGTCGGGACGCAGTCGGCTTCAGCCAACACCTGACGGATCAGGGGCAGCATGCGCTTGACGTGATCGCGAGAGGCCAGCTCCGGCACCACACCGCCATAGGCGCGGTGCAGGTCGATCTGACTGAACAGCGCGTCGGCCAGCAGGCCGCGCTCACTGTCGTAAAGTGCGACGCCGGTTTCGTCGCAAGAGGTTTCTAATCCCAGTACTAGCATGGGTCTGCGCCTTGTTTAGGCTGAATTCGAAGGCGCGCATGATAGTCGTCGCGTGATGCCCCGACCAGCGGTTTTCGATCAGAGGCTTTGCATTCCGAGCCATGAGGGGTTAACATCCGCAACCCTTAAAAA
>DATMUG010000065.1:0-5742 GCA_035563915.1 Pseudomonas sp. | reverse complement strand
TCTTTTGATCTTGATCTTGAAAGCAGGATCAAAAGATCGCAGCCTGCGGCAGCTCCTACAGGGGGAATGTATTGGTTCAGATACTGATGCGCGACAGTTTGATCTCGGGTTCCTGGTTGACGCTCAGTTGCTCGACGATCGCATCCTGCAGGCGACTGCACAGCAGCGGGTCGGACAACGGCTGGTTGTTGGCGTCGGTGATGAAAAACACGTCTTCGACCCGCTCACCCAGGGTGGCGATCTTGGCGTTTTGCAGCGACAGGTCGAACTCGAGGAAAATCGTGCCGATCCGCGCCAGCAGGCCGGGGCGGTCGGGCGCGGTCAGTTCCAGCACGGTCACCGGGCGCTGTGCGTCGTTGTGGATCGTCACCTGTGGCGCAAAGGCAAAGTGCTTGAGCTGGCGCGGCACCCGGCGTTGAATGATCGTCGGGTAGTTATCCGGGTTGCGCAGGGCTTCGGTCAGGCCGTCGCGGATCTGCTTGACCCGCGCCGGGTTATCGCCGATCGAGTCGCCATCGGTGTCGAGCACGATGTAGGTGTCGAGGGTGAACTGGCTGCTGGAGGTGATGACCCGGGCATCGTGGATGTTCAGGTTGAGCTGATCCATGGCTGCCACGGTCACGGCGAAGAAATCGTGCTGGTCCGGTGCATAGATGAAAATCTGCGTGCCGCCCTCGAATTCCCGCTGTGTGGTTTCCTTGATCAGCACCAGCGGCCCGCCATCGGCCGGCTGCTGGAGGATCGCATCGGTGTGCCAGGCAACGTCGCCGGCGGTGTGGCGCAGGAAATAGTCATCGCCCAACTGCGCCCATAACTGCTCGACATCGTCCGGGTCGGTGCCGCCACGCGCCAGGATGTCCAGCGCCGCGCTCTGGGTCTGGCGGATCTGTTCTTCACGATCCACCGGGTTTTCCAGGCCGCGACGCAACGCGCGCTTGGTTTCGGTGTACAGCTGGCGCAGCAGACTGGCGCGCCAGGAGTTCCACAGCGTCGGGTTGGTGGCGTTGATATCGGCGACCGTCAGCACGTACAGGTAATCGAGATGGGTTTCGTCGCCGATGGTCTGGGCGAAATCGTGAATCACCTGCGGATCGGACAAGTCCTTGCGCTGGGCAGTGGTGGACATCAGCAGGTGGTTCTGCACCAGCCAGACAATCAGGCGGCTGTCCCAAATGGGCAGTTGGTGCCGCTGGCAGAACGCTTCGGCGTCCACCGCACCGATTTCCGAGTGATCGCCATGCCGGCCCTTGCCGATGTCATGGTAGAGACCGGCCAGATAGATCAACTCGGGTTTGGGCAATTTGCCCATGGTTTTGGCGGCCAGCGGGAATTTTTCCGATACCTGGGTGTATTGCAACTTACGCAGGTGTTTGATCAGGTTCAGGGTGTGCGCATCGACGGTATAGATGTGGAACAGGTCATGCTGCATCTGCCCGACGATAAAACCGAATTCAGGCAGGTAGCGCCCGAGGATGCCGTAGCGGTTCATTCGGCGCAGGTTGCGGTGGATACCGATCTTGCACTTGAACAGCTCGATGAACAGGCTGGTATTGCGGATGTCATTGCGGAAATCGTCGTCGATCAGGTGGCGATTTTCCCGCAACAGACGAATGGTGTCGGCACGCACGCCTTTGATTTCCGGCTGCTGGGCCATCAGTACGAAGATTTCCAGCATGGCGAACGGGGTGCGGCGGAACACGTTGTCGCTGCGCGCCTCGATATAGCCGTCGTGCAGCTGGAATCGGGAGTTGATCGGCTGCGGCGGCGCTTCATCTTCCGGGGCGAGGATGACTTCCTCGAAGTGCTGGATGATCAGGTCGCTGAGCTGGGCAATGCTCATGACCACCCGATAATACTGCTGCATGAAGTTTTCGACGGCTTGCTTGGCGTCGTCGCCTTCGAATCCCAGCAACTTGGCGATGGTGCGCTGGTGATCGAACAGCAGGCGGTCTTCGCAGCGTCCGGCGAGCATGTGCAGGGCATATCGCACTTTCCACAGGAATTCCTGAGATGAAGCCAGCAGGGCGTTTTCGCTCTCCACCAGGAACCCTTCGCCGGCCAGTGCCCGCAGGTTCAAGGTGCCGTATTGACGGCGGGCCACCCAGAGAATCGTCTGGATGTCGCGCAGGCCACCGGGGGAGCCTTTGACGTTGGGTTCCAGGTTGTATTCGGTGTCGTTGTACTTGTGGTGGCGAGCCTTCTGCTCAGCGCGTTTGGCCAGAAAGAAGTCTTTGCTCGGCCACATGTGCGCCGTGCTGGTGACATCCAGCATGCGTTGGCGCAGGTGTTCCGGGCCGGTGATGGTCCGGCTTTCCATCAGGTTGGTGACCACCGTCAGGTCGGCGCGGGCTTCGATGGCGCATTCTTCGATCGAGCGAACGCTCTGACCGACTTCCAGGCCGATATCCCACAACAGCGTCAGAAATCGCTCAATGGAGTCACGGAAAACTTCATGGTCGGCGCTGTCCAGCAGGATCAGCAGATCGATGTCGGAGTAAGGGTGCAGCTCGCCACGACCGTAGCCACCGACCGCGACCAGCGCGATGTCGGCGTCTTTACTCCAACTGAACTGGTCCCAGGCTTTTTGCAGGATGTTGTCGACGAACCAGGCACGATCCTCAATCAGTCGGCGAATGTCCCGGCCGTTGCGAAAGCGCGTGTCGAGCACTTCCCGGGCCTGACGGATCGCCTTCTTGAAAGCCGAGATCGGGCTTGCCTTAAGGGCCAGCTCAGCCTGGAACTGGCCGCGGTCGAAAAGTTCGGGGTCCACCTGCGGCATCGATTGGCTTTCCTGTCTATATAAAGGCTGGGTGCGATGGTGCGGATCAGGCCGAAACGCGAGCGATGGTGTCGTCGCTGCGCAGGGTGAAGATCTCGTAACCGGTTTCGGTCACCAACAGGGTGTGTTCCCACTGCGCGGACAGCTTGCGATCCTTGGTGATCGCGGTCCAGCCGTCGCCCAGCACCTTGGTGTCGGCACGGCCCTGGTTGATCATCGGCTCGATGGTGAAGGTCATGCCGGCCTTCAGTTCCATGCCCGTGCCGGCGCGACCGTAGTGCAGGATCTGCGGTTCTTCGTGGAAGACTTTGCCGATACCGTGGCCACAGAATTCGCGAACGACCGAAAAACCGTTCTTTTCGGCGTGCTTCTGGATCACTTCGCCGATATCGCCCAGGCGGCAGCCGGGTTTGACCAGCTCGATGGCCTTGTACATGCATTCCTGGGTGACTTGCGACAGGCGCTCTGCCCACACAGGCACGGTGCCCACGTGGAACATGCGGCTGGTATCGCCGTGGTAGCCGTCCTTGATGACGGTGACGTCGATGTTCAGGGTGTCGCCATCCTTGAGCGGTTTATCGTTCGGGATGCCGTGGCAGACCACGTGGTTGATCGACGTGCAGATGGACTTCGGGAAACCCTTGTAGTTAAGCGGGGCAGGGATGGCTTTCTGCTCATTGACGATATAGTCGTGGCAGATCTGGTTCAGCTGATCGGTGGTCACGCCCGGTTTGACATGTTCGGCAATCATTTCCAGCACGTCGGCGGCGAGCTTGCCGGCAATGCGCATTTTTGCGATGTCCTCGGGGGTTTTGAGGGTGACGGTCATACAGGCTCTCTCTCTGCGCTCGACGGCGCTTCTCAAACTGAACGGGCGTTGCGCGATCGAACTTCGCAGCCCTGAAAAACGCGATTCTAACAGACGATCGGGGCAAAACCGCGCCTCTGTCCATCGCTTCTCTCTATAGAATGGTGCATTCCGGGCCGATTCCAAGGAGTGATCCGCCGAGTCCGCCAGGATTTCATAATCCGGGTTCCGTTTTTTTCGGCCCTGTGATATAAAATGCGCCGCTTTCCGGGGATGCCCCGTAAGGCTTAAATCCACACACGTGTCGACACGATGACCTGGGTGCCTTCAGCTGATGCTGATTGGTTGGTCATTGGGATACGTGGAGGCCAAACCCGACTTATTAAGGAACTATCATGTCCCAAGTCAACATGCGCGATATGCTGAAGGCCGGTGTGCACTTCGGTCACCAGACCCGTTACTGGAACCCGAAAATGGGTAAATACATTTTCGGCGCGCGTAACAAGATCCACATCATCAACCTTGAAAAAACCCTGCCAATGTTCAACGAAGCTCTGACTTTCGTAGAGCGTCTGGCCCAGGGCAAAAACAAGATTCTGTTCGTCGGCACCAAGCGTTCCGCTGGCAAGATCGTTGCTGAACAAGCAGCACGTTGCGGCTCGCCGTACGTCGATCACCGCTGGTTGGGCGGCATGCTGACCAACTTCAAAACCATCCGTGCTTCCATCAAGCGACTGCGTGACCTTGAAGTGCAGGCCGAAGACGGTACTTTCGCCAAGCTGACCAAGAAAGAAGCGCTGATGCGCTCCCGTGACCTGGAAAAGCTGGATCGTTCCCTGGGTGGTATCAAGGACATGGGCGGTCTGCCAGACGCTCTGTTCGTTATCGACGTTGATCACGAGCGCATCGCGATCACCGAAGCCAACAAGCTGGGCATCCCGGTCATCGGCGTAGTCGATACCAACAGCAGCCCGGAAGGCGTTGACTACATCATCCCAGGTAACGATGACGCCATCCGCGCTATCGAGCTGTACATGGGTTCGATGGCAGATGCCGTCATCCGTGGTCGCAACAACGTTGCTGGCGGCACCGAAGTTTTCGTTGAAGAAGCTCCGGCAGCTGCAGCTGAGTAATTGACGCCCTGGCGTTGACTCAGTAAGCAAAAAGGGGGCTTTGCCCCCTTTTTGCCACCTTGAAAACCATTTGTCGGCGCCCACTGCCTTATTTGTAACGTGCGGCAGCTAACAAAGGTGGTTCGGGAAGAATTGAACGCCCGTTCGATCGGGTGGAATGGTTGAAAACCTATCCAAGAGGAATTTGAAATGGCAGCAATTACTGCGGCGCTGGTCAAAGAACTGCGCGAGCGTACCGGCGAAGGCATGATGGATTGCAAAAAGGCCTTGGAAAAGGCTGGCGGCGACATCGAAAAAGCCATTGATGACATGCGTGCTTCGGGCGCCATCAAGGCTGCTAAAAAGGCTGGCAACGTTGCCGCTGAAGGCGCTATCGCCATCAAGGCTGACGACAAGGCAGCCGTGCTGCTGGAAGTGAACTCGCAGACCGACTTCCTGGCTCTGCAAGACGACTTCAAAAACTTCGTGGCCGAAAGCGTCGAGCAGGCTTTCGCCGAGAAGCTGACCGATGCCGCTCCGTTGATCGCTTCCCGCGAATCGGCTCGTGAGGCCCTGGTTGCCAAGTGCGGCGAAAACGTCAACATCCGTCGCCTGGTTCGCGTTGAAGGTGATGTGGTTGGTACCTACCTGCACGGTAACAAGATCGGTGTTGCTGTCGTTCTGAAAGGCGGCGATGTTCAGCTGGCCAAAGAAATCGCCATGCACGTGGCTGCAAGCAACCCTGAGTTCCTGCTGCCATCGCAGGTTTCGCCAGAAGCCATCGAGCGCGAGAAAGGCGTCTTCCTGCAACTGAACGAAGACAAGATGAAAGGCAAGCCAGCTGAAATCGTCGAGAAGATGATTGCTGGTCGTATCACCAAGTTCCTGGCCGAAGCCAGCCTGGTTGAGCAAGCTTTCGTGATGAACCCGGAAGTCACCGTAGGTGCTCTGGCCAAGAAAGCCGGCGCTGAAATCGTTTCCTTCACCTACTTCAAGGTTGGCGAAGGCATCGAGAAGCCAGTCGACGACTTCGCTGCCGAAGT
>DATMUG010000064.1:0-5326 GCA_035563915.1 Pseudomonas sp. | reverse complement strand
GGAGCGGGCTTGCCCGCGAAGACGGCAGTGAAAGCGCCGCAAATCTAACTGCTCAATTCCCGCACCTGCGCATGGGGCACCATTTTCAGGAACTCCGGCATGTCCATGTGCAGCAGATTGATGTGGTTGCCCGCTTCCAGGTAGATGTCCTTTTGCCGGGTCAGCAGCGGGTCGATGACCACGTCCAGCCCATAGGCTTCGCCCAGGGCGGGCACGGCGCCGCGTTCGCAGTCTTCGAACAGGTGCGGCAGATTGCTTTCGCGGGAAACCTGCCATTCGCCGCTGCTGCGCACTTTGCTCAGGTCCAGGTGGCGGCTGGCGGGGAGCACGGCCATCAGGTAGTGGCCATGGTGGTCGTCGAGGATGACCGATTTGGCGACCCGCTCGGCGGGAATGCCTGCGACCCGCGCCGTTTCCAGGCTACTGGCCGAGTGCGGGTGGGTGACGATGTCATATGCGCATTGAGCCTTGTCGAGGCTTTGCTGCACGGTTCTTGCCATTCGCATGATGCACCTCCGTGCCCGCCATGATGCTCGGCGGACGATGGTTGACGCTTTTCTTCGTACTCAAAGTCTAGGCCTGCACAGGCAACCCGGCGGGAAATCCGCCCACCGGGCAGGTCAACATCTGAGCAAAATTCATACAACCGACGCGTCAACTAAACTGTATACAGAACCACCAGCGGCTCTCCTGGAGGGTCACGTGAATACGCGCTGTTGTGCCATCGCATGGATGTTGCTGTTGAGCGGCTCCGCCCTCGCCGCGGACACCGCCACAGTGCCCCACCCCGACCCGATCGGCATGTGGCTGATCACCTTCGGTATTGCGTTTTTGATTGCCGAGGCCGCCCTGCCCAACTACGGCGTGATCGGCCTGGGCGGGATCGTGATGTTCGTGATCGGCGCGCTGATCCTGACCAATGCCGAGCTGCCCGCGCCCTTGATGATCGGCCTGGGCCTGCTCAGTGCGCTGCTGTTGATCGCCCTGCTGATCCGCGCCCTGAAAACCCGCCCGCGCCATGCCGTCAGCGGCGATGCCGGGTTGCTGGGCAGTGTGGCGCCGGTGCTGTCGTTGCAAGCGGGCGATGCCTGTCACGGCTGGGTGCATTTGCAAGGCGAGCGCTGGCAGGTCTCGAGCGCCAAGCCCTTGTATGTCGGACAACGGGTGCAGGTCGTGGCACGCAAGGGATTAATGCTGGAAGTGGCCGCGACTGACGCGGTATCGGTTGGAGAATAGTCATGGGCTTGCAGCTGGGTTTTGCCGCGCTCCTGTTGTTGCTGATCGCATTGGCCAGCGCGACCTTCCGCATCCTGCGCGAGTATGAGCGTGGCGTGGTGTTCCAGCTCGGGCGCTTTTGGCAGGTCAAGGGCCCGGGCCTGATCCTGCTGATCCCGGTCATCCAGCAAATGGTCCGCGTCGATTTGCGCACCGTGGTGCTGGACGTACCGGCGCAGGACGTGATCACCCGTGACAACGTGTCGGTGAAGGTCAACGCCGTGCTGTATTTTCGCGTCCTCGATCCGCAGAAGGCCATCATCCAGGTCGAAGACTTCCTCATGGCTACCAGCCAACTGGCGCAAACCACTCTGCGCGCGGTACTCGGCAAGCACGAACTCGATGAGCTGCTGGCCGAACGCGAGCGCTTGAATATCGATATCCAGCAAGTGCTCGACGCCCAGACCGATGCCTGGGGCATCAAGGTGGCCAACGTCGAAATCAAGCACGTGGATCTCAACGAATCGATGATCCGCGCCATCGCCAAACAAGCCGAAGCGGAACGGGAACGACGGGCCAAAGTGATTCACGCCGAAGGCGAATTGCAGGCCTCGGAAAAACTCATGCAAGCCGCTGAAATGCTCGGCCGCCAACCCGGCGCCATGCAGTTGCGCTACATGCAGACGCTGAGCTCGATTGCCGGCGACAAGAGTTCGACCATCGTCTTTCCACTGCCGATTGAATTGCTCAAGGGGATGGCGGATCTGTCGTCGAAAGCTTGAACGCCACCGCATATGCAGGAGCGAGCTTGCTCGCGATGGTCGTTAACGATGACGTGTGCTGACTGGCTGAACGCGGTGCTCTTGCGTGCATCACGAGCAAGCTCGCTCCTACAGTTTTTTCATCAGCGTGATTCGGACCCCATCACGAACAACCGCGCCCGATTATTGCCCGCCTCGGTTTCGCTGATTTTTTGCCAGCCATTGGGCAGCGGCGCGAATTCGTCCGGCTGATCAGCCGTGCTGATCAACCACACGCGACCTGTCCCTCTGGGCAATTGGCTGAGGTGATCGAGATAGACCCTTTGCGCGTCGCCATTGACCAGCGTGCCGAATCCGTAATCGTTGGGCCGGCTGGACCTGCCGTTGGCCAAGGGTGGCGTGTAGAGCATCGGCGTCGCATCGGTGCGGTTGTAATAGACATAAGGCATGTACCAGAGCATGTCGCTGATCACGATCCGGTCGCCCTCGAGGTAGTGCTGGTTGACGAACTCGACCATCACACTGGTCTGGTCATTCACATCCACCGTGGTATTGGTTTTCAGCCCCACCATTTCGGTGCCGACAAACAGGGCCAACAGCGCAAACGCCAGGACGCGAAAGCCATGGTGCAAGCGGTCGATGGCCAGCGCCATGATCAGCGGCAGGCCCAGTGCGTAGGCATTCAGATAGCGTTCGATGAACACCGGTGAAATGAACGACACCGCATAAACCAGCAGCAGCGGCAGCAGACTGTAGAGCGCCAGCAGGACGCTCCAGCGATAGCGGCTGCCATCGCGCAAAACCGTCGCCACGATAACCACCGATAACAGGATCGGCAGTGCGCCAAACAGCAGCCAGGGCAGGTTTTCCCCATCGTCCTGAATCAAGAATATCCACACCATCGATGGCAGGGAGCTGAGCGTGACCGGCAATTCCCAGCCCACATCGCCATTGGCCTTGAGCTGGTCCATATGCTCGATCAAGTCGATCAGCCCGGGTATCCACGGGGCAAACAACAGTACGATGGCGACATTGGCCAGCCACCAGACCGGGCGATTGATGTGTTTTTGGGGATGGGCCGGCTGCAGGCGCAGCACCAGCAGATAGACCCAATGGACGATCACGCACAATGCGGTGAAGTAGTGGGTGTAAAACCCGGCGACCATCAGCAGCGCGTAAATCACCAATGGTCGGGATTGGCGAGGTTGTTTGACCCAATACACTAACGCAATCGTCGCGCCGAGCAACCACACGCCCAGCAACGAATACATCCGCACTTCCTGGCTGTAGCGCACCGCTGTTGGCAACAGCGCCAGCATCAACCCCGCCAGCAGGGCTGCACGTGGGCGGGCTACCAGTCGAACCAGCCACATGCCCAACATGACCGCGACAACACCTGGCAGAGCACTCAAGCAGCGTATTGAGAAGATGCCGTCGCCAAACACCTCGACCCAGCCATGGAGCACCATGAAATACAGCGGCGGGTGCACGTCATGCGCGGCATGGATCCAGATGTCCGCCAGGGCATAGTGGCTCATCAACAGGCTGGAGCCCTCATCGCCCCAAATGGCCGCAGCGGTCAGGCCGTAAAAGCGTGCCGCGGTGGCCAGCACCAGAACAAGCAACCCACCAATCAAGGTGTGCCATCGGCTCTGGTCGTCAGGCAAACGCCGGTTTGCGCCCGATCGCAGAGGCTTGATCAGCGGCTCTTCGCTTTGCACCTCCACCATCCGTTGTCCACCCGCGCGCCCCGAACACTTTGCTCACTCTAGGCCACTGCCCGTTGCAATGTCGCGAACAAGGCCGGCGAACCGATGAAGTGAATATCGGGCTCAGCGTTGCGCTGCCAACGGGTACACCGACTCCCATCCGCCACCCAGCGCCTTGTACAAACCGACGGCGGCCAGCGATACGCCGGTGGAACTCTCGACCCATTGCTCCTGGGTCGCCAGCAATGCGCCTTGTACGGTGAGAACGTTGACGAAATCCACCACACCTTCGGTGTATTGCCGTTGCGCGGTTTGCAGGGCGATCCGGTTTTGCCGCACCGCTTCGGCCAGGCTGTCGCGACGCAATTGGCTGGCGTTGTAGGCGCTCAACTGGTCGTCGATTTCATGCCAGGCCCGCAGCACCGTTTGCTGGTAAGCAATGGCGGCTTCCTGTTGCTGGGCTTCGCGCAAATTCAGCACGCCGCGCAGGCGCCCACCGTCGAACAGCGGCAGGCTCAATTGCGGTCCGATGCCGAATGTACGCGAACCCCAGGAACCGAAGTCGCTCAATTGCATGGCTTGCGAACCGACATTGCCCGACAGGGTAATGCGCGGATAGAAATCGCCCTTGGCCACGCCAATGCTCGCGGTGGCGGCATGCAGGCGGGCTTCGGCCTGACGAATGTCCGGACGACGCTCGGCCAGTTGCGAGGGCAGTCCGATGGCAACCTGACGCGGCGTCTGCGGCACGGGTGCATCGCTGGATAACTCGGCCGCCAACGCCTGGGGCGGTTCGCCCATCAACAGGCTCAAGGCGTTGATCAGTTGTGCCTGGCGTTGCTCCAGCGCAGGCAAACGCGCTTCGATGGCCGCGACTTGCGCGGCGGCTTCGGCGACGTCCAGATCGGTTGCCACACCATCGCCCAGGCGCAGTTGCGACAGCTTCAGGCTGTGGCGAGCCACTTCAAGGTTCTGCTCAGTCACCGCCCGGGTGTTTTGCACGCCGCGCAGCTGGATGTAGTCCTGCGCGGTTTCGGCGAGCACCGACAGCAACACGCCTCGGCGGTCGTTTTCCGCGGCTTCCAGCGTAGCGTCGGCGGCTTCGGTTTCGCGGCGCACCCGGCCCCACAAGTCCAGTTCCCAGGAGGCAGAGAAACCGGCATCCCACAGATTGAACGCGGAATTGCCGTTGTTTCCGGAGGGGTCCATCAAGCCTTCGCCGCTGTTGCGTTTACGGCTGTAACTGCCGGTGGCGGCGGTGGTCGGGTACCGATCGGCGGTGACCACCTGACGCACGGCGCGGCTTTGCTCCAGGCGACTGCTGGCGACCTTGAGGTCGAGGTTATCGCTCAGGGCGCGCTGGCTCAGCGCCGAGAGTTTTGGATCGTTGAAGACTTCCCACCAGCGTTCATTCAGGGTGTCGGTGATGGCTTGGCTGGGGGCGGCTTTTTTTGGTTTTGCCCATTCGACAGGTTGTTGAGACTCGGGTCTCTGGAAATCCGGGCCCACGGTGCAGGCACTCAGTGCAAACAGGCTTATCCCCAAAGCCAATGACTGAATGCAAAACCTGTGGCGAGGGAGCTTGCTCCCGCTCGAGTGCGTAGCGCTCGCATATTGGGGGCTGCTTCGCAGCCCAGCGGG
>DATMUG010000063.1:0-9316 GCA_035563915.1 Pseudomonas sp. | reverse complement strand
GCGGTGTGTCAGGCGACATCAGTATCGACTGACGCACCGCATTCGCGAGCAAGCCCGCTCCCAGATTGTTGTACAGCACCCTCAATGACCAATCCACGGCCCCTTTCTGCCAAATCACCACTGGCACATATCCCCCGCTATAGCAGACAGTCCCCACCCCAAACCAATCCCTGCGTTTACCCGCGGGATGAGCCACGGCACGCAACTGTCTTATAAATGGAACAGCGCCCTCGGCTATACTCCCCAACATTTGGAAACAACCCGAGGACAGCCTGTGAAGAACTGGACGTTGCGCCAACGCATTTTGGCGAGTTTTGCAGTCATCATCGCCATCATGCTGTTGATGGTGGTCGTCTCGTATTCGCGGCTGTTGAAGATCGAAAGCAGTGAAGCCAGCGTGCGTGAAGATGCGCTGCCGGGGTTGTATTACAGCTCGATGATTCGGGGTGCCTGGTCTGACAGCTACCTGCGGATGCAAGCCATGCTGGGCCTTGAAGAAGGGCAGGGCTTCAACGCCAAGGACGCAACGGAATTCAGTAACTACGCTGCCCGCCTGCAAGAGCAGATGGACCTCTATCGCGAGACGATCACTGACGATGACGACCGCACCGAATACGCCGCGTTCCTGAAATTCCATGAGGAATACCACCGGGTCCTGGCCGCCGTGATCGAGCTGCACAAGCGCAACCAGGAAGCCGATGCCATCAAAATGTTCAACGACGAGCTGACGCCGGCGTGGAGCAATGGACGGGCGAAACTCAGTGACATCCTGCGCCACAACAAATCCGTGGCCGACAGGGACATCGCCGCCATCGACGACGCGGTGCTGACCGCCAAAATCATCATGGGCATTTCCCTGCTGATCGCCGTGCTGGCGGCCGGTTTGTGCGGTCTGTTGTTGATGCGCGCCATCATGGCGCCGATGAATCGCATCGTGGATATCCTTGAAGTGATGCGCACCGGTGATCTGAGCCGCCGTCTGAACCTTGAGCGCAAGGACGAGTTCGGCGCCGTGGAAACCGGCTTCAACGACATGATGGCCGAGCTGACCTCCCTGGTGTCCCAGGCCCAGCGCTCGTCGGTACAGGTCACCACATCGGTCACCGAGATTGCCGCGACCTCCAAGCAGCAACAGGCCACCGCCACCGAAACGGCAGCCACCACCACCGAAATCGGCGCGACCTCCCGGGAAATTGCTGCGACCTCGCGGGATCTGGTACGCACCATGACCGAGGTTTCCACCGCGGCCGACCAGGCATCGGTGGCCGCCGGTTCCGGGCAACAGGGCCTGGCCCGCATGGAAGAAACCATGCATTCGGTGATGGGCGCGGCCGATCTGGTCAATGCCAAACTGGCGATCCTCAACGAGAAGGCCGGCAACATCAACCAGGTGGTGGTGACCATCGTCAAGGTCGCCGACCAGACCAACCTGCTCTCGCTCAACGCCGCCATCGAGGCCGAAAAGGCCGGTGAATACGGTCGCGGTTTCGCCGTGGTCGCCACCGAAGTGCGACGTCTGGCGGACCAGACCGCCGTGGCCACCTACGACATCGAGCAAATGGTGCGCGAGATTCAGTCGGCGGTGTCGGCCGGCGTGATGGGCATGGACAAGTTTTCCGAAGAAGTGCGCCGGGGCATGGCCGAGGTACAGCAGGTCGGCGAACAGCTTTCGCAGATCATCCATCAGGTGCAGGCACTGGCGCCTCGCGTATTGATGGTCAACGAGGGCATGCAGGCCCAGGCCACCGGCGCCGAGCAGATCAACCACGCGCTGGTGCAGTTGGGTGATGCCAGCAGCCAGACGGTCGAGTCCTTGCGTCAGGCCAGTTTTGCCATCGATGAGCTGAGCCAGGTGGCCGTCGGGCTGCGCAGCGGCGTTTCGCGATTCAAAGTCTGATGAGCGAACTCACCGCCAAGCGCACCGCAGTGAAACAGCCGTCGCACGTGCTGTTCCTGGTGTTTCGCATCGGTAGCGAGCGCTACGCCCTGCGAGCGATCGAAGTGGCGGAAGTGCTGCCACGGGTACCCTTGAAGCCGATTGCCCACGCACCTCATTGGGTGGCCGGGGTATTCGGCTGGCGGGGCGCGGTGGTGCCGGTGATCGACCTCAGTGCGCTGACCTTTGGGACGGCTGCCCAGGCGCGCACCAGCACGCGGCTGGTGCTGGTGCATTACCGGGCGGACGAAAGCACGCCGGCGCAACGGCTCGGGCTGATCCTGGAGCAGGCCACCGACACCTTGCGCTGCGACCCCGCGGATTTTCAGCCCTATGGCCTGGACAATCCCCGGGCTCCCTATCTGGGGCCGGTGCGCAAGGACGAGCAGGGTCTGCTGCAATGGGTGCGCGTCGCCGATCTGTTGGACGAGCGAGTTCGCGCGCTGTTGTTCCCGTCGCCACCGCTGGACCTCGCGCTGCTTGAGGAACAGGCATGAACAGCGATCAGCGTTTTTTTGACTTCCTCAAGGAGCGCATCGGTCTTGACGTGACCTCGGTGGGCCCGGCGATCATCGAGCGGGCGGTGCGCCAACGCAGCATCGCGTCCAATGCGCAGACGGCCGATGAATACTGGCGCACCCTGCAGGGCTCGAGCGATGAGCAGCAGGCATTGATCGAAGCGGTGATCGTTCCGGAAACCTGGTTTTTCCGTTATCCGGAATCCTTCGCGACCCTGGCGAAACTGGCGACCCGGCGTCTGGCCGAAATCAATCACCTGCGTGCCCTGCGGATTCTCAGCCTGCCATGCTCCACCGGCGAAGAGCCCTACTCGATTGCCATGGCGCTGCTGGACGCCGGGTTCAAGCCGCACCAGTTCAAGGTCGAAGGCATGGATGTCAGCCCGCTGTCGGTGGAAAAGGCCCGGCGTGCGCTGTACGGAAAGAATTCATTTCGCGGCGAAGACATCGCCTATCGCGACCGTTATTTCATTGCTGACAGTGACGGTTATCGCCTGAACGATCGCGTGCTGGATCAGGTACGTCTGCAGGTGGGCAATGTCCTTGATCCCGCCCTGCTTGCCAACGAGCCGCCCTATGACTTCGTGTTCTGCCGCAATCTGTTGATCTATTTCGATCTGGCGACGCAAAAGCAGGTATTCGAAGTGCTCAAGCGCCTGACCCATGTCGATGGCGTGCTGTTCATCGGCCCCGCCGAAGGCAGCCTGCTGGGGCGTCTGGGCATGCGCTCGATTGGCATCGCGCAGTCCTTTGCCTTCAGTCGCCAGAGCGATGTGCAACCGGAGCCGTTGCCGGCATTCGCTCCCACGCCAGTGCCTACGCCACCGCCCGTGCGGCAACCGGCGCGTCATGTCACACCACCGGTGACCCGGCGTCCGTTCGCCAACGTTGCAAGGCCCCTGCCTACAGAAAAAACCGCCAGCGCCGATACCGCGGTATTACTGGCGAACATTGCCGGATTGGCCAACGAAGGCAAAAGCGCCGAAGCCCGTGCCGCGTGCGAAAACTATCTGCGCAACCACCAACCCGTGGCCCAGGTGTTCTACTGGCTGGGATTGCTCAGCGATGTCGGCGGCAATGTACTGGAGGCCCAGGGCTTTTACCGCAAGGCGTTGTACCTCGAACCGCAACATCCCGACGCGTTGATGCACCTGGCGGCCTTGCTGCAATCCCAGGGCGATAGCGCCGGTGCCAGACGATTGCAGGACCGCGCCGCCCGCAGCGAGCGCGCCGCCGACAGTGAGCGTAAACGATGATTGCCTCCGACACCTTTAGCGTCACCCGTGAAGATGCCCAGGCCATCGACGATTGCTGGAACCGCATCGGTATCCATGGCGACAAGTCCTGCCCGCTGCTGATCGAACACATCCATTGCCGCAATTGCGCGGTGTACTCGGCCGCCGCGACCCGTCTGCTGGATCGTTATGCGTTGCAGCAGGACGATCGCGCGCAGGTGTCGGCTGCGCTCGAAGTCGAGGTGAAAACCCGTTCGCTGTTGATGTTCCGTCTCGGCGAAGAATGGTTGGGCCTGGCCACACGCAGTCTGGTGGAGGTGGCGCCGCAGCAAGCCATTCACTCGCTGCCGCATCAGCGTTCCCGGGCCCTGCTCGGGGTGGCCAATGTACGTGGCGCGTTGGTGGCATGCCTGTCCCTGGCCGAGTTGCTGGGGCTGGAGAGTGTCGGCAGCGTGACAGGTGGCCCACGGGTCATGCCGCGGATGTTGATCATCGCTGCCCACGGCGGGCCGGTGGTGGTGCCGGTGGATGAGGTAGACGGTATTCACGCCATCGATGAGCGCATCCTCGAGGCGGCGTCGCACTCGGGCACCCAGGCCAATGCCAGATACACCCGTGGCGTATTGCAATTCAAAGGTCGCAGCCTGCGCTGGCTGGATGAAGAACAGCTGTTGTCCGCCGTGACCCGGAGCCTTACATGACCCCCGAGCAAATGCGCGACGCCTCTTTGCTTGAACTGTTCAGCCTGGAAGCTGAAGCCCAGACTCAGGTGCTGAGCGCGGGACTTCTGGCCCTGGAGCGCGACCCGACCCAAGCCGATCAACTCGAATCGTGCATGCGCGCCGCGCACTCGCTCAAGGGCGCGGCGCGCATCGTCGGTATCGATGCCGGTGTCAGCGTGGCGCATGTCATGGAGGATTGCCTGGTCAGCGCTCAGGAAGGGCGGCTGTACCTGCGTCCTGAACACATCGATGCCTTGCTGCAGGGTACTGATTTGCTGATGCGCATCGCCACGCCGGCCCATGCGCCGCAGCCTGCGGACATCGAAGCCTATGTCGCCTTGATGGCGCGCTTGCTCGATCCGGCGGCCGTTGCGATGGCGGTCATGCCAGCTGCCGCGCCGGTGATGGCGGAGTTGCAGCTTGAAGCGCCCACAATCGAAGTGCCGATCGTTTCGCCATCGCCCCCGGTCGTTGAACCACAACCGGCAGAGCCCGTAGCCACCCCCAAGAAGACCAGGCGCACCGCAGAAACCGGTGAGCGGGTGTTGCGGGTCACCGCCGAACGCCTGAACAGTCTGCTCGACCTGTCGAGCAAATCCCTGGTGGAAACCCTTCGGCTCAAGCCGCACCTGGCCACCATGCAGCGCCTCAAACGCATGCAAAACAACAGCCTGCGGGCCCTGGAAAACCTCAACGTCCATCTCAAGGACCATGCCCTGAGCCTCGAAGCCCAGGAAGCCCTCGATGATGCACGGCGGTTGCTGGCCGAATCCCAGCAATTGCTGGTGGAAAAAAACGCCGAACTGGATGAGTTCGCCTGGCAAGCCAGCCAGCGCGCGCAGGTGCTCTACGACACCGCACTGGCGTGCCGCATGCGACCGTTCGCCGATGTGTTGACCGGCCAGGTGCGGATGGTTCGCGATTTGGGCCGCAGCCTGGGCAAACAGGTGCGTCTGGAGATCGAGGGCGAGAAAACCCAGGTTGACCGCGATGTGCTGGAGAAGCTTGAAGCGCCTCTGACCCACCTGCTGCGCAATGCGGTGGATCACGGTATCGAAACCCCGCAGCAGCGGTTGCTGTCCGGCAAGCCGGAGGAAGGTGTGATTCGTCTGCGCGCCTCCCATCAGGCTGGGTTGCTGGTGCTGGAACTTAGCGATGACGGCCATGGCGTCGACCTGGAGAAGGTCCGTCGCAGCATCGTCGAGCGTCAATTGTCTCCGCCGGAAACGGCCGCTCAACTGAGCGAAGAGGAGTTGCTGACGTTCCTGTTCCTGCCGGGATTCAGCCTGCGCGACACCGTCACCGAAGTGTCCGGGCGCGGCGTGGGCCTTGACGCGGTGCAACACATGGTGCGCCAGTTACGCGGCGCGGTGGTGCTGGAGCAGACGGCGGGCGAGGGCAGTCGTTTCCATCTTGAAGTGCCGCTGACCCTGTCGGTGGTGCGCAGCCTGGTGGTGGAGGTGGGGGGCGAGGCCTATGCCTTCCCGCTCGCCCACATCGAACGCATGTGCGACCTGGAGCCTGCGGACATTGTGCAGGTCGAGGGCCGTCAGCACTTCTGGCATGAAGGCCGGCACGTCGGCCTGGTCGCGGCCACTCAGCTGCTGCAACGTCCGGCGAGCCAGGGCAACCAGCAAACCCTCAAGGTCGTGGTCATCCGCGAACGCGATACGGCGTATGGCGTAGCGGTCGAGCGTTTTATCGGCGAGCGAACCCTGGTGGTGTTGCCACTGGATGAGCGTCTGGGCAAGGTGCAGGACATTTCTGCCGGGGCCTTGCTCGACGACGGTTCAGTGGTGTTGATCGTCGATGTCGAAGACATGCTGCGCTCGGTGGATAAGTTGCTCAATACCGGGCGCCTGGAGCGCATCGCCCGCCAGGGCAATCAGGCCGCCTTGGCGGCCCGCAAGCGGATTCTGGTGGTGGACGACTCCCTGACTGTGCGCGAACTGCAACGCAAGCTGCTGCTCAATCGCGGCTACGACGTGGCGGTGGCGGTCGACGGCATGGATGGCTGGAATGCCCTGCGCTCGGAGACTTTCGATCTGTTGATCACCGACATTGATATGCCGCGCATGGACGGTATCGAACTGGTGTCATTGTTGCGCCGGGACAACCGCCTGCAATCGCTGCCGGTGATGGTGGTGTCCTACAAGGATCGTGAGGAGGATCGCCGCCGTGGCCTGGATGCCGGAGCCGACTATTATCTAGCCAAGGCCAGTTTTCATGACGACGCCTTGCTCGATGCAGTCGATGAGCTCATAGGAGGAGCGCGGGCATGAAAATCGCAATCGTCAACGATATGCCCATGGCCGTGGAGGCCTTGCGCCGGGCGCTGGCCTTCGAGCCCGCGCACCAGGTGATCTGGGTGGCCGGCAATGGCCGCGAAGCGGTGCAAAAATGCGCCGAACAGACCCCTGACCTGATTCTGATGGACTTGATCATGCCGGTGATGGACGGGGTGGAAGCCACCCGGCGGATCATGGCCGAAACGCCGTGCGCCATCGTCATTGTCACCGTGGATCGCCAGCAAAACGTGCATCGGGTGTTCGAGGCGATGGGCCACGGCGCGCTGGATGTGGTCGATACCCCGGCCCTCGGCGCCGGTAATGCCCAGGATGCGGCCGCGCCGTTGTTGCGCAAGATCATGAACATCGGTTGGCTGATCGGCGACAAGGGCCACCGTGAGCGACGGGCCCCCGGGCCATTGCGCAGTTCCGGCTCACGCCAGAGCCTGATCGCCATTGGTTCGTCCGCCGGTGGGCCGGCGGCGCTGGAAGTGCTGCTCAAAGGCCTGCCTCGCCATTTTTCCCCCGCCATCGTGCTGGTACAGCACGTCGACCAGGTGTTTGCCGCGGGCATGGCCGAATGGCTGGCCAGCGCCAGCGGCCTGAACGTGCGGCTGGCTCAGGAGGGCGAGCCGCCACAAAGCGGCACTGTGCTGCTGGCGGGAACCAATCACCATATTCGGCTATTGAAGAACGGCACGCTGGCCTACACCGCCGAGCCGGTCAATGAAATCTATCGACCTTCGATCGACGTTTTTTTCGAGAGCGTGGCCACTTACTGGAACGGTGATGCGGTCGGCGTTTTGCTGACAGGGATGGGACGCGACGGGGCGCAGGGGCTTAAACTCCTGCGCCAGCAAGGTTACCTGACCATCGCACAGGACCAGGGCAGCAGTGCGGTGTACGGCATGCCCAAGGCGGCCGCGGCCATCGATGCCGCCGTGGAAATCTGTCCGCTGGAGAAGATAGCGCCACGATTGCTGGAGATCTTTCCAAAATGACTACTAATAGCAGCAATCCTGGCTCAGGCAGTTTTCAGGTGAACGCACATGAATGAATTACAGCTCGACGACTTCAAGACTGACGAAAATGCCGCCATGGTGCTGTTGGTGGACGATCAGGCGATGATCGGCGAGGCCGTTCGGCGCGGGTTGTCGAACGAAGAAAACATCGACTTCCATTTCTGCGCCGACCCGCACCAGGCCATCGCCCATGCGGTGCGGATCAAGCCGACGGTCATCCTTCAGGATCTGGTCATGCCCGGCCTTGACGGCCTGAGCCTGGTGCGCGAATACCGCAATCATCCGGCGACCAAGGACATCCCGATCATCGTTCTGTCGACCAAGGAAGACCCGCTGATCAAGAGCGCGGCGTTCGCGGCCGGGGCCAACGATTATCTGGTCAAGTTGCCGGACAACATCGAGCTGGTGGCGCGCATTCGCTACCACTCGCGTTCCTACATGACCCTGTTGCAGCGCGATGCGGCCTACCGCGCGCTGCGGGTCAGCCAGCAGCAGTTGCTCGACACCAACCTGGTGCTGCAACGCCTGATGAACTCCGACGGCCTGACCGGGCTGTCGAACCGCCGCCATTTCGACGAGTACATGGAACTGGAGTGGCGCCGCTCCCAGCGGGAGCAGAGCCAGTTGTCGCTGCTGATGATCGATGTGGATTACTTCAAGACCTACAACGACACCTTCGGCCACCTGGAAGGCGACGAAGCCCTGCGCAAGGTCGCCGCGGCGATCCGCGAAGCCAGCGCCCGGCCGTCCGACCTGCCGGCCCGTTATGGCGGCGAAGAATTCGCCCTGGTCCTGCCCAATACCTCGCAGGGTGGGGCGCGTTTGGTGGCGGAGAAGCTGCGCATGACCGTGGAAGCCCTGAAAATCCCGCACAGTTCCCCGACAGAAGGCTCAAGCCTGACCATCAGCATTGGCCTGGCGACCGTCACGCCGAAGGCTGGCAGCAATTGCCGGGAGTTGATCTCGGCGGCGGATAAGGGGTTGTATCTGGCGAAGAACAATGGGCGCAATCAGGTGGGATTGGGTGAGTGACTTTGAGCAGGTTTTATTTCAAAAAATAGAAATAAAACCTGCCTGGGTTTCGTAGGGTTAACAGTAAGCTTAGATGATTGTGATTTGAAAGTTGTATTTTTATATAATCGCCTGCTCAAAGTCGTCCTTAGGCATCTGGCAGTCTGGGCACAGCCAATGTTCGTCGATATCCTCCCATGCAGTGCCCGCTGGTATTCCATTTTCAGGGTCGCCTAGTGTCGGGTCGTACTGGTAGCCGCAGATGCTGCAGTTCATTATGGGTTCTCTATTTAACATGTTTGTCTCCCTGAAAAATTTAGAGCGTGAATGTTGCTATCAGGCCGGTAGCTCCTAATATAAAACCTATCAGCGCTCCCCTTTCGGGTAGTTCCTTCAACATTGCATATATGACAATGGGCTCTAAAATCAATAGAAGCGTCAGGGACGCTACCGTGACTACCCATATGTTCCCTGTAGCCTGATAACCAAGCCAGTACGCAAAAATCAGGCTGATACCAGCAATGGTAATGAGCACTATTGGTTTGAGAAACATCAAAGGAGTTTCTGATGGGCGACCCGGGAGC
>DATMUG010000062.1:0-6118 GCA_035563915.1 Pseudomonas sp. | reverse complement strand
TCGCGAAGAGGGCGTGTCAGTCATAGAGATGTCGACTGATACACCGCCTTCGCGAGCAAGCCCGCTCCCACATGGGTTCAGCGTCCGGCTTTAGACCGCCATTGGCGCAGTCATCGGCGCATGGTGTTCGTAACCTTCCAGCGAGAAGTCGCTCGGCTCCACCAGTTCCAGCCACTCCGGCTGATAGACACCGGTCTTGGCAAACTCCGGCACACGGTCACTGATGACCAGCTTCGGCGCAGCCAGCGGCTCACGCTTGAGCTGTTCGTTGAGCATCTCCAGATGGTTTTCGTAGACGTGGGCGTCGCCGATGAAATAGGTGAACCAGCGTGGCGTGTAGCCGGTCAGGCGCCCGATCAGGCTTAGCAGCGCCGCGCCTTCGGTGAGGTTGAACGGCGTGCCCAGGCCCAGGTCGTTGGAACGGATGTAGAGGGTCAGAGAGATCTCTTTGGTCTCGACATTCGGATGGAACTGGTAAAGCAAGTGGCACGGCGGCAGGGCCATTTCATCAAGCTGGGCGCAGTTCCAGCCGTGGAACAGAATGCGGCGGCTGCCCGGGTCGTTGATGATGGTGTCGACACACTGACGCACCTGATCGATGGCCTTGTACAGCACCACGTAGGCCTGGCCGTCTTCCTCGCCTTCGGCGATCTGGCGATAGCCCTGTTTCAGGGTCTGTTCGATGGCGGCCGGGTTGCTGCGCGGGATCTGTTTGTACGCCGGCCATTTGCGCCATTGCACACCGTAGATTTCGCCGAGGTCGTCTTCGCCCTGACGGAACGGGTTGGCCAGCCACTGGGCGTTTTCGTTGGCGTTCTGGTCCCAGACCTTGCAGCCCAGCGCGCGGAATTCGGCAGCGTTGTTCACGCCACGCAGAAAACCGCACATCTCGCCGATGGCCGATTTGAAGGCCAGCTTGCGGGTCGTGATCGCCGGGAAACCTTCCTGCAAATCAAAACGCAGCATCGCGCCGGGAAAGCTGATGGTGTTCACGCCGGTGCGGTTGGCCTGTTTGGTGCCGTTCTTGATGACGTGGGCGACCAATTCGAGATATTGCTTCATGAGTTACCTGTTTCCTTGAACCCGCAGCGGCCGCTGCGGGATTCGAATTTATACGGCTGCCGCGGGCGCTGCCGGTGCGCGGCGATACGCCAGCCAGATCAGCAACAGACCGCCGAGGATCATCGGCACGCACAACACCTGGCCCATGGTCAGCCAGTTCCAGGCCAGATAGCCCAGCTGTGCGTCCGGTACGCGGACGAATTCAACGATGAAGCGGAAGATGCCGTAGAAGAGCGCGAACATGCCGGACACCGCCATGGTCGGCCGTGGCTTGCGCGAGAACAGCCACAGGATCAGGAACAGTGCCACGCCTTCGAGCGCGAACTGATACAGCTGCGACGGGTGGCGTGGCAGCTGCGCCGGGTCGCTGAACGGCGGGAAGATCATGGCCCACGCCACGTCGGTCGGCTTGCCCCACAGCTCGGCATTGATGAAGTTGCCGATGCGCCCGGCGCCCAGACCAATCGGCACCATTGGCGCGACGAAGTCCATCAGCTGGAAGAACGACTTGTTGTTCTTCTTGCCGAACCACAGCGCCGCCAGCATCACGCCGATGAAACCACCGTGGAACGACATGCCACCTTTCCAGACCTCGAAGATCAGTGTCGGGTTGGCCAGGTAGGCGTGCAGGTCGTAGAACAGCACATAGCCCAGACGTCCGCCGACGATCACCCCCATCGACATCCAGAACACCATGTCGGAGAGTTTTTCCTTGGTCCAGGTCGGATCGAAGCGGTTCAGGCGACGGGACGCCAGCAGCCAGGCGCCGCCAATGCCGATCAGGTACATCAACCCGTACCAGTGGATTTTCAGCGGACCGATGGCCAGGGCCACCGGATCGATCTGCGGGTAAGGCAGCATTGCGACTCCTTGTAAGCGTTCAAATCTTCAAAATGCCCGGGCGACGCTGCCACCTCAGGATTAAGCCAGGATTGTGTCGTGCGTCAGAACAGGAAACTCAGGCCGACGCAGAACAGCAAAGCGGCAAACAGCCTTTTCAGCAACTTTGGCGACAGCTTGTGCGCCAGTCGCGCGCCGATGCGGGCAAATACCATGCTGGTCAGGGCAATGCCCAGCAGCGCCGGCAAATAAACAAAACCGAGACTATGGGCCGGCAACAGCGGATCGTGCCAGCCCAGAATCATGAAACTTAATGCACTTGCAAAAGCGATGGGCAGGCCACAGGCCGACGAGGTCGCGACCGCCTGCTGCATCGGCACGCTGCGCCAGGTCAGGAACGGCACGGTCAGCGAACCGCCACCAATCCCGAAAATCGCCGAAGCCCAACCGATCACACTGCCGGCCACGGTCAGACCGAGTTTGCCCGGTACGGTTCGGCTGGCCTTGGGTTTGACGTCCAGCGCCAGCTGCGCGGCGATCACCAGGGCGAAAACACCGATGATTTTTTGCAGGTTGGGTCCGGAAATCGCTTCGGCGGTCAGGGCGCCGAATCCGGCACCGATCAGAATGCCCACCGTCATCCACACGAAGATCGGCCAGCGCACGGCGCCGCGACGGTGGTGTTCACGCACTGCATTCACAGAAGTGAAGATGATGGTCGCCAGCGAGGTACCGACGGCGAGGTGGGTCAGGATCGACTGATCAAAACCCTGCAAGGTAAAGCTGTACACCAGCACTGGAACAATGATGATCCCGCCGCCCACGCCGAACAACCCGGCCAGCACCCCGGCACAGGCGCCAAGCGCCAGATAGAGCAGAAATTCCATGCTGTTTCCCCACCCAACCCCAAAACCGGAGCGGCATGGTAACGGATGCATGGCCTCGGGCTCCACTGGATGGCGATGGATACCCGCACGATGTCTGCGTAGAGTGGGCAAAAAACACACAAGGACCACCTTATGTGCCTGATTGTTTTCGCTTGGCGACCGGGGCATGCCCAGCCGCTGATCGTGGCGGCCAACCGCGACGAATTCTACGCTCGCCCCACACTGCCGCTGGCGCAATGGCCGGAATCGCCACAGGTGTACGCCGGTCGTGATCTGGAGGCCGGCGGCACCTGGCTCGGCGTCGGCAGCCATGGACGCTTTGCCGCACTGACCAATATTCGTGATCCCCAGCGGCCGGCCGGACGCAAGTCCCGCGGGGAACTGGTGGCGCGCTTTCTCACCGGTGAAATGCCGATTGACGACTATTTGAGCGAAGTTGTCGCACGTTCGCAGGAATACGGCGGATTTAATCTGCTGGTGGGCAATAACCATGAGCTCTGGCACTTCAATGCCCGGGAATCGGAAGCGGTGATGTTGCCTGCAGGGGTTTACGGCCTTTCAAACGCTGGGCTGGATACGCCGTGGCCAAAACTGCTCAAGGCCAGAGCGGCGCTCGGCGAAGTGCTGGACGATCCGCAACCTCAGTCTTTGCTGGCCTTGCTGAGTGATTCGCAGCAAGCGCCGTTTGCGGACCTGCCGGACACCGGCGTGGGGCTGGCCACCGAGACGCTGCTGTCGAGTGTGTTCATTGCCAGCCAGAGCTATGGGACCCGGGCGAGTACGGCGCTGATTGTGCAGGCTGATGGCTCGCGGCATCTGGTCGAACGGAGTTTCGGGCCGTATGGCGGGCATCTGGGGGAAGTGCAAATCAAGATTTGACAGTCATTTGTGGCGAGGGAGCTTGCTCCCGCTCGGCTGCGCAGCAGCCGCAAACCGATCAATGAGGTCTATCTGAAAGACACATTGGTCAGGATGGGAGCGCTTCGCACTCCAGCGGGAGCAAGCTCCCTCGCCACAAGGCCATCAATGTTTTAGAGGGCTTTGGCGGCAACCGGGCTGACCATCTTCGCCAGACCAAGGTTCTTCAGCGCCAGTTGCAGCGAGCTGTGGATCACTTGCGGGTTGTCGATGGTCATCAGCTCGGCCAGCAATTCCCTGGCCATGCCCAGATTGATCTGACGCAGCATCCACTTCACTTTCGGCAAGTTGGTGGCGTTCATCGACAGGCTGTCGAAGCCCATTGCCATCAACAGCACCGCCGCCGCCGGATCACCGGCCATTTCGCCGCAGATGCTCACCGGCTTGCCTTCGGCATGGGCGTCGCGCACGACGTTTTGCAGGGCTTGCAGCACCGCCGGGTGCAGATAGTCGTAGAGGTCGGCCACCCGTGGGTTGTTGCGGTCCACGGCCAGCAGGTACTGGGTCAGGTCGTTGGAGCCGACCGACAGGAAGTCCACCTGCCGCGCCAGCTCCTTGGTCTGATAGACCGCTGCCGGAATTTCGATCATCACGCCCACAGGCGGCATCGGCACATCACAGCCTTCGTCGCGCACCTCGCCCCAGGCACGGTGAATCAAATGCAGGGCTTCTTCCAGCTCGTGGGTGCCGGAGATCATCGGCAACAGAATGCGCAGGTTGTTCAGGCCTTCGCTGGCCTTGAGCATGGCGCGGGTCTGTACCAGGAAGATTTCCGGGTGGTCGAGGGTGACGCGAATGCCGCGCCAGCCCAGGAACGGGTTGTCTTCTTTGATCGGGAAGTACGACAGCGCCTTGTCGCCACCGATATCCAGCGTACGCATGGTGACCGGTTGGGGGTGGAACGCGGCGAGCTGCTCGCGGTAGATCGCCAGCTGTTCCTTTTCGCTCGGGAAGCGCTGGTTGATCATGAAGGGCACTTCGGTGCGGTACAGGCCGACGCCTTCGGCGCCGCGCTTCTGTGCACGCGCCACATCCGCCAGCAAACCGGTATTGACCCACAACGGCATGCGGTGGCCGTCGGTGGTCACGCAGGGCAGATCACGCAGGGAATCGAGGCCCAGGGCCAGTTGTTTCTCTTCTTCCACCACTTCGGCGAACTGCTTGCGCAACACGTCGCCAGGGTTGGTGTACACCTCGCCTCGGTTACCGTCGACGATCAGTTCGATGCCGTCGACCTTGGCGTATGGCAGGTCGACCAGACCCATGACCGTCGGGATGCCCATGGCGCGCGCCAGGATCGCAACGTGGGAGTTACCCGAACCGAGTACCGAGACCAGACCGACCAGCGTGCCTTCGGGCACCTCGCCAAGCATGGCCGGCGTCAGCTCCTCGCTGACCAGAATGGTTTTTTCCGGGTAGACCAGATTCTGCTGGCGCTCTTCCTGCAGGTAGGCGAGCAGCCGGCGGCCCAGGTCCTTGACGTCCGACGCCCGCTCACGCAGGTATTCGTCGTCCATCAATTCGAAGCGGTTGACGTGATCGGTCACCACCTGACGCAAGGCGCCCTGGGCCCATTGCCCGGTCTTGATCACGGTGGTCACTTCGTTACCCAGCGCCGCATCGTCGAGCATCATCAGGTAGACGTCGAACAGGGCCCGCTCTTCCGGGCGCAACTGGGTGGCGAGCTTGGTGGACAAGGCGCGCATGTCGGCGCGCACGCCTTCGATGGCGGTCTTGAACAACCCCAGCTCGGCGTCGATGTCGGTGATGGTCTTGTCGGGCACTACGTCCAGATCGGCCGGAGGGAGCATGACCACGGCGGTACCCACCGCTGCACCCGGCGAGCCCGGTACGCCGACAAACTTGGCTTCCTGGATGCCCTTGCCCTGACGGCCCAGGCCACGGATGGAACCGGTGGCCTCGGCATGGGCGATCACGCCGGCGAGCTGCGCGCTCATGGTCACGAGGAAGGCTTCTTCACCTTCATCGAACTGGCGGCGTTCTTTCTGTTGAATGACCAACACGCCGACGACGCGGCGGTGGTGAATGATCGGCGCCCCGAGGAAGGAGGCGTAGCGCTCTTCACCGGTCTCGGCGAAGTAGCGGTAGCGCGGGTGATCCGCGGCGTTTTCGAGGTTCAGGGGTTCTTCACGCGTGCCGACCAGGCCGACCAGACCCTCATTGGGCGCCATGCTGACCTTGCCGATCGAGCGCTTGTTCAAGCCCTCGGTGGCCATCAGCACGAAACGGTTGGTCTCGGGGTCAAGCAGGTAGACCGAGCAGACCTGGCTGCCCATGGCCTCTTTGACGCGCAACACAATAATCCCCAACGCCGCCTTGAGATCCTTGGCGGAGTTAACTTCCTGGACGATCTTGCGCAGCGTATTGAGCATGGCTCGGGGTCGAACTCC
>DATMUG010000061.1:0-6730 GCA_035563915.1 Pseudomonas sp. | reverse complement strand
CTGAACAACTCGGTCACTGTGGGAGCTGGCTTGCCAGCGATGAGCGCGCAGCGCTCGCTTTTATGCAGACTCTTTCTTCGGCTCGCGAATCTTGTACCAGGCCACATACAGCGCCGGCAAAAACAGCAGCGTCAGCAAGGTCGCGATGATGATCCCACCGATCATCGCGTAGGCCATCGGCCCCCAGAACACCTCCCGCGCGATCGGGATCATGCCCATGCTCGCCGCCGCCGCGGTCAGCAGGATCGGCCGGCGCCGGTGGTCAGTGGCCTGTACCACGGCGTCCCACTGCGAATAACCTTCGCTGACGAACGCATCGATCTGCGTCACCAGAATCACCGAGTTGCGGATGATGATGCCGATCAGCGCCAGGATCCCCAGAATCGCCACGAAGCCCATGGGCGTGCCGGTCGGCACCAGCGCGATCACCACGCCGATCAGGCCCAGCGGCGCCACGCTGGCCACCAGGAACATCTTCTGCACACTGTGCAGCTGGATCATCAGGAAAGTCGCCATCAAAAACACCATCAGCGGCACGACCTTGGCAATCGGGCCCTGGGCCTTGGCGCTTTCTTCCACCGTACCGCCGGTGGCGATTTTGTAACCCACCGGCAACCTGGCGGCGAACGCGTCCATGTCCGGCTTGAGCAGGGTCACCAGGTCCGTGGGTTGAATCTCGCCCAAGGTGGCGGCCTTGATGGTCACCGTCGGTTTACGGTCGCGACGCCACACCAGCGGCTGCTCCAGCTCATAACGCACGGTGGCGAACGCCAGCAGCGGAATCGAGGTGCCGCTGGGCGTGACGATCTGCAGGTTTTGCAGGGTATCGGGCGAGCCGCGTTCGGCGTCCACGGCGCGGCCGACCACATTGATCAGGTAGATGTCGTCGTCGACCTGGGTCACCGTCGAACCGCTGACGATGCTGTTCATCAGGTTGGCCACGTCTTCGGAGGAAAGGCCGAGCTGGCGCGCCTTGTCCTGGGCGATGTCGACGCGCAGGACTTTGCCCGGTTCGTTCCAGTCAAAAATGATCTCGCCGATGTACGGACTCTTGTCCAGTTCGCTGGCCAGGTCGATGGCGTGCTTGCGTACCTGATCGATGTTATTGCCGCTGACCCGGTACTGAATCGGGCGCCCCACCGGCGGGCCCATTTCCAGCGCCTGCACGTAGCTGCCGATGCCGACGAAATCCTTGCGCAGGCGTTCGCGCAGTCGCGCACTGAGCGCTTTGCGGGCCTCGAAGTCTTTGCTGACGATCACCAGCTGCGCGTAGTACGGGTTCTGCAACTGCTGGTCGAGGGGCAGGTAGAAACGGATCGCACCCTGGCCGATATAGGTGCTCCAGCGCACGATGTCCGGGTCGCCCTTGAGCGTCGCTTCGAGCTTGTCCACGGCCTTGCGGGTTTCATTGATGGAGGCGTTTTGTGGCAGGTTCAGGTCCACCAGGATTTCGGGACGATCCGAAGACGGGAAGAACTGGTTCTGCACAAAGCGCATGCAGAACACCGACAACACAAACAGCAGCACCGTAATGCCGATGGCCCACCAGCGATTGCGCATGCCCCACAGCAAGCCGCTGTTGAACGCACGCCCCAGACGCCCCGGCTCCGCCGAATGGGCCTTCACCTGAGTGCTGAGGATGTGCACGCCGATCACCGGGGCGAACAAGACGGCGACGATCCACGAGACGATCATCGCCACGGCGATCACCGCAAACAGGGTGAAGGTGTACTCACCGGCGGAGCTGGCGTTGAGGCCGATGGGCACGAATCCGGCGACGGTCACCAGGGTACCGGTGAGCATCGGAAAAGCCGTCGAGGTGTAGGCGAACGTCGCCGCCTGCTCCTTGGTATCGCCCAGCTCCAGGCGCGCGACCATCATCTCCACGGTGATCATCGCGTCGTCCACCAGCAGGCCCAGGGCGATGATCAGTGCGCCGAGGGAAATCCGCTGCATGGTGATGCCGCTGTATTCCATGAACACGAACACCATGGCCAGCACCAGCGGGATCGAGCACGCCACCACCAGCCCGGCGCGTACGCCGAGGCTGATGAAGCTCACCACCAGCACAATCACCACCGCTTCGAACAGCGCGCTGGTGAAACCGCCCACCGCCTCTTCCACCACTTGCGCCTGATCGGAGACGTTGTGCACGCCCACGCCCACCGGCAAGTCCGCGGTCAGTTCGATCATCCGCTGGTGCAGCACCTTGCCGAACACCTGGATATTGCCGCCCTTCTGCATGGCAATGGCCAGGCCGATGGCTTGCTGGCCGTTGTAGCGAAACTCCGGGCTCATGGGGTCGACGTAGCCACGGCGAATGTCGGCGACGTCGGCCAACCGGTAGAAGCGGTCATTGAGTCGCAAGTTGACGTCGGCCAGGTCCTTTTCCGAGGCGAACTGCCCGGAGGTGCGCACGGTAATCCGTTCGGGACCGGCCTCGATGACCCCGGCGGGGGTGATGGCGTTTTCCTTTTGCAGGCTTTGAATGACCTGGGCTTCATCGATGCCCAAAGCCGCCAGTTTGCGCGTGGAGAAGTTCAGATAAATGACTTCATCCTGCTGGCCGATCATCTGGATCTTGCCCAGCCCCGGCACGTCATGGATCTCGGCGCGGGCCTGTTCGACATAGTCACGCAGCTGACGCAACGACAAGCCGTCGGCGGTGAAGGCATAGACCGAACCGAACACATCACCGAACTCGTCGTTGAACGACGGCCCTTGAAGGCCCTGGGGAAATTGGCCCTTGATGTCGCCGATTTTCTTGCGCACCTGGTACCAGATTTCCGGAATGTCCTTGGCCTTGGTGGTGTCGCGCAGGTTCACGTAGACCGTGGATTCGCCGGGGCGGGTGTAGCTTTTCACGTAATCGAGGGAGTCGAGCTCTTCGAGTTTTTTCTCGATGCGGTCGGTGACCTGCTTGAGGGTTTCTTCCTGGGTCGCGCCGGGCCAGCGGCTCTGGATCACCATGGTTTTGATGGTGAACGAAGGGTCCTCCTCGCGGCCCAGGTTCATGTACGAGAACACGCCCATCAGCAGGGCAACGAACATCAGGTACCAGACAAACGACTGATGTTTAAGCGCCCATTCGGATAAGTTGAAACTCCCTTTCATTGCGCGCTTCCTTCATCGACTTTCACTTTTTGCCCCGGCTTGAGGCTGTTCACACCGGCACTGACAATCCGCTCGCCGGCCTTCACGCCACTGGCCACCCGCACACGGCTGTCGGTGCGGCTGATGATGCTGACGTTGCGTGGGGACACGGTTTTGGTCTGCGTATCGACCACCCAGATGCGCGGCTTGCCATCGACCTCCTGCAAGGCGCTCAGGGGCAATTCGATCTGCGGTGTGATCGCCGAACTCAAGGTCACGCTGATCGCCGTGCCCAGGCGAAAGGCACTCGGGGTGTCGGCCAGGGTCAGGCGTGCGCGCCGGGTGCGGGTGGTGCTTTCGGCCTGGGGTTCGATTTCCCGCACGGTGGCGGTGGTGTTGATCTCTGGATTGAGCTGCGAGGCGACCTGGAACACCACATCGGCGGGCAACTGGTCGACCAGGGTGTCGGGCAGGTCGATCACCGCCTCCTTGATGTCCGGTTGCGCCAGGGTCACCACCTGCTGGCCGGCGGTGACCACTTGTCCGGCTTCGGCATTCCACGCGGTGACCACGGACTTGTGGTCGGCCCGCAGCTCAACGTAGTTGAGTTGATCCTTGGCCTGATTCACCGCGGCCTGGGCCTGATCAAGAGAGGCCTGGGTGGTTTTCAGATCGGTCTGCGCATTGTCCAGTTGCGCCTGGGAACCCACGCCTTGATCGAACAGGCTCTGCTGGCGCCGCGCCGTGGCCTGGGCGTTGATCAGTTGCGCCTGGATGCTCGACAGGTTGCCCTGTGCCGAACGCAACTGGTTCTGCTGGTCCGTGGGGTCGAGCGAGGCGAGCAGATCGCCCTGTTCGACTTCGGCGCCGACGTCGACGGCGCGACTGGCAATGCGCCCGGGAATGCGAAAGCCGACATTGCTTTCATAACGGGCCTGGATGTTGCCCGCGAAACGCCCCAGGTTTTGCTCGCCCAGCGCCTCGACCTTGATCGACAGCACCGGGCGAATCGGTTCCGGCGGCGCTTCTTCTTTGGAACAGGCCACCAGCATCACACCGGCCAACACCACTGTCAGGCGCCTCATGGCTGCTCCTCCGTGGCCAGTTCCTTGTAGGTGTTTTCGGCGATCTCCACGGTGACGCCGGGGTGCAGCAACTGGCCGCCGGCGATGACGACCTTTTGCCCTTCTTCAAGGCCACCGCTGATGATCACTTTGCCGGTCAGGTAACGGCCAACGGTCACCGGGTGCAATTGCGCCTTGCCCTCCCCGTCCACCAGCCACACGGCGGGCTTGCTGACATCCTTGGTCAGCGCGGACCACGGCAACTGCACAGCGGTCTTGCTCTGCGCAGTGCCGGTGGCACTGACCACCGACCCCAACTGCATGCCAGGCGGCAGGGCGTCGAGGGTGATCTTGACCTGGACGGTACCGGTCTGCTCGGAGACGGCCGGGGTCACTTCACGAACGGTGCCGGTGGTTTTGATCTGCGGGTTGTCGAGCAGGCTGACCACGACTTTTTTGTCCGGCGGCGGCTCGGCCAACAGCGACTCGTAGACGTTGAACACCGCATCGCGTTCACCGTCCTGGGCCAGGCTGTAGATCGGCACCGTGGCTTGCACCACCTGGCCGACTTCGGCCTGACGCGCCGTGATCACACCCGGTGCCTCGGCAATCAGCGAGGTGTAGCTCAGTTGCTCACGGGCATTGGCCAACTGCGCCTGAGCCGCCGCCAGGGAGCTTTGGCTGCTGCGCAGGGCCGCTTGCGCGGAATCGTATTCGCTCTGGCTGGTGTAGCCCTTGGGCAAGAGTGTTTGCTGGCGCACGAAGGACGCGGCGTTCTGTTTGACCTTGGCCTGTTCGGCGACCACTTGCGCCTGGGCCGAGTCGACATTGGTCTGCAGGTCTTTCGGATCGAGCCGGGCGAGCACCTGTTTGGCGGTCACCCGATCGCCGACATCGACGGTGCGCTCGATGATCTTGCCGCCCACGCGGAACGACAGCTCCGTCTGCACCCGGGCCTGCACATCGCCGGTCAAGGTGACGCTGGCGCCGTATTGGCCCGGCTTGACCACTTGTACGAAAACCCGAGGTCGATCCTTCTCGGCCGGTTTCTTTTCACCACAAGCCCCCAGCATGGCCAGGAGGCACAGGCCGAGAGCTACTTTCAATCCGGGACCAGCCATGCAGACTCCTTTGCGTTTAACGGGCGCAATTCGTCTGTCAGCTTAGAACAGCGTTCAGCCTTCGCCCGGGCGAATCAGACTTTTCACCTTGTAGGAGCTGCCGAAGGCTGCGATCTTTTGATCTTGATCATTCAAAAGCAAAAGATCACAGCCTTCGGCAGCTCCTACAGCAAGCAAGTACAGAGAAGCCTTTCATGCTCAATACCCTCGCGGTGGCCAATTACCGTTCGATCAACAAACTGGTCATTCCACTGGGCCGGCTGAACCTGATCACCGGCCCCAACGGCAGCGGCAAATCCAACCTCTACCGTGCCTTGCGCCTGCTGGCGGAAACCGCCCAGGGCGGGGTGGTTAATGCGCTGGCGCGCGAGGGCGGGCTGGACTCGACCTTCTGGGCCGGACCCGAGCGGATCACCCGGCGCATGCAAACCGGTGAAGTGCCCATCCAGTCGACCGTGCGACACGGTGCCAAACGTCTGCGTCTGGGCTTTACCGGGGAGGACTTCGGCTATTGCATCAGTTTGGGGCTACCCGAATCCAACGGTCATTTCATGTTGCCCGAACACCCTTTACCCATCCCGTCGCGCTTCAGTCTCGACCCGCAAATCAAGCGCGAATGCCTGTGGGCCGGACCGTTCTACCGTCCAGCCAGTTTGCTGGTGGATCGTGACGGCCCGATGATCCGCGCCAAGGCCAACCGCAGCTGGGACGTGTTGGCTCAGCACACGCCGACTTTCGACAGCCTGTTCGATCAGGTCGGCAACCTGCGTGCCTCGCCGGAAGTGCTGGAGATGCGCGAGTTCATCCGCCGCTGGCGCTTCTACGATCACTTTCGCAGCGACGCCGATGCTCCAGTGCGCCAACCGCAACTGGGGACCCGCACGCCGGTGCTGCACCACGACGGTAGAGACCTGGCGGCCGCGTTGCAGACCATTATCGAAATCGGCGAGCCCGAGGCATTGCGCAACGCAATCAGCGACGCGTTTCCCGGTGCGCGACTGCACATCGAGCCACTGGCCGGCGGACGCTTTGCCATCGAGTTTCATCAGGAAGGATTGCTGCGGCCGTTGTCGGCGGCGGAGTTGTCGGACGGGACCTTGCGTTACTTGCTGTTGGTAGCGGCGCTGCTGACGCCACGGCCACCGACGCTGATGGTGCTGAACGAGCCGGAAACCAGCTTGCACCCGGATCTGTTGCCCGCCTTGGCCCGCTTGATTATTCGCGCTTCAAAGCAGTGCCAGGTGTGGGTCGTGTCCCATGCGCGGCGGTTGATTTCGGCCCTGCAGGAGGACCCGCAATGCAACTGCATCGTGTTGGAGAAAAACCTCGGGCAGACCGGGATCGTCGGGCAGCGGATGCTGGATGAGCCGGCGTGGTATTGGCCGGAGTGAGTGTGGATGTCAGACGCTGAGTTAGCGGCTATAGCGACGACGGATCCCATTGGCACTCAAT
>DATMUG010000060.1:0-13462 GCA_035563915.1 Pseudomonas sp. | reverse complement strand
GGTCGAAAAGTCAGCTACCAGCGACCATCATCCGTTCGATCAACACCGATCCCGTTCGAATGTTGCTGCGCAACTCCAGGTCATTCCCCACGGCGACGATCTGCTTGAACATGTCACGCATGTTGCCGGCGATGGTCACTTCCTGCACCGCGAACTGGATTTCACCGTTCTCGACCCAGTACCCCGCCGCGCCGCGCGAGTAGTCGCCAGTCACCATGTTCAGGCCCTGCCCCATCAGCTCGGTCACCAGCAGACCGCGCCCCATGCGACGCATCAAGGCCGACTGGTCTTCGTCACCATGGGTCACGAACAGGTTGTGCACGCCGCCTGCGTTGGCGGTGCTTGGCATGCCGAGCTTACGACCGGAATAGGTACCGAGAATGTAGGACACCAGTTCGCCATTTTCGACGAACGGCTTGGCATAGGTCGCCAGACCATCGCCATCGAACGCCGCGCTGCCCAGCGCTCGCATCAGATGGGGACGCTCATCGAGAGTCAGCCACTCAGGAAACAGCTTCTGCCCGAGGGTGCCTTCGAGGAACGACGACTTGCGATACAGGCTGCCACCGGAAATCGCCGACAGGAAACTGCCGAACAAACCACCGGCCAGTTCTGCGGAAAACAATACCGGTACTTCGCAGGTCGGCACCGGACGCGCGCCCAAGCGGCTCGCCGCACGCTGCGCCGCGCGCTGGCCAATGCTCACCGGGTCTGCCAGCAAAGTGCCCAGCCGATTCACGTCATACCAGTAATCGCGCTGCATCTGACCATCGGCCTCGGCGATCATCACGCAACTCAGACTATGACGCGTCGACGCATAACCGCCGATGAACCCGTGGCTGTTACCGTACACCCGGCAGCCCTGGTGAGTGCTCAGCGTGGTGCCGTCGGCGTTTTTGATCCGCGCGTCGGCATCGAATGCTGCGGCTTCGCAGAGCAAGGCCTTTTCGATGGCCTGTTCCGGAGTGATGTCCCAGGCGTGGAAAAGGTCGAAATCCTGTGGGTCCCTGGCCATCAGCGCGGCATCAGCCAGGCCCGAGGCTTCGTCTTCCGAGGTGTGTTTGGCGATGGCCAATGCGGCGGCAACGGTTTCGCGAATGGCCTCAGGGCCGCTGGCCGAGGTGCTGGCCGATCCCTTGCGCTGACCGACATACAAGGTGATACCAAAGCCCTGATCGCGGTTGAACTCGACGGTTTCGACTTCGCGCTGGCGCACCGAAGTCGACAAGCCCTGCTCCAGGGACACTGCCACCTCGCAGGCACTGGCGCCTTGGCGTTTGGCTTCAGCAATGATCTGCTCGACTTGTTCTTGCAGTGCCGGCAATGCTTGTGGGCCGACGCTTTCAACTGCACTCATGCTGTTCTCCACTCAAATTCTGCTTTCGGTAACGGTCATCGAGCGACCGGGCCGGACAAGTGGCCCCCGACTGGTTATCATGGCGGCGTTTCTTTGCGGACTGCCACCATGGTTGATTCTTACGACGACTCCCTCGATACGGGAGAAAAAAGCAAATCCCAGGTCAAACGCGAGCTGCATGCTCTGGTTGACCTCGGCGAGCGCCTTACAAC
Organism: Pseudomonas sp.; assembly: GCA_035563915.1. Lineage (GTDB taxonomy): Bacteria > Pseudomonadota > Gammaproteobacteria > Pseudomonadales > Pseudomonadaceae > Aquipseudomonas. Next base: position 11,893 of record DATMUG010000060.1, on the reverse strand, counting down.
GCTCAAGCCTGACTTGCTCAACAAACTGCCCTTGACCGACGCTCTGCGCCGGGCCCTGGCCGATGCGCCCAAGCACACCGCACACATCGCGCGTAAGCGGCACCTCCAGTTCATCGGCAAACTGATGCGCGATCAGGACACTGACGCCATTCTGGTTCTGCTCGATCAACTCGATGCCTCCACTCGCCAGTACAACGAGCGCTTCCATAACCTGGAGCGCTGGCGGGATCGCCTGATCGCCGGTGACGATGCCGTTCTGGAAAAATTCGTCGTCGAATACCCCGACGCCGATCGCCAGCAATTGCGTTCCCTGATCCGTCAGGCTCAGCACGAGGTTGCACACAACAAGCCTCCTGCTTCCAGCCGTAAAATCTTCAAGTACATCCGTGAGCTTGACGAGACTCAACGCGGTCTGCGTTAAATAAAGCCAGCGGCATCCTTCGTGTAGGAGCTGCCGAAGGCTGCGATCTTTTGAACTGTTTTTTGACAATCCAAAGTCAAAAGATCGCAGCCTGCGGCAGCTCCTACAAGGGAGGTTTATTCCCTATGCACCCGTGCCGCCCACGGTGATCGCATCAATTTTCAGCGTTGGCTGACCGACACCCACCGGCACCGACTGCCCGTCCTTGCCGCAGGTCCCCACGCCGCTGTCCAGCGCCAGGTCGTTACCGACCATCGACACCTTGCTCATGGCTTCCGGCCCGTTACCGATCAGCGTCGCGCCTTTGACCGGGGCCGTGATCTTGCCGTCTTCGATCAGGTACGCCTCGCTGGTGGAGAACACGAACTTGCCGCTGGTGATATCCACCTGACCGCCGCCAAGGTTGGCGCAGTAGATGCCTTTCTTCACCGAGGCGATGATTTCCGCCGGATCGCTTTCGCCACCGAGCATGTAGGTGTTGGTCATACGCGGCATCGGCAGATGGGCGTAAGACTCGCGACGCCCGTTACCGGTGCGGGCCACACCCATCAGGCGCGCATTGAGCTTGTCCTGCATGTAACCCTTGAGTACGCCGTTTTCGATCAGCGTGGTGCACTCGGTCGGAGTGCCTTCATCGTCGACGCTCAGGGAGCCACGGCGACCGGCCAGTGTGCCGTCATCGACGATGGTGCACAGCTTGGACGCAACCATTTCGCCCATGCGCCCGCTGTACGCCGAACTGCCCTTGCGATTGAAATCCCCTTCCAGACCGTGACCTACCGCTTCATGCAGAAGCACGCCCGACCAGCCGGAACCGAGCACCACCGGCAAAGTACCGGCCGGTGCAGGGATGGCTTCCAGGTTAACCAGTGCCTGACGCAGCGCTTCACGGGCATAGCCCATGGCACGGTCTTCGGCGAGGAAATAGCGGTAATCGGTACGGCCGCCGCCGCCGTGGCCACCACGCTCACGACGGCCGTTCTGCTCGACAATCACACTGACGTTGAAGCGCACCAGCGGTCGCACGTCCGCGGCCAGCCCACCATCGGTGGACGCCACCAGAATCCGCTCCCAGACGCCGGCCATGCTCACGGTGACCTGCTGGATGCGCGGGTCGAGGGCACGAGTGGCCGCATCGATACGCTTGAGCAGATCGACCTTCTCGGCACGAGTCAGCACTTCCAGAGGGTTGTCCGGTGCATACAACTGCGCAACGTCCTGGGTGCTGAATGCTTGCACCGTGCCGTTCTGCCCGGCCCGGGAAATCGAGCGCGCTGCACGGGCCGCCGCGCCCAGGGCTTCGAGAGTGATTGCGTTGCTGTAGGCGAAACCGGTTTTTTCACCGGATTGCGCCCGCACGCCAACGCCCTGGTCAAGGTTGAAGCTGCCTTCCTTGACGATGCCGTCTTCCAGCGCCCAGGACTCGGAAATCTGCCCCTGGAAATACAGGTCGGCGGCATCGATACCCGGGCCGGCCAGATCGCCGAGCACACCTTGCAGGCTTTCGATCGTTACGCCGCCGGGCGCCAGGAGGTGTTCACTGACTGAGGACAACAACTCGCTCATATGCTTTACGCCTTAAATTCATCGTTCTGATGCAGGTCGCTGGGCGCCCTGCGAGAAAAAGCGCCGGTGACTGGACACCGGCATCCGCGCCCGAATGGACGCCTGTTCGCTGCTGTCGCGTTCGGCCAGCAGCACGGCCTCGCCCTGGTCCTGTTGCGCCAATACTCGTCCCCACGGATCGACAATTGCCGCATGCCCCCAGGTTTCCCGTGGCCCCGGATGCGTCCCACCCTGAGCGGCCGCCAGCACATAACATTGGGTCTCTATAGCCCGTGCGCGAATCAGCACCTCCCAGTGCGCGGCACCGGTCACGGCGGTAAAGGCCGATGGCGCGGTGATCAACTGCGCACCGGCGGCACGCAATTCGCTGTAGAGCTCCGGGAAGCGCAGGTCATAGCAAACGGTCAGGCCGACACGCCCGACCGGCGTATCCGCCACCACAACGCCACTGCCATAAGCATAGTCATCGGATTCGCGATAACGGCCGCGATTGTCGGCTACGTCCACATCGAACAGGTGCAACTTGTCGTAGCGCGCCACCGTTTCACCCTGATCATTGACCAGCAACGAACAGGCATGGGCTTTGCCCGCCGGTTGATCCACCGGCGGTAAAGGCAAGGTGCCAGCCACTATCCACAACCTGAGGTCGCGGGCGGTCTGTTTCAACCAGGGCAGGATCGGGCCTTCCCCGAGCGCTTCGGCGCGACCGATGTCGGCGACGTCGCGACGCCCCATGGCGGCGAAGTTTTCCGGCAGCACCGCCAGCTTCGCGCCAGAAGCCGCAGCCTGCTCAAGCAGGCGACGGGCCTGGGTCAGGTTGGCCAGCACATCGCTCTGGCTGACCATTTGAATCACCGCTAGGGACATGGCCTTTTCCTTGTTGAAATCAACAGATACCTGTAGGAGCGAGCTCGCTCGCGATAGAGGTAAACGATGACGCGCACTGCCTGAATGTACGCGGTGCCCGTGCTTTTTTCGCGAGCAAGCTCGCTCCTACAGAGATTGGCGCCACCATTGGGGCCATGCTACTCCATAGGTCCGCAGATTGGCTTTTCAAAAAGGCTTATCGAAGGTGATTTTCGGCTCTTTCCAGGGGCCTTTGACGGTGTATTTCACACTGGCAAAACGCGATACGCGGTCACCGATCAACTTGTCGATCAGGAACAAGGCGCCACCAACGGCCGGAGCCCCCACGAGCAATGCGGCAATCGGCAGGTTGTTGGTCACCGGCAGCGTCACCAGCAGTTTCGCGTCAATTTGATCGGCCACCATATTCAGGGTGCCGTCGAGTTCGAGAGTGCTCGATGGGCCGGTCACACGGATCGGTTCACGGGTGACATACACGCCGTTGGTCCCTACCAGCAGGCCCTTGACCCGGTCGTAGCTCAGGCCTTTGCCAAACAGGTCCGAAAAGTCCAGACGCAAGCGGCGGGCAATGGTGTTGAAGTTGAGCAGACCAAATACCCGTAGTGCCTGGGCACTGCCTTCGACTTCGACAAACTGACCTTCGGTGAGCGACGCATCGAGCGTACCGGAGAAACGCTTGGTTGCCAGCCATGCCGGTGAGCCGGGCCAGCGCCCATCGACGTCCATGTGGAATTCCTTGCTGGTGACGCTCGGCGCAAACCCCCAACCCTTGAGCACATCGGCAAGGTTCTTGCCGCTGACTCGCCCCTTGAACCAACTGCCGCTGGCCCCCGGCGCGCCTTCCCAGCCGCCGCTGCCCTGCAACGAAATCCCTTTGAGGCCCATGTCCAGCGAGTTAAAGGCGACGCCCTTGGCCGTAGGACGCACTTTCAAAGACCAGGCACCGACCAGGTCGTCCCCCAGAAATAACTGATTGACGGTGATATCCATCGCCGGAATTTTATTCGGGTCTACAGAGGCCAGCGGGTCCGGGGCGTTTTCATCGGTTATTGTCTTCGGATCAGGAGCCGGCAGGCGCACAGTTTGCAGATTGATCCCAATCGGTGTGGACTTCGCATCAGGAAGACTGGCATTGCCCTTGACCTGCTGGCTGTCGAGTTGCAAAGCCCAGGCAGACGGTTTTCGCGTCAACTGAACGGACGCCTGATCCAGCGTCGTGCCCAGCGCACTGAGCTTGCCGATCTTGAAATCGGCGCCGCTGAGCAACTGCTTGGCACTGCCGCCAGGGTCCTGCCCGGCATACTTGCTCACCAGATCCTGCCAGGGGCTGACGTCCAGTTCCGACAGCACGCCACGTATCCGCAAACCCTTGGCGCCTGGCAGCACGGCATCGCCATTACCCAGGAACAATTCACCCCGCCCGTCCGCGAAATTGCCGGTCGGCGCGGCGAAGGTGAAGTTGGCCAATTCGCCGTAGTTCACCCAATAGCGTCGCTCCGGGCCTTGCAGAGTCATGCGGAACGTCGTGTCACGCTCCGCATCCGCCGCCATGCCGAAAGGTGCCGGCAGGTCGACAGCGACACCCTTGAGATTGGAATTGACCATCAACTGGCTGTCGGCGCCGTCCAGGGTCAGTTGCAGTTGATACGGGATCAGCCCGCTCACCGGTAATGGCTGGGTCACGCTCAGCCATTCGGTGAGCTTTTTGACTTCGACCTGACCCGAGGCGGTCACCCGGGTCTTGAGTTTGCCCGGCCCGCCCTCGGCGAAAATCTGCGCGCTCACCGGTTTGTCGAAGGCGCGCGCCGTGATGTTTTGCCCGCTCAGGCCTTTGCTGCTGTCGAAACGGAAATCGCCTTTGAGTTGAGTCAACTCGAGCGGCGGCTCAGGCAGTTTGAGGCGGGCCTTGGCGGTCTTGAAGTCGACCAGGATCTTCGGCTGCTCACCTTTGACCAGCGGGATATCGAGCTTCAGTTTGCCTTGCAACTCACCCTCGCCTTCCCAGCCCGCGAAAGTTTCAGCCGTGCCGATCGGTGCCTCTTTGAGGATTTTCAAACCATCGCCCAGCCCTCCGGCGAACCCGCCGTCGAGGAGCAGATGAACACTTTGGCCGTCCGGCACGTGGGGAATATTGACGTAGACGTCGCTGACCTGGGTATCGAGCAATTGCCCCTTGCTGGCCAGGATCCGCACGCCGCTGTCCTCAACGAACACATCGCCTGTGACCTTGCTGACATGGGGCCAGTCGGGCTGGAAGGCCAGTTCAGCATCGTGAACCTTGAAAAACAGGCTGATGCTTCGCGCCTCAGGTGCCGCGCCATGGTTCAACGACCCTTGGTACTGGAAGAAACCCTGGTCTACCGCACCTTTGAGAATCGCCGTGCGCAGCCATTCGTCCAGCCCCGGACTCAGGACAGCCGGCAGGTACTTGGCGGTATAGCGCCCGTCTCCGTCCACCAGGCCGACCCGCAGGTCCATGTAATCTTCCTGGGTGTGATCGAAATGCAGGCGGATCAGGAAGTCACCGGCAATTTTGCCCTCCTCGCCCAGCACCTTCAGGTACGGCGCGATCAGGGTGAAGCCTTCTTTGTCGAGCTTCCAGGTCAAGCGGGCATTGGCCTGAAGGTAATTCCAGGGCTTGGCGAAAATGGGGTCCAGATGCAGCATGAAATCCTTGGTATCCATGCGCAATTCACCATGCCCCAGGTCGCCGCTGATGCTGCCCGTAACGTTGCGCGCTGCCGGAGCACCGTGATAGGCGTCGAACCCCACCTGTTCGAGGTTGGCGGCGAAGCTGAACTTGCTGTCGTCCGTGGCATTGGGCCTCACGTCGATCAGCACATTGCGCAACCCGCCGGTGACCTTGAGGCGCTCGACAACGGTGGCAAAGCCTTCCGGCAACGGCGCCAGGGCATTGAGCAAAGGGGTAAGCGGTGTCAGGTCGAGACGATCGGCCTGCAGATGCCAGAGTTCTTCGGACTTGTCGGTCGCTGGGGTTTGTTTGACTTGCACATGGGATTCCCAACGGGTCTCCCCAAGGCTCAGGGCCAGGGAATCCAGCGTGACCAACATGCCTTCGTCGCTGCGCTGGAAATAGCCATTGAGTGCCAGGTTATCGATCTTGACCGGCTTGCGTTGCGCATAGGCGCCCTTGACTTGCGGCGCATTCAAACGCACCGCCGCACTTTGCAATAAACCTTTGCCCCAGGTCGCCCATAACTCGCCACCCGCTTTGATCTCGGAAAAATTCCATTGCTGGCTGATGCTTTCGGGCAGCCATTTGGACCAATCGCTCTGTGGCAGGCTCAGGTATATCTCAGCCTCACCGTCCTTCCACTGGCTGGCACGAATGCGGGTCCTCAGGCTCATGGCCACGGGTTGCCCGTCGGGCAGTGTCAGGCGGGCATCAAGGCGCTGGCGAGAGGTCCCGGTTTTCAGGTTCAGGCCAACGTAAGTCAGGGACAGCGGCGATTCACCCCAGGGCTGCAAAGTGACCTGACTGTCGAGCACCGACAATTGCTGGACCATCTGCATGCGGTTGAACAGTTGTTCCGGATCCAGGGGCTTATCGTCCTTGACCGGCAAACCTTCGAGCGCCCATTCGCCGTCATCGCCTTGCTTGAGGCTGATCTTCAGGCCGTTGAGCGACAGGTGAGCGATGCGAACTTCACCCGCCAGCAGACTGGCCCACAGGTCGGGTACTGCGCGTACATTTTCCAGATGCAGCGCATTGGCACCTTCGCCAACCGTCACATCGTGAGCCGAGACAATGGGCGCGAAGCCGCTCCAGCTGCCCTCCAACTCGCCGATCTGCAGTGGCATGCCTAAAGCCTCGGTGGCCCGGGCTTCAACCTCGGCACGGTATTCGGCCACCACAGGCGCCAGTTCCCTACCAAGGCTGACGTACAGCGCCATCAGCACCAAAACCAACGCGCACAGGCCCAGACCCCAGCGGGTCAGTGCGGCCAAAATGCGTGTCAGACGCTCCATGTCAGTCGGCTCCCATGGCAAAAGTTTTGCAAAAAAGCTGAGGCCAGCCGTGCAGGAAAGGTGATGACGCCGCGTATCAGAGCAGCACCACGTCGTATTGTTCCTGGGAATACATGGTTTCTACCTGAAACCGAATGGTGCGTCCGATGAAGCCTTCCAGTTCGGCGACGTTGCCCGATTCTTCATCGAGCAGACGGTCGACGACTTTCTGGTTCGCCAATACACGATAGCCTTCCGCCTGATAGGCGCGAGCCTCGCGGAGGATTTCGCGAAAAATTTCGTAGCAAATCGTCTCCGGAGTCTTCAGCTTGCCGCGTCCCTGGCAACTGGTGCACGGCTCGCAGAGGATTTGCTCAAGGCTTTCGCGGGTGCGCTTGCGGGTCATCTGTACCAGGCCCAACTCGGTGATGCCGATGATGTTGGTCTTGGCGTGATCGCGCTCCAGCTGTTTCTCCAGGGTCCGCAGCACCTGGCGCTGATGCTCTTCATCTTCCATGTCGATGAAGTCGATGATGATGATCCCGCCCAGGTTGCGCAGACGCAGTTGGCGAGCAATGGCGGTAGCGGCTTCGAGATTGGTCTTGAAGATGGTTTCTTCGAGGTTGCGATGCCCGACGAACGCCCCGGTGTTGACGTCGATGGTGCTCATGGCTTCCGCCGGATCGACCACCAGGTAGCCGCCGGACTTCAACGGGACTTTGCGTTCCAGGGCTTTTTGGATTTCGTCTTCGACCCCGTACAGGTCGAAAATCGGCCGCTCGCCGGGGTAGTGCTCCAGACGATCGGCGATTTCCGGCATGAGTTCGGCGACGAATTGCGTGGTTTTCTGGAAAGTTTCCCGTGAATCGATGCGAATCTTCTCGATCTTCGGGCTCACCAGATCGCGCAGGGTACGCAGTGCCAGACCGAGATCTTCGTAAATCACACTGGGCGCGCTGATGGTTTTGATCTGTTCGCTGATCTGGTCCCAAAGCCTTCGCAGATAGCGGATGTCCATGAGAATTTCATCGGCGCCAGCACCTTCGGCCGCCGTGCGCAGGATAAAACCGCCCGCCTCCTTGATACCTTCTTTGGCAACGCAATCGCTGACCACCTGCTTGAGACGTTCCCGCTCGGCTTCGTCTTCGATTTTCAGGGAAATACCGACATGCGCAGTGCGCGGCATGTACACCAGATAACGCGACGGAATCGACAACTGGGTTGTCAGGCGCGCGCCCTTGGAGCCAATGGGATCCTTGGTGACTTGCACCACCAGGCTCTGCCCTTCGTGCACCAGCGCGCCGATGCTCTCCACCGCGGGACCTTCACGCAGGGAAATCTCCGAAGCATGGATGAACGCGGCACGATCCAGGCCGATATCGACAAATGCCGCCTGCATGCCGGGCAAAACCCGCACGACTTTGCCCTTGTAGATATTGCCGACGATGCCGCGCTTTTGCGTGCGCTCGACATGGACCTCTTGCAGGACACCGTTTTCGACCACCGCCACGCGCGATTCCATCGGCGTGATGTTGATCAGGATCTCTTCACTCATGGCAGGGTCTCGTTCAGGCATGTTCACGATAGTGGCCGCATCTGGTCAGCACGGCGCTTAGCGCGCGTTAAGGGGTTGCCAACAGGGTATGCCGAAATGGCCCAGCAGTTGCGCGGTTTCGCACAGCGGCAGTCCAACCACCGCTGAATAACTTCCATTGAGCGCGGCAACAAACACTGCGCCCAAGCCTTGAATGCCATAACCACCGGCCTTGTCTCGCGGCTCACCGCTGGCCCAATAAGCCGTCGCCTCGTCGCTGCCGATAGGGCGAAAACGCACCACGCTGCGCACCACCCGCGACTCGCAACGCTCACCGTCGAGCAACGCAATGGCCGTCAGGACTTCATGCTCACTGTCGGACAACATCTTCAGCATGGCGCAAGCATCCGCTTCATCAACCGGTTTGCCGAGAATTTTGCCATTGAGCACTACGGCGGTATCGGCGCCCAGCACACAGAAGGGAACCTCGGACACGACAACATCGCGCCCGGCCGCAGCCTTGCCGCGCGCGAGTCGCTCGACATAGTCAGAGGGGGATTCGTGAGTCAGAGGGGTTTCGTCGATATCCGCACTGATGGCGGTGAAAGGCACGCCGATCTGCGTAAGCAGTTCACGCCGACGCGGCGAGCCAGAGGCGAGGTACAGCCGTTTCATCAAGACATCTCCCTCTTAGTGCCCTGCCTCACCAATACTGTTCCTTTTGAATTAATTGATTTTGTAGCGGCGACGCAGTCCACGCAAACCGAAGCTGATCCATGGCCAGAGCAAGGCGCTGACCAGTGCCGGCAATACCAGCGCCAGCGTCGGCTGGCGGTTACCGGTCAGGGCGCTCAACCATAGTTGAACAAGCTGCGCGAGGCCGAAGATCACCAGAATCACCAGGCTTTGCTGCCACATCGGGAACATCCGCATACGCTGTTGCAATGCCAGCACCAGGTAGGTGATGAGGGTCAGGATCAATGCGTTCTGGCCCAACAGCGTGCCGTACAGCACGTCTTCGGCCAGGCCCAGGCACCATGCAGTGACCATCCCGATTTTCTGCGGCAAGGCCAACGCCCAGAACGCCAGCAGCAACCCGAGCCACAACGGGCGCAGGATTTCCATGAATTGTGGCAGCGGCGATACGCTGAGCAGCATGCCGATGGCGAAGGTCAGCCAGACGATCCAGCCGTTACGAGAAGCTTTGACACCGACCATTATTCTTGTCTCCCAGTGGTAGCCGGCGCGGACACAGGCGGCTTGGCAGCAGGTTTGGCTGGCGGCTTGGAAGCAGCGGAATGGTTGGCAGCCGGCTTGGCCGGAGTGGCCGCCGGAGTGGCCGCAGGTGCCGGGGTCGCTGCGGGTGCAGCAGGTGCCGCTGGCGCTGCCGCGGCAGCCGGAACGATCGCAGGCTTGGGCACGGTGGCCGGCAGGACCGGACCACCGCCCTGTGCATCCAGGGCTTCCTGGGCCTGGGCGGCTTCATTGGCGCGCTCTTCCGCCGTGCGGTTGTCGCTGAATACCAAGAGCAGGTAACGACTGCGATTGAGGGCTGCCGTCGGCACGGCGCGGACAACGGCAAATGGCTGGCCGGTGTCGTGAAGCACTTCCTTGACCGTGGCCACCGGGTAACCCGCCGGGAAACGCTGACCCAGGCCCGAGCTGACCAGCAGATCGCCTTCCTTGATATCGGCGGTATCCGCCACGTGACGCAGTTCAAGGCGCTCCGGGTTGCCGGTGCCGCTGGCAATCGCTCGCAGGCCGTTGCGGTTGACCTGCACCGGAATGCTGTGGGTCGAGTCGGTCAGCAGCAGGACACGGGAGGTGTATGGCATCAGTTCGACCACCTGGCCCATCAGGCCGCGGGCATCGAGCACCGGCTGACCGAGAACCACACCGTCACGCTCACCTTTGTTGATGATGATGCGGTGGGTGAAGGGGTTGGGGTCCATGCCGATCAATTCGGCCACTTCGACCTTTTCATTGACCAGCGCCGAAGAGTTGAGCAATTCGCGCAGGCGAACGTTCTGCTCGGTCAGGGAGGCAAGCTTTTGCATGCGCCCCTGCAACAGCAAGTTTTCGCTTTTGAGTTTTTCGTTTTCGGCGACGAGTTCGGTCCGGCTGCCAAACTGGCTGGCCACGCCTTCCCATAGCCGCTGCGGCAAGTCGGTGATCCAGTAGGACTGCATCAGCACCAGCGACATTTGGCTACGCACCGGCTTGAGCAGTGTGAAGCGGGCATCGACCACCATCAGCGCGACCGACAGCACGACCAGCACCAACAAGCGCACGCCCAACGATGGACCCTTGGTGAAAAGCGGTTTAATAAGCCGCTCCTCCCAGGCAAATGTTCTCTTTATTCATACGGCAGACCGGCCTGGATGCAGACTGACAGAAGATAAACGCGAACAGGCAGCACTGCAAAGTGCTGCCTGCGCGCTCAACAGCATAGAGGCAATCCGGCGACTTATTCGCTGGAGAGCAGATCCATGGTGTGCTTATCCATCATTTCCAATGCACGGCCACCGCCGCGAGCAACGCAGGTCAACGGGTCTTCGGCGACGATCACCGGCAGACCGGTTTCCTGGGCCAGCAACTTGTCGAGGTCACGCAGCAGGGCGCCACCACCGGTCAGTACCAGACCACGTTCGGCGATATCGGAAGCCAGTTCCGGAGGCGATTGCTCCAGTGCGCTCTTCACGGCCTGAACGATGGTTGCCAGGGACTCTTGCAGAGCCTCCAGCACTTCGTTGGAGTTCAGGGTGAAGGCACGTGGAACGCCTTCGGCCAGGTTACGGCCGCGAACGTCGACTTCACGGACTTCGCCGCCTGGGTAGGCCGTACCGATTTCCTGCTTGATGCGCTCGGCGGTGGACTCACCGATCAGGCTGCCGTAGTTGCGACGCACGTAAGTGATGATTGCTTCGTCGAAGCGGTCGCCGCCAACACGTACGGATTCGGCGTAAACCACACCGTTCAGGGAGATCAGGGCGATTTCGGTGGTACCACCACCGATATCCACGACCATCGAACCGCGAGCTTCTTCAACCGGCAGGCCGGCACCGATGGCAGCAGCCATGGGTTCTTCGATCAGGAATACTTCGCGAGCACCGGCACCGAGGGCCGATTCACGGATGGCGCGACGCTCGACCTGCGTGGATTTGCAGGGAACGCAGATCAACACCCGAGGGCTAGGCTGCAGGAAGCTGTTTTCGTGAACCTTGTTGATGAAGTACTGCAGCATCTTTTCGCAAACGCTGAAGTCGGCGATCACGCCGTCCTTCATCGGACGAATGGCAGCAATGTTGCCCGGCGTACGGCCCAGCATGCGCTTGGCCTCGGTGCCGACAGCGACGACACTTTTCTGGTTACCGTGTGTCCGAATGGCCACAACTGATGGCTCATTCAGGACGATACCGCGCTCGCGCACGTAAATAAGGGTGTTGGCAGTGCCCAGGTCAATGGAAAGATCGCTGGAAAACATGCCACGCAGTTTCTTGAACATGGGAAAGGGACCCTAGGCAACGCGTGGGTAA
>DATMUG010000059.1:0-1651 GCA_035563915.1 Pseudomonas sp. | reverse complement strand
GTGCTTAACTTTCGAACCACTCCCGCCGCTCACGAAAGGTGCCATGGATCAATTCCACCAACATCTGCACCGCTGCCTCGCCCTGGGACTGGGCATTCACCGCCATCCACACCTGGCGCTGCATCGGCTGGCTGAACAGCTGCGGCAGACCGATCAACCCACGATCAAAGCGACTCATGTAACCGGGCAGCAGGCCGATGCAGGCACTGCAACGGATCATCTCCAGCATCAGCCCGTAAGCATGTAACTGCACGACCCCGGCCAAACGCTGGTCAACCAGTGAATTCCATGGCCGAAAGCTATCGATCTCGCGATCCTGCTGCCATTGCACCAGCATGAAGTCGGCCAGATCCTCCAGGCTATCGGGGCGCGAGGCCGCCCGCGAATAGCGCTTGGCGATGTGCGGCAGATAATCCAGCCTGGCCAGGCATTCAGGCTCTGCGGTGGCGAAACTCGGCCCCGGCCGTGGCGCGTCGACGCCTGCCAGCCACACCACCACATCGGCGCTCACCGCTTGCAGGGCCAGTTCGCTGTCCAGGCTGATAATGTCCAGGCGGATGCCGGCATTGCGCCGCAGCAACCCCACCAGGTCGCGACCGAGAATGTCATGCAGGATCGATTCGGCGACGGCCAGGCGGATCCGTGGCTGTTCGATGACAGGCAGATCACGTTCGTGAGCCAGCGCAATCAACTGCGCCTGCAATTGCAGGCCATCCCGGCTGAGGGCTACGCCGTTGTCAGAGGAGCTGAACAGTGAGCAATTGAGTTGCGACTCAAGCCGGGCCAATTGCTTGCGCAGCAGAGTCGCCTTGATGTTAAGGCGACGAGCCGCCTGCATGTAGCAGCCGCAACGTGCCGTGACGCTGAAGCATTGCGCCAACAACGGATCGAGCTGCGTCGCACGGGCGCGCCAGTCGCTGGAGGTGTTATCGAGAGGCGCTCGATATTGCGCGTTATAGCGCTGTTCAGCAGGCTCCATGAATGACATTGATGACTCCCTGTCGACCGATCTCTGGGAGTTCCATCCTGCGCATCGTTCATGAAACGGATATGACAGCCCCTCAGGTGCTGGGGCTTTGCCGGAAGCTCACCGCCAGCCGGTTCCAGCTGTTGATGGTGGTGACAGCGATGGTCAGGTCCACCAGCTCGCCTTCGCTGAACTGTTCCCGCGCCTGGTTGTAGACGTCATCCGGCACATGGGTTTGCGCAAGTAGCGTCACCGCTTCGGTCCAGGCAAGCGCGGCGCGCTCACGCGGGTTGAAAAAGTTGCTGTCGCGCCAGACCACGATGGAATACAGGCGCCGGTCGGTTTCACCCAGACGCCGGGCATCCACCGAGTGCATGTCAGTGCAGAACGCACAACCGTTGAGCTGTGAGGCGCGGATCTTGATCAAGTGCAGCAGCGGCGCTTCGATGCTCAAGCTGCTGGTCAGGGCCTCCATGGCAATCATCGCCTTCATCGCCTTGGGGGAAGCGCTGTAATAGTCCAGTCGAGGGTTCATGGCAGGCCTTTGCAATCGGTGAGATCTCTGAAGATTGGCACAAGTTCGGGGTGACGCCAGATCCAATTTTTCGAAAAAACGGCAGGCCATTTACTAATTCCAAATCTGAACTAACAGTCGACTTCACATCTGCCGCCTATGACTGCTCG
>DATMUG010000058.1:0-4517 GCA_035563915.1 Pseudomonas sp. | reverse complement strand
ACAGAATTACGCTACATCGTTACCCTCGCCCAAGAGCAGCATTTCGGCCACGCGGCCGAGCGTTGCCACGTCAGCCAGCCGACCCTGTCGGTGGGCGTGAAAAAGCTTGAAGACGAACTCGGTGTGCTGATTTTCGAGCGCAGCAAAAGCGCCGTGCGCCTGACCCCGGTCGGCGAAGGCATTGTGGCCCAGGCCCAAAAGGTACTGGAGCAGGCCCAGGGTATTCGCGAACTGGCCCAGGCCGGCAAGAACCAGCTGACCGCACCGCTGAAAGTCGGCGCGATCTACACCGTCGGCCCCTACCTGTTTCCCCACCTGATTCCGCAACTGCACCGGGTCGCCCCGCAGATGCCGTTGTATATCGAAGAAAACTTCACCCATGTGCTGCGCGACAAACTGCGCAACGGCGAACTCGACGCGATCATCATCGCCCTGCCGTTCAACGAAGCCGACGTGCTGACGTTGCAGCTCTACGACGAGCCCTTCTATGTCCTGATGCCGGCCCAGCATCCGTGGACACAAAAGGAATCCATCGACGCCAGCCTGCTCAACGACAAGAGCCTCCTGCTGCTGGGCGAAGGCCACTGCTTCCGCGATCAAGTCCTGGAGGCCTGCCCGACGCTGACCAAGGGCAACGACGGCGCCAAGCACACCACGGTGGAATCCAGCTCGCTGGAGACTATTCGCCACATGGTCGCATCGGGCCTTGGTGTATCGATCTTGCCGTTGTCGGCGGTAGACAGTCATCACTATGCCCCTGGCGTGATCGAAGTCCGACCGCTGTCGGCACCGACGCCCTATCGCACAGTGGCGATCGCCTGGCGCGCAAGCTTCCCGCGCCCCAAGGCCATTGAAATCCTCGCTGACTCCATTCGCCTGTGCTCGGTGGCCAAGCCGTCCGCGCAGGTGGTGGCTGGCTAAGCACGCGTCATGACCGAGTTGTCGCAAGTGTCGGTGACGGCGCTCAAGGGCGTCGGCGAAGCCATGGCCGAAAAGCTGGCCAGGGTCGGCCTGGAAAACCTCCAGGACGTGCTGTTTCACTTGCCGCTGCGTTATCAGGATCGTACCCGCGTGGTGCCTATCGGTGCGCTGCGCCCAGGGCAGGACGCCGTGGTCGAAGGCACCGTCAGCGGTGCCGACGTGGTCATGGGGCGTCGCCGTAGCCTGGTGGTGCGCCTGCAGGATGGTACCGGCGGTTTGAGCCTGCGCTTCTACCACTTCAGCAATGCGCAGAAGGAAGGCCTCAAGCGCGGCACGCGGATTCGTTGCTATGGCGAAGCACGACCCGGCGCCTCGGGGCTGGAAATCTATCACCCGGAATACCGCGCCATCTCCGGCGACGAACCGCCGCCCGTGGATGCAACCCTGACGCCGGTGTATCCACTCACTGAAGGCCTGACCCAGCAACGCCTGCGCCAGCTGTGCATGCAGACCCTGACCATGCTCGGCCCCACCAGCCTGCCCGACTGGCTGCCGACCGAACTGGCCCGGGATTACCAATTGGCGCCGCTGGCGGATGCAATCCGCTATCTGCACCACCCGCCTGCCGATGCCGATGTCGACGAATTGGCCCTCGGGCATCACTGGGCCCAGCACCGCCTGGCCTTTGAAGAGTTGCTGACTCACCAACTGTCCCAGCAACGCCTGCGCGAAAGCATGCGCTCGCTACGCGCGCCGGCCATGCCCAAGGCCACGCAGTTACCGGCCAAGTACCTGGCCAACCTGGGGTTCAACCCCACCGGGGCCCAGCAACGGGTGGGCAATGAAATCGCCTACGACCTGAGTCAGCGCGAGCCCATGCTGCGGCTGATTCAGGGTGACGTTGGCGCGGGTAAAACCGTAGTCGCCGCCCTCGCCGCCTTGCAGGCGCTGGAGGCTGGCTATCAAGTGGCGCTGATGGCGCCCACCGAGATTCTCGCCGAGCAGCACTTCATCACCTTCAAGCGCTGGCTCGAACCGCTGGGTATTGAAGTGGCGTGGCTGGCCGGCAAGCTCAAAGGCAAAAACCGCACAGCCGCGCTGGAGCAGATCGCCGGCGGTACACCGATGGTGGTGGGCACCCACGCACTGTTTCAGGACGAAGTGCAATTCAAGAATCTGGCGCTGGTGATCATCGACGAGCAGCACCGCTTCGGCGTGCAGCAGCGGCTGGCACTGCGCCAGAAAGGCGTCGGCGGACGCATGTGCCCGCATCAGTTGATCATGACCGCCACGCCCATCCCGCGCACGCTGGCCATGAGCGCCTATGCCGACCTCGATACCTCGATCCTCGACGAACTGCCTCCCGGCCGGACCCCGGTCAACACCGTGCTGATCACCGACACCCGCCGCGTCGAAGTCATCGAGCGGGTGCGCAGCGCCTGTGCCGAAGGGCGTCAGGCCTACTGGGTGTGCACGCTGATCGAAGAATCGGAAGAGTTGACCTGCCAGGCTGCCGAAAGCACCCATGAAGACCTGACCGCCGCGCTCGGCGAGTTGAAGGTCGGGCTGATCCACGGTCGCATGAAGCCCGCAGAGAAGGCTGCGGTGATGGCCGAATTCAAGGCCGGCAATTTGCAGTTGCTGGTAGCGACCACCGTAATCGAAGTTGGCGTGGACGTGCCCAACGCCAGCCTGATGATCATCGAAAACCCGGAACGCCTGGGTCTGGCGCAACTGCACCAGTTGCGCGGCCGCGTCGGGCGGGGCAGCGCGGCCAGCCATTGCGTGCTGCTCTACCATCCGCCGCTGTCGCAGATCGGCCGTCAGCGCCTGGGTATCATGCGCGAAACCAACGATGGTTTTGTCATTGCCGAAAAAGACCTCGAACTGCGCGGCCCTGGTGAAATGCTCGGCACTCGGCAGACGGGTCTGCTTCAATTCAAGGTCGCCGACCTGATGCGCGACGCCGACCTGCTGCCGGCGGTACGCGACGCAGCTCAAGCCTTGCTCGAACGCTGGCCGGACCACGTGAGCCCCTTACTCGACCGCTGGCTGCGCCACGGGCAGCAATATGGACAAGTGTGAGCACCGTCTCAGTTTCTGGAGGATGGGCCCCCGCAAGCTGGTTATACTCCCGCAATTGTTTTAGTACGGATACAGACCATGACCGAAGCTGCCCTCGCACCCGCTACCCCGCACACTCCGTCGGTCATTCGGATGCTGCTGGACAAGCTGGGCATTGCCTATGAAGAAGTGCTCGACCATCACGGATTGAATCCGGCGCGCAAGGTCCAGGCCGTACTGCTCGACGACGCTATCGGCACGCTGATGGTGCTGTTCCCGCAAAGCCAGTTGCTCGATCTCAACCGCTTGACCGAACTCACTGGCCGGCGCCTGGCCGCCGTCTCGACCGAGCGCCTGGTCAAGATGCTCGGCAAGCACAACCTGAGCCTGCTGCCGGGTCTGCCGGCCCTCACCAGCGCCCCGTGCCTGTACGAAGAAAGCTTGCTGCGCGAGCCGAAAGTGCTGGTCAATTCGGGGGAGCCGGAAGTGCTCCTGGAAATCTCCAGTGAAGCCTTCAAATCCATGCTCAACAAGGCCAGCGCCGCCAATTTCGGTGAGCCGCTGACCAGCATTCGGCCGAACCTTGATCGCCCCGATGATGACCGCGAGGAAATCACCCAGGCAGTTCAGGCATTCACCGCGCGGCGCATTCAGCAGCGTCTGGAAGCGACCATCGAAATTCCACCGCTGGCCGAAACCGCTCAGAAAATCATCAAGCTGCGCGTCGACCCTAACGCGACCATCGACGACATCACCGGCGTGGTCGAAACCGACCCGGCCCTGGCCGCGCAAGTGGTGAGCTGGGCGGCGTCGCCGTACTACGCCTCACCGGGCAAGATTCGTTCGGTGGAAGATGCCATCGTGCGAGTCCTGGGTTTCGACCTGGTGATCAATCTGGCGCTGGGCCTGGCCCTGGGTAAAACCCTCAGCCTGCCCAAGGACCACCCGCAGCACAGTACTCCGTACTGGCAGCAATCGATCTACACCGCCGCCGTCATCGAAGGCCTGACGCGCGCCATGCCGCGCACCCAGCGCCCGGAAGCCGGCCTGACCTACCTGGCGGGCCTGCTGCACAACTTCGGTTACCTGCTGCTCGCCCATGTGTTCCCGCCGCACTTCTCGCTGATCTGCCGGCATCTGGAGGTCAATCCGCACCTGTGCCACAGCTATATCGAACAACATCTGCTGGGCATCAGCCGTGAACAGATCGGTTCGTGGCTGATGCGTTTCTGGGACATGCCCGAAGAACTGGCCACCGCGCTGCGCTTCCAGCACGACCCTCATTACGACGGCGCTTTCGCCGAGTACCCGAACCTGGTGTGCCTGTCGGTGCGCCTGCTGCGTAGCCGCGGCATCGGATCGGGCCCGGACGAAGACATCCCCGACGCCCTGCTGGAACGCCTGGGCCTGAGCCGCGAAAAGGCTAACGACGTGGTCAGCAAGGTCCTCGAGGCCGAGGTACTGTTGCGCGAACTCGCTTCGCAGTTTTCCCAGACCTGAAAAGCATCGCGGGCAAGCCCGCTCCCACAGGG
>DATMUG010000057.1:0-7825 GCA_035563915.1 Pseudomonas sp. | reverse complement strand
CAAAAGTCATTGCCGCCATCAAACGCTTCAGTTTCATGCCTTACTCCTAGCAGATAGGGTGTGTTAAGTCGGGGCCAAGTATCAGCAGGCCGTGTGAACACTCTATGGCTGAAATATGACAATTGGATGAAAGGCCAGCATGGAGACATCGTGAAAAAAAGGAACCACGCGCAAAGTTGACAAATCATAGACAAAAGATAGCCTTGTCAACCACGAGAGGGATCCATGATAAACGATCGAATTCGCCGCGCCCGCCTGCAAAAAGGCCTCACCCTTGAGGCTTTGGCTATTCAGCTTGGCGACATAACCAAACAAGCCTTGAGCAAATACGAGAAAGGGTTAACCATCCCGAACTCAACTCGTCTGCTGCAACTCGCCAAAGTCCTTCAGGTCAGCCCTGAGTATTTTTTCCGCGCGGATGCAATATCACTGGCGCCTCTGGAATTTCGAAAGCTGGCCAAGATGCCTAAGTATCGCCAGGCTCAGGTAGAAGAAAAAATTCGCGAACACCTGGAGCGTTACATTGCGCTTGAGGAGTGCTTCGAACCGGCAGACATCCAAACTCCTGCTACCCCCCCACAGATGCTGCAGGTTTCATCTGTAGAAGAGGCTGAACACGCAGCTGAGTCGCTTCGCCAGTATTGGGGAATCGGCGGCGATCCCATTGCCAATCTGACTGAGCAACTGGAGGAACACAGTATCAAGGTCGCGATGCTCAATGGCCCGGACGGCTTCGATGGCGCTTGTGCTGCCACCGCAAATGGCGGCCATGTTCTGATCGCTTTGAACGCAGATCGCCCAGGCGAACGTATTCGTTTTACTGCCGCCCATGAGCTTGGGCACTGGGTTATGGCATTACCAGATGATATGACCGAGAAAGACAAGGAAAACTGCTGTCACCGTTTTGCAGGCGCTTTTCTCTACCCAGCAAAAAGTGTCGCCAGCGATTTCGGCAGCCATCCCCGTTCCAGAGTCCACCCACGAGAACTTCTCATCGCCAAGCGCCAATATGGGATATCGATGCATGCAGCGCTGAGACGCCTTAAGGATCTGAAATTACTCAGCGAAAGCGGGTACAAATCGCTCACCATCCAATTCAGCGCCAATGGCTGGCGCAAGTCAGAACCCGATCCGATGCCATGCAAACCACCACAACGATTTGAATCTTTGGTGTTCTGGGGGTTGGCGGAGGGTCTGATTACCAAATCCCGTGCGTCAGAACTACTGCGCAAACCAGTGAGCGCACTCGATCCCAATTTCCTGGGCTCACTGGAGAGTGCATGAGCCTGATCTACATCAGTGACACCAATATCTGGATCGACTTCAGAAATGCCGGATTGCTGGAACAGATGTTTAGATTGCCATTCACATTGTGTTGCACGGATTTCGTCCTGCAGGAACTCGAAGACTTCCCACACGACGACTTGCTCGACCGAGGACTGATAGTCGAAGCGTTCGACGAACGCGCCGTGATCCGATTGTTTGGTTTGAAAATCGAGCACAACAACAGTTCATTGGCTGACGTGTCTTGCTACCTGCTCGCACAGGAAACAGGTCGGCCCTTACTTACCGGTGATGGCAAGTTAAGGCGCCAGGCACAACGAGATGGACTACAAGTTCATGGAGCCTTGTGGTTGCTCGACTTGATGGTTGAGCATCAAGTCCTTGAAGAGACGCATGCCGCATGCGCTCTGTCGCATATGCTTGAGCACGGCGCCCGCCTGCCAGCTAACGAGTGTGAAATAAGGCTTTCGCGATGGCGAAAGCCTTAACAAATGAAAATTTGCGAATCAGCGACGCTTCTTCCAGAGATAGGCCCCTACCAGAATCCCCACCCCGCACAACACCGCCACATAGTAAGCAGGCCCCATCGCGCTTTCCTTGAGCAGCAGGCTGACGATCATCGGTGTCAAGCCCCCGAAAATCGCGTAAGCGACGTTGTAGGAAAATGACAGACCACTGAAACGCACCACCGGCGGGAACGCCTTGACCATGACGTACGGCACCGCACCAATGGTGCCCACCAGCAAACCGGTCAGGGCGTACATCGGGAACAGCCAGTCTGGATGGTCGGCAAGGCTGTGGTAGAAGGTCCAGGAGCTGGCCAGCAAAGCGGCACAGCCGATCACAAAGACCCGACCCGCGCCGAAGCGATCCGCCAGTGCTCCGGCGATGATGCAGCCAACGCTCAGGAACACGATCGCCACACTGTTGGCCTGCAGGGCAGTGGTTGGCGCGAAGTGGTAGACCGTCTGCAGCACAGTCGGGGTCATCAGGATCAAGACCACGATGGCGGCAGACAGCAGCCAGGTCAGCAACATGGAAATGGCGATGGCGCCACGATGATCACGCAGCACCGCACGCAACGGTACTTCTTCGGCCAGAGCCTTGCGCTGTTGCAGTTCAGCGAAAACCGGGGTTTCGTGCAGCCAGCGGCGCAGGTACACCGAGAACAGGCCGAACACGCCGCCCAGCAGGAACGGGATCCGCCAGGCGTAATCCGAAACTTCCACCGGGGTGTAGATGCTGTTGATCGCCGTGGCGACCAGGGAGCCGAGCAGAATGCCCGCCGTCAGGCCACTGGTCAGGGTCCCGCAGGCATAGCCAATATGGCGTTGCGGCACGTGTTCGGATACGAAGACCCACGCCCCCGGCACCTCACCACCAATTGCCGCGCCCTGGATCACACGCATCAGCAGCAACAGGATCGGCGCCCACATGCCGATCTGCGCATAGGTCGGCAGCAGGCCCATGATCAAGGTCGGCACCGCCATCATGAAAATGCTCAGGGTGAACATCTTCTTGCGTCCCAGCAGGTCGCCGAAGTGCGCCATCACGATGCCACCCAGCGGCCGCGCCAGGTAACCGGCGGCGAAAATGCCGAAGGTCTGCATCAAACGCAGCCATTCAGGCATGTCTGCCGGGAAGAACAGCTTGCCCACCACCGTGGCGAAGAACACGAAGATGATGAAATCGTAGAACTCCAGCGCCCCGCCCAGTGCGGAGAGCGAGAGTGTCTTGTAGTCGCTGCGGGTCAACGGGCGTGCGGATGGGGTTGGCTGCGCGATACTCGAGGGCGCTGGGGTCATGGCAAAGGCTTCTCTTATAGTCAGGTCTGCCGCCCCAACAACGCTGGCAAGGGCTCGGGCAGGTCCGGCACGATAGCAAATTGTTCGAAAAAGCACATAGAGGCGCGTATTTGACAGTCAAAATGAGAACCGGACGGTCGTATCCGAGTCTATCGACCGATATACTCGCAACTGTGTAATAGCTTGTAAGGGTTGCTGTGCGAAAACGCCTGTCAGGTTCATAGGCGATTTCGCAGAGTTTCCCTTTAGGCGCCTTTATGGAAAACGTGACGAACGTAGTATGTTCGGTGCTGAATCGTTTTTCCGAAGACGGCTATTCACTGAAAGACCAACGAAGAGTCACGGGTCAGAGGCACCCCCGGCATGATAGAGCTCGAACAAGAAGATCCGATCCCGCAAGGCGACCTGGCCCTGCAAATCACCGCGCTTCCCCGCGAAACCAACGGCTTTGGCGATATTTTCGGCGGCTGGCTGGTGGCTCAGATGGATCTGGCCGGCACTGCGATGGCCAGCAAGGTTGCCGGCGGCCGCGTAGCCACGGTTGCAATTGACCGCATGGCGTTTCTGGTCCCGGTAGCGGTGGGCGCTCAGCTCTCCTTCTATACCCAGGCACTGGAAATCGGCCGCAGCTCGATCAAGATGATGGTCGAGGTCTGGAGCGACGATCCGCTATCGAGCGAATGGCGCAAGGTGACCGAGGCGGTCTTCGTGTTTGTTGCGATCGATGGCAGCGGTCGCACTCGTTCGGTTCCACCTCGCGCCCGATAAGCTCGGAAAAAACAGCAAGCCTCGCTAAACCCGGCGGCCGTTCCACGGTCCATTGCAGTCCTGTTATTGATCGAGAGCTGTCCCATGAGCACGCCCAACGTTGAAGCCGTAAAACTGGATGAACTGAACTGCTGGCGCATTCGCCACGGTCAGGCCGAATTACTGGTGGCCCAGCAAGGCGCGCACATCCTCAGTTATCAGGTCGCCGGCCAGCCGCCGCTGATCTGGCTCAACGATGAGGCCGTGTTCAAGACCGGCAAAAGCATCCGCGCAGGTGTGCCGGTGTGCTGGCCGTGGTTTGGCAACTTCGAGCGTAATCCGCAGAGCGTGAAAGCGATGCGCGCCAGCCACGAGCCTGCTCCCGCCCACGGTCTGGTGCGAGCGATGGACTGGGAATTGGGCGGCATCGAAACCGAGGGCGAAAGCCTGAAGGTCGAATTCCTCCTGCCCTATCCCGAAGGCGACCTGCCGGGCTGGCCCCATCAGGTGGACTTGAAGCTGAGCATCCGCCTGGATGAGCAACTGCACATCAGCCTGACCAGCCACAATCAGGGCACCGATACAGTGACCATCAGCCAGGCGCTGCACAGCTATTTCGCCGTCAGCGATGTGCGTAACGTGCACGTTGAAGGCGTGAATGGCTTGAGCTACATCGAAACGCTGGAAGACTGGAAAACCAAAGCGCAAACCGGCGACCTGCATTTCACCGGCGAAACCGACCGCATATACCTCAATGCCCCTTCGAAGCTGAGCATCGTCGACCCGACATGGGAACGGCGCATCGGGCTGAGCAGCAGCGGTTCGCGCACAGCGGTGATCTGGAACCCATGGATCGACCGCGCCGCGGCCTTCAGCGACATGGCCGACGATGGCTGGCAGCGCATGCTGTGCATCGAAACGGCGAATGTGATGGACGATGTGGTGACGCTGGCGCCGGGTGCCAGTCATACCCTGGGTGTGAGCATCGCCAGCAAACCGCTGTAGGCAACACCGCAAAACACTGTGGGAGCGGGCTTGCTCGCGAAGGGGCCGTAACATTCAACATCATCGTTGACTGATACACCGCTTTCGCGAGCAAGCCCGCTCCCACATTTGGTTTGTGTCTAACTTGAATGGCGCGCTACAGATCCGACTCTTTCACCACCCGCACTTTCGACGCATCCAGCGCATACGCCGCATCCGCCAGGTCATTGCTGACCTTCTCGATCTTCAGTGTGCCGGTGACCCACAGCGGCGTGTAGATATCATTGAGCTTGAGGCCCTTGGGGTAGCGCACCAGTACCAATTGGTTGGGCGGCGGTGGCGGCACGTGGATGCAGGCGCCCGGATACGGCACCAGGAAGAACAACGTGCTGTGGCCCTTGGCGTCAGTCTCCAGCGGCACCGGATAACCACCCAGACGGATGTTCTTGTCGTTCATCGACGCCACGGTCTTGGTCGAATACATCACCGCCGGCAGGCCTTTGCTCTGCTTCATGCCACCCTTTTCGGTAAAGGTGCCATTGGCCTCGGGGGAGTTGTGATCGATCTCGGGCATGGCCTCGAGGGCTTTCTGGTCCGATTTGGGCATCAATTCGAGCCAGTCGGTTTCCGGCAGTTCGCCGGCGTGGGCCAGACCCGTGCCCACCAAGAGAAGAGTCAACAGAAGACGGCGCATGAAGGTGCTCGGTAATGGAATGGACGTGAAACGCCGAGCATTCTAGTCCTCTCGGCCTGCGCAGCCGAGAGGACTTTGTCGCGTGAATCAGTTCTTTTTGATCAGGCCGTAGATCACCAGCAGCACCACGGCGCCGACCAGCGCACCGATGAAGCCGGCGCCTTCGCCCGCCTGGTAAATGCCCAGGGCCTGGCCGCCGTAAGTGGCCGCCAACGAACCGCCGATACCGAGCAGGATGGTCATGATCCAGCCCATGCTGTCATCGCCCGGTTTGAGGAACCGCGCCAGCAGGCCGACGATCAGGCCGATAAAGATGGTTCCGATAATTCCCATGGCATTTCCCTCTGAATTGGAAGATATGCCAAAGCCTAGTCAGACTTTGGCATCCTGCCATGAGAGAACGGCGAAACCTGAATGGTTCCGCCGCTGCCACATGAAACCAGATCTACCTGGTGATGCTACTCAGCGATGAGCGCTTCGACCTTGAGGATCTGCGCAGCCAGCGTCTCGCGATCTGCACAGCGCAGGTTGGCGTGACCGACCTTGCGGCCGGCTTTAAACGCCTTGCCGTAGTGATGCAGATGGCAATCGGCGATGGCCAGGACCTTCTCCGCTTCCGGCACTTTGCCGATGAAGTTGAGCATCGCGCTTTCGCCGACCTTGGCGGTCGAACCCAGCGGCAGACCGGCCACCGCCCGCAGGTGGTTTTCGAACTGGCTGCACTCGGCGCCTTCGGTGGTCCAGTGACCGGAGTTGTGTACGCGCGGGGCGATTTCGTTGGCCTTGAGGCCACCGTCGACTTCGAAGAACTCGAACGCCATCACGCCAACGTAGTCCAGCTGCTTGAGCACGCGGCTGGAATAGTCTTCAGCCAGGGCTTGCAGCGGATGATCGGTGCTGGCCACGGACAGCTTGAGGATGCCGCTGTCGTGGGTGTTGTGGACCAGTGGATAGAACTTTGTTTCGCCATCGCGAGCGCGCACGGCGATCAGCGACACTTCACCGGTAAACGGCACGAAGCCTTCGAGCAGGCAGGCCACGCTGCCCAGTTCGGCGAAGGTGCCGACCACGTCTTCAAGCGTGCGCAGGACTTTCTGACCCTTGCCGTCGTAACCCAGGGTGCGGGTTTTCAGCACGGCCGGCAGGCCGATGGACGCCACGGCGGCGTCCAGGTCAGCCTGGGACTGAACGTCGGCGAACGCCGGGGTCGGAATCCCCAGGTCCTTGAACATGCTCTTTTCGAACCAGCGATCACGAGCGATTCGCAGGGCTTCGGCGCTCGGGTAGACCGGCACGAATTGCGACAGGAACGCCACGGTTTCCGCCGGAACGCTTTCGAACTCGAAGGTCACCAGATCGACTTGATCGGCCAGCTGACGCAGGTGGTCCTGATCACCGTAATCGGCGCGCAGGTGTTCGCCCAATGCAGCAGCGCAGGCGTCCGGGGCCGGGTCCAGGAAAGCGAAGTTCATGCCCAGCGGAGTGCCCGCCAGCGCCAACATGCGACCCAACTGGCCGCCACCGATTACACCGATCTTCATCGTCAACAACCTCAGGCGATGCGTGGGTCTGGATTGTCCAGCACGCTGTCTGTCTGCTCAGCACGGAAGGTTTTCAGCACGTCGTGGAACTGCGGGTGCTTGGCGCCAAGAATACTCGCCGACAGCAGCGCTGCGTTGATCGCGCCCGCCTTGCCGATGGCCAGGGTGGCAACCGGAATACCGGCCGGCATCTGCACGATGGAGAGCAGCGAATCGACGCCCGAGAGCATCGACGACTGCACCGGCACGCCCAGCACCGGCAGGTGGGTCTTGGCCGCACACATGCCAGGCAAATGGGCCGCGCCACCGGCACCGGCAATGATCACCTCGATGCCACGCGCTTCGGCTTCTTCAGCGTACTGGAACAGCAGGTCCGGGGTACGGTGGGCAGAGACCACTTTCACCTCGTAGGGGATGCCGAGCTTTTCCAGCATATCGGCGGTGTGGCTAAGGGTGGACCAATCGGACTTGGAGCCCATGATCACGCCAACCAGTGCACTCATCGTCGTGCCTCTTCTCTCTGGGCGCCCGCAGGCGCGTCATAAAACAACAAGCCACGCATTATGCGTGGCTTGATTGTACGAAAAATAGCCGGTCAAGCCGGCCGAAGGCCGCGCAGTATACCGCAATACGGCAGATAAACAGCCCCTGTTTCGACCATCTGTCATGCGGCGCAAAGTCCCGGTTTTATTGACTTGAAGGTCAATCCAACACAATGCAATTCCCTGTGGGAGCGGGCTTGCTCGCGAATGCGGTGTGTCAGTCGACAT
>DATMUG010000056.1:0-4549 GCA_035563915.1 Pseudomonas sp. | reverse complement strand
CGGGTCAGGAAGACGGTGGCTATATCACTTTTGTTCGGCAGGCTTGACCAATCGCTTTTCCAGGTCGCGGCACGCTTTCTGGATCATGTCTTCAGTGATCGGTACTTCGCGCCCTTCCTTATCGATAATCGAGCAACCCAGAGACTGGTTTGGCTGCGTGCGGATCACTTGAATCTTGTCATCGCTGCTGTTTTGCAAGGACATGGCCTGTCTCCTCTTCAGGTTGTGTGCCTACTGTAGAACCGTCAGGTGACCGGGCTGTGACAACTCCCTGCGATCGATTCATGACGGTAACACCAGTCCACCAGAAATAACGCGACGTTGCTACCCGGACTTTAGATCGATAACGACTAGGGGCTGGTATTGGCGGTCATAATTAACCTGACTCATTGTGATTTACCGAGTTCCACTTTATTGAGTGGTTCAACTGTTCCATCTGGATGATGCCAATGCTCTCGCTCTCAATTCGCCATCGTCGTGCCATTCGCCTCGCCAGCCGCTTCATCGCGCCGTATCGCTGGCACGCGTTCGGCGCCTTGTTCGCATTGATCGTTACGGCGGGCATCACCCTGTCCATGGGGCAGGGCATACGTCTGTTGGTGGATCAGGGCTTCATGACCCAGTCACCACACTTGCTCAATCAATCCATCGGTTTGTTCATGCTGCTGGTGATCGGGCTGGCGGTGGGCACGTTTGCACGGTTCTACCTGGTGTCGTGGATCGGCGAACGTTGCGTCGCCGATATCCGCCAGCGAGTGTTCAACCATCTGATTTATCTGCATCCAGGTTTCTACGAAAACAACCGTAGCTCGGAAATCCAGTCTCGTCTGACCGCAGACACCACGTTGTTGCAATCGGTGATTGGTTCCTCGCTGTCGTTGTTTTTGCGCAACCTGTTGATGGTCATTGGCGGGATCGTCCTGCTGTTCATTACCAATCCGAAGCTCACCAGTATCGTGGTCGTCGCCTTGCCGTTGGTGATCGCGCCGATCCTGATCTTCGGCCGCCGGGTGCGCAATCTGTCGCGGCTGAGCCAGGACCGGATCGCCGATATTGGCAGCTACGTTTCCGAAACCCTTGGTCAGATCAAAACGGTGCAGGCCTACAACCATCAGGCACAGGACGAGCAGCGTTTCGCCGTGACGGTGGAAGAGGCGTTCAACACGGCGCGCAAGCGTATTTTCCAGCGGGCGTGGCTGATTACGCTGGTGATTGTGCTGGTGTTGGGTGCCGTGGGCGTCATGCTCTGGGTGGGCGGCATGGATGTGATTGCCGGGCGGATTTCCGCCGGCGAACTGGCAGCGTTTGTCTTCTACAGCCTGATCGTCGGCAGTGCGTTCGGCACCTTGAGCGAGGTAATCGGCGAATTGCAGCGGGCGGCCGGCGCGGCGGAGCGGATCGCGGAATTGCTGCGTTCGGAAAACATCATCGTGCCGCCGGCGACGGACCGGGTGGCTTTGCCTGCAAGAGTGCAGGGTAATTTGCAGTTGCAGGACGTTCGCTTTTGCTACCCGTCCCGTCCTGAAAGCTATGCGGTCGATGGCTTGAGTCTAACCGTCAGGGCCGGAGAAACCCTGGCCTTGGTCGGACCATCCGGTGCGGGAAAATCGACGGTTTATGACCTGTTGCTGCGCTTCTATGACCCCGCCGAAGGGCGAATCCTGCTCGATGGTGTGCCACTGACAAGCCTTGACCCATTGGACCTGCGGCGCTGCTTCGCCTTGGTCTCGCAATCCCCGGCACTGTTTTTCGGCAGCATCGAAGACAACATCCGTTATGGCAGGCCGATGGCAACGTTGGCCGAGGTTCAGGAGGCGGCCAGAATCGCCTACGCCCATGATTTCATCGAGGCGATGCCCCACGGGTACCAGACGCATCTGGGGGAGGGTGGTCTGGGCTTGTCCGGTGGTCAGCGTCAGCGCCTGGCCATCGCCCGGGCGCTGCTGGTGGATGCGCCCATTTTGCTGCTGGACGAGGCCACAAGCGCCCTTGATGCCCAGAGCGAACACCTGATCCAGCAGGCGCTGCCAAGTCTGATGAAAAACCGCACCACACTGGTCATCGCCCATCGTCTGGCGACTGTCAAAAACGCCGACCGCATTGCCGTCATGGATCAGGGAACACTGGTGGCGGTGGGCACGCATCAGGAGCTGATCGCCAGTAATGCGTTGTATGCGCGGTTGGCGGCGTTGCAGTTCAGTGATGGCAAGACCGAGCTCGATCTGCATCTGTAGGAGCTGCCGAAGGCCGTGATCTTTTAATTTTGCGTTGAAAAAAAATGCCCGCATCCATCGATACGGGCATTCTCAAAAACAAGATCAAAAGATCACAGCCTTCGGCAGCTCCTACACCATCGGCATTAGCGGTTATTGATCGTCGAAGTACCGCTCATGCCAATCCACCAGCGGTTGCGGCGAGTTGAGTTTCTGGCCATAGATCACCGAGTAAGACAGCACGTTCTGCACATACTGGCGGGTTTCGTCGAACGGAATGCTTTCCACCCACACGTCGAAACTCAGGTGATCGGCGCCGCGCAACCACTGGCGCACGCGCCCCGGGCCTGCGTTGTAGGCGGCGGAGGCAAGGACGCGGTTGCCGTTGAACTGACTGTGGACCTGACTCAGGTAAGCGGCGCCGAGCTGGATGTTCTTGTCCGGGTCGAACAGCTGCTGCGGCGAAGCATAGGGAATGCTGAACTTGCGTGAGGTTTCCTTGGCGGTGGCGGGCATCAGTTGCATCAGGCCCGACGCACCGACACCGGAGCGGGCGTCGTCCATGAACGCACTTTCCTGACGGGTGATGGCAAACACCCAGCTGGAGTGCAGACCGCGATTCTTCGCTTCACGCACCAGTGTGTTGCGATGGGCCATCGGGAAGCGGATGTCCAGGTCGTCCCAGTACTGGGCCTGGCTGATAGTGCGAATGGCCGGGAAATACCATTTCAGGTCGTAGGCCAGTTTTGCCTGGGCCACCATTTCGTCGCGGCTGAAGTGGCGGCTGACGTGATACCACTCGCGACGCCCATCGACGATCTGTCCGCGGGCGTGGAACTCCAGGGCGCGGCGTACACCGGGCGTGTTGCGCACTTTATTGATGGTGGCCTGGCTCAGCACCAGCGGCTTGTTGATCAGCGAGTAGGGCGACTGTGAGCGGTCGGCAGCGAGGAAACCATAAAAGTCGCGTTCACGAGCGAGGCTTTTATAGAGGGTCTGCGCTTCCGGGTTCTGCGGCTGCGCCAGTTCCAGGCTACGGGCCTGCCAGTAACGCCAGCGATTGGTGGTGGCCAGGTCCTGGGGCAGGCGGCGGGTCAACTGATAGGCATCGTCCCAGCGGGCCAGGCGCAAGAGCAGGCGCAGACGCCATTCGGAGACGGTGTTGTCACGCAACTCCGGGTCGTACTTGGTCATGACATCCAGTGCGCGACTGTCGAAGCGGCGAGCGAGGGTCAGGCCGATTTCCCGGGCGATTGCCACTTTTTCGTCGCGGGAAAAGTGCATGCTGCTGGCATAGCCGTCGAGCAGGCTCATGGCCCGGTCCGGGTCCTGGCGGGCGAGACGACGCAGGCCAAGGCTGACCACATCCGACATCGCCTCGTCGGCAGGTGTGAAGCGCGAGGGTTGATTGAGCAGCTCGGGGTTCTGCGCCACGTCGATCAACAGGCGGCCGCGAGGGGCGAGGGTGGTCAGACCGCTGACCAGGCTGGTAGCCAGTGGATAGTTTCGCGTCTGGGCGGCGAGCTTGGTGCGTTCCCAGCGTTTTTGCTCGGTCAGCTGGCCTTCGGCGGCCCACATGCCGAACAGCGCATCGCAGGCAGCGGGCTGGGATTTGCCGGTTAACCAAAGCTTGTTGGTGTTGGCATAGCCTTCGGACTTGAGGTTGTGGCTGATCTGGTACTGCGCATTCAGGCAGTCCAGTTCAGTGAAGTTCATTTTCGGGTCGTAATATTTGACGAACGTCGCCCAGTCGCCGCGATCTGCCAACCAACGCAACCATCGCAGTTTCATCCAGTTGGCCTGGGGCAGGTCACCGTGTTCGGCGAGGAATTTTTCGATTTCGGCATTGCTCGCGGTTTTCAGTCGCGCGGTCAGCTCGTCATACGCCAGATAAGGTTCCAGCGGATAGTCCGCCAAGGCCTGGCTGTAACGGAAATAGGGGCCGGTGTCGCCCTTGGCCAAGGCGCGTTTGGCTTCATCGTAATACTGGCGTTGGGTGGACAGGTCCACCGCCTGGGCGGATTGAACGGCAGCGGCAGAGAGTAAAAAACAGGACAAAAGATTGAAAAGGCGACTGCGCATGAGACGTCCGGACAGAAAAACCATGACAAGTGCTGGCGATGCCCACACTGAATTATCCGTAGCTTAGCCTTTTGCCAGCAGTGGGTGAAAGGTTTGCGGACCTGTCTGCATCAGTTCGCAACATTTGTACTGCAGAGTACTGCGACAGTGAAATTGCCGGCCTTCTGAAGCCTCGATTCAGGTAGAATGCGCGCCCGGTTTTTGGAGAAGCTCATGACCCTGCTCAAATTCAGCGATGTGTCCCTTGCGTTCGG
>DATMUG010000055.1:0-28534 GCA_035563915.1 Pseudomonas sp. | reverse complement strand
GCATGATCAGCGAAAAGGTGCAGACACGAATGCTCTGTAGGCATTTCGCAGCAGGGTGTAGGACATTTCTGAAATGTTTCGAACAGGCTACAGCACCTTGCGGCGCGCCCTACACCTACTCCAGAATCCGCCGGCTTGTGCGCTTGGAGGGCCGTCGCTAACTTGATCCGCGTCACTGATGGTCAGTGATCGGGTTTAGTAGCCCGCTTTCATATCTAGTGCATTGGCGCTCCTGATAGGCAGGTATGTTCATACCTGCTCTTGACGGTAGCTGTGCGCAGGGCGCCTTCGGGTGCGCCGGATTGATATGGACCGGTCTACTAACCTGCGTACAGCTGCCACCCTTCTGATATCTGGCGATTCGGTGTCGGCTCCCCTTCTTTCAGGACACTGAACCATGACCCATACGCCCAGCCCGATCTTCCTCATCGCCCCCGGTATCGACAACCACACACTGCTTGAATACGCCTGCGTATCGCTGGCCTCCGCCAGTGCCATGGCGAGCGACGTCGCCAGAGACCTGAAAGGGTCGCAGGGGCAGGTATTGTTGGGGATTCAGCAATCGATCATGTTGGGGGAACTGGCGGTGAGTCGGGTGTTGGATAACCTCGATCCCCCGTAATCCCCGACCCTTGTGGGAGCGGGCTTGCCCGCGATGAGGCCGGCACATCCAAAATCAATGTCGCCTGATGTACCGCCTTCGCGGGCAAGCCCGCTCCCACAGGTTACGCCCAGCGCTTGAAAATCAACGAAGTATTCACCCCGCCAAACGCAAAGTTATTGTTCATCACACACTGATTGCTCATCTGCCGGAATTCACCGCGCAGGTAATCCAGCTTGCCGCAGTTGGGGTCGACCTCGTCGAGGTTGAGGGTGTGCACGTACAGGTCGCGGTTGAGCATTTCGATGCTGAACCAGGACTCCAGCGCACCGCAGGCGCCGAGGGTGTGGCCGAGGTAACTTTTCTGCGAGCTGATGGGCATGTGTTTGCCGAACAGGCTGCTGGTGGCCAGGGTTTCGGCGATGTCGCCCTGTTCGGTGGCGGTGCCGTGGCCGTTGACGTAGCCGATGGCCGACGGCGCAAGGCCCGCGTCTTCCAGGGCCAGTTCCATGGCACGGCGCATGGTGACCTGTTCGGGACGGGTGGTGTGCTGGCCGTCGGCGTTGCTGCCGAAGCCGACGATTTCAGCGTGGATGTGCGCACCCCGGGCCAGGGCGTGTTCCAGTTCTTCCAGCACCAGCATGCCGGCGCCTTCGCCGATCACCAGGCCGTCGCGGCCGGTGTCGTAGGGGCGCGGGGACAGGTGCGGGGTGTCGTTTTTCAGGCTGGTGGCGTAAAGCGCA
The DNA here is from genome assembly GCA_035563915.1 of Pseudomonas sp. Classification (GTDB taxonomy): domain Bacteria; phylum Pseudomonadota; class Gammaproteobacteria; order Pseudomonadales; family Pseudomonadaceae; genus Aquipseudomonas. The sequence goes on along the minus strand of DATMUG010000055.1, from coordinate 27,190 downwards.
TCGAAGACCATGGCTTCGGTCGGGCACAGTTCTTCGGCACCTCCGGCAAGCATCAGTGGCAAGCGGCCGAACTTGATCGCCTCATAGGCATAGCCGATGCCCTGGCTGCCGCTGGTGCAGGCGCTGGAGGTGGGGATCAGGCGTCCGGTGAGGCCGAAGAAGATGCTGATATTGGCCGCCGTGGTGTGCGGCATCATGCGTACGTAGGAGTTGGCGTTCAGGCCTTCGGCCACCGAATTGAGCAACATGTTGCCGAACGCCTTGATCTCGTCGGTGCTGCCGGTGGACGAGCCGCAGGCCACGCCCATGCGCCCGTCCTTGATCGATGCGTCCCCCAGCAGCCCGGCGTCGGCCAGGGCCTGCTCCGAGGCGGCAACGGCCAGTCGTGAGACCCGGCCCATGCTGCGCAGTTGTTTGCGGGTCCAGTGGCCCGGCACCTTGAAGTCGTCGATCGGGCCGGCCAGTCGGGTATTGAGTTCGGTGAAGCGATCCCACTCGTCCATCCGGCGGATGCCGCTGCGGTTGGCCGCGAAATGGCCGACGATGGTGTCCCAGTCGCAGCCCAGTGAGGTGATGCCGGCCATGCCGGTGACGACGACGCGTTTCATCAGCACAGGCCTCCGTTGACGGCCAGTACCTGGCGGGTGATGTACGACGCTTCCGCCGACATCAGGAAATTCACCGCGCCGGCCACCTCTTCAGGGGTGCCCATGCGTTGTGCGGGAATCATTTTCATCAGTTCTTCCACCGGCACATTTTCATCGAGCATCGCTGTGTCGATCAGGCCGGGGGCGACACAGTTGACGGTAATTTTGCGCTTGGCCAGTTCAGTGGCCAATGCCTTCGCCGCGCCGATCAACCCGGCCTTCGAGGCGCTGTAGTTGACCTGCCCGCGGTTGCCGATCAGCCCCGACACCGAGGTGATGCACACAATCCGCCCGGCGGCCCGGCGACGGATCATCGGCATCATCACCGGGTGCAACACATTGTAGAAACCGTCCAGGTTGGTGCGCATCACCACATCCCAATCATCCTCGCTCAGCGCCGGAAAAGCACCGTCACGCGTCAGGCCGGCGTTGAGCACCACGCCGTAATAGGCGCCATGGGTTTCAACGTCGGCTTCAAGCGTGGTTTTACACGCGGCGCGGTCGGATACGTCGAACTGCAGGATGCGCGCCTGGCGGCCCAGGGCCTCGATTTCGCCTTTGACGGCCTCGGCTTCGGCCACGCCGCTGCGGCAGTGCAGTACGATGTCATGCCCGGCCTGAGCCAGTCGCAGGGCGATGGCGCGGCCAATGCCACGGCTGGAACCGGTGACCAGTACGGATTCACTCATGCCTGCGTTCCTTGTGAAGAGCCTTGAGGTTCATGGAGATATTGAGTGGCCTGAGGCGGGCGGTACACGTTCAGACGGGCGCTGGCGTGGATGCCGGGTCCCTCGATGTGGCATTCGAAAACACCCATGCCGTTGTCGTCTTCCAGCGAGCGCAGGCCATGGATGGTCAGCTCGCTGCCGGCCGGGAAGCTCTCGACGTTGCATTCGAACTTGCGGCTGCCAAGCAGGAACCCGAGTTCCACCTCATCGCCACGCTGGCGCGCATGGCAACCGGCGAAGGCGGCAACGCTCTGGGCCATCAGCTCGATGCCGACCCACGCGGGCAGGCTGCCGTCGGGGCGATTGAACAGCCCGGTGGGTTTAACGGTAAGGCAGGTGTGAATCTGCTCCGCGTCGAACGCCAGGATCCGGTCGATGAGGATCATGTCGCCAGCGTGGGGCAGCAGTTCGGCGAGCGGCCAGTCAATCATGGGGCGTCTCCGATAATCAGGCTGACGTTGTTGCCACCGAAGGCGAAAGAATTGCTCATCAGGTAGCGCGGACCAGTGGACGTCAGGCGCGAGGCCGGGGTCACCCATTTCAGGGCGGGCAGCTCGGGATCCGGCTGGTTGTCCCAGACGTGCGGGGGCAGGGCCTGTTCGCGGTTGCCGGCACTCAGGCTCAGCCAGCAGAACGCCGCTTCCAGCGCCCCCGCCGCGCCCAGGGTATGACCGGTCATGGGTTTGGTGGACGAGCAGGGCACGCCTGCCGGGAACAGTGTGTTGACCGCCGTGCTTTCCATGGCGTCGTTGTGTTGCGTGGCGGTGCCGTGCAGGTTCAGGTAGCTGATCTGTTGCGGTTGCAGCCCGGCGCGGCTCAAGGCCTTGCCCATGGCTTGCAGAGCACCGCGCCCGCTCGGCTCGGGGGCGGAAATATGGTGGGCATCGGAGCTGGCGCCGCTGCCGAGCAGGGCAATGGGCCGGCTGTCACCGGGCTGCCTGCTCATCAGAAACAGCACCGCCGCTTCGCCGATGTTGATGCCATTGCGATTCACCGAAAACGGGTTGCAGCGCTGATCGCAGACTGCTTCGAGCGACGAAAAACCGTTGAGGGTCAGCTTGCACAGGCTGTCGACGCCGCCGCACAGCACCACGTCGCACAGCCCAAGGTCGAGCAGGCGCTGGGCACTCATCAGGGCCCGGGCGCTGGAAGTGCAGGCGGTGGAAATCACATAGGCAGGCCCGCTCAATTGCAGCCAGTCGGCGAGTAAATTCGCCGGCGCACTGAGCTCCTGTTGCTGGTAGTCGTATTCGGCGGGGAATTGACCGGCGTCCAGGTAATGGGCCAGGCCCTGGCTGGCTTCTTCGATGCCGGAGGTGCTGGTGCCCAGGACGACGCCGATCCGGTCGCGGCCATAGGTCTGGATGGCCCGGTCGATGTCCTCGCGGATTTGCAGCGCGGCTTCCAGCAACAGGCGATTGTTGCGAGTGTCCTGTCGGGACAGCTCGGCGGGCAGGGCTGCCAGTTCGCCGCGTACCGCGCCCACCGGCAGGCTCCGCCCCGGCACCCAGTCCGCTTCGCTGCGCATGCCGGAGCAATCACCGGCAAACAGATTGCGCGCGACTTCCTCCTTGCCCCGGCCCAGCGAGCAGATCACCCCGAGGGCGTTCAGATACGCGCTCATGGTATCTCCCCGCTCAGCGGCGTGACGTGGTATTTCGGGCCTTTGGGCAGATTCAATTCAAAGTTCATCGATTGTGAATAGCGGACGTCCCAGCGCTCCGGCAAGGTGCGTTGTTGACCATGTTGCCAGGCGTCGGGGTAGTTAACGGTGAGTTCGTCCTTGGGGGTCAGCGCAAACAGCAGCGCGGCGAACAGCTCCCGGGCTTCCGGATTGGGCGGCAGCAAGCCATCGGCCTGCCATTGCCCATCCTTGAGTTTTTGCCGGGCCTGGGGAATGCCCAGCAAGTCCATCATCGACCAGCGAATGGCCGGGCCTTCCTGCTGGATCACCAGCACCCAGTCCTGACGTTGTTCGGCTTGCAGGCGTTCGATGTGCAGTTGCAGGGGGAGCGGCAGCGTCGGCGTCTTCTCGGGCAGCGGTGCGCGGCTGGAGCAGGCGCTCAACAGCAGGGCTACGCATAGCAAAAGAACACCGACAACCCCTGTGGGAGCGGGCTTGCTCGCGAAGACGGCGGCACATTCAACATTGATGTCGACTGACCGGCCGCTTTCACGAGCAAGCCCGCTCCCACAGGGATAGTGTTCCAAGCGACTAAAATGGAGCATCACACAGCACCTTCCAACGGCTTGCGCGCCACCACATTGACCAGGGTCTCTTCCCGCTGGCCAAAGGGTTTTGGCTTGCACACGCCCAACTGTTCCAGCAGGCCGAAATCCGTGGCACGGCTCCACCACAAGTAGGGGTAGGACACGTTCTGCGGCCCGAATTCGAAACCCTGCCTGCGAATCATTTCCAGGTACTGCGCAGCGCTTTTCTGCACCTGCATCGGGTGCCTGAACAGCCAGCGAATCACCCAGGTGTCAATGTAGGCTTCGGTGGATTCGGCAAACAGCAGATAGCCGCCCGGCTTGAGCACGCGATAGAACTCGGCCAGTGCCTTTTCCTGCTCCACCAGATGATGGAAGGTCTGGTGGCAGAACAGCAGGTCGACGCTGGCGTCCGCGATCTTCAGGTTCGCGCAGTCGCTGTCGACCAACTCCACCGCCATACCCAGATTGACCGCTTCTTCGCGGCTGCGTTGCAGGCTCTGGGGGTCGGCGTCGACGCCGATCAGACGACCGGGCATGAACGCCTGGCGCAGGTATTTGAATGACTTGCCTTGACCGCAACCGGCATCGAGCACCAGTGGTTGGCTCGGCGGGGTTTCGCTGAACAGACTACGCAAATCCTCGATCGCCACGCGCAGCACGTAGTGTTGCCAGGTGCGGCTGCGCAGGAACCACAGACCGAAACGGGTTTCTTCGACGTAAGTTTCGCTCGAGTAGGTCATGACGCTGTCCTTGCACAGAATTCTGAGATCGCCTTCAACCGACGCTTGGCTCCGCTGACGAACGGGTTACGTTCGTCCCAGGCATAACCGGCGAGGATCGAACTGATCATGCCGCGGATTTCCCGGGAGCTGCCCTGATGGAAAATCACGTCCTGAAAAGTCCCGGCGTACCAGCCTTCGACGTAGCAGCGGAAGGTATCGACACCCCGCTTGAGCGGTTCGGCGAATTCCCCCTGCCAATCGACCGTTTCGCCTTGCAGCTGACGGTGCAGGACGCCCGCCGCCATGCTTGCCGAACGCATGGCGATGGTCACGCCGGAGGAGAACACCGGGTCGAGGAATTCCGCGGCGTTGCCCAGCAGCGCAAAGCCCGGCCCGTGCAAGGTTTTAACGTTGGCGGCGTAACCGCCGATGGTCCGCGCCGGTGTATCCCAGACGGCATTGTCCAGCACGCGGGCCAGGCTCGGGGTCTCGTCGATGAAACCGCGCAGGCACGCATCAAGATCATCACTGCGACCCTCGAAGTGCTGCGCGGCGGCCACCACGCCGACCGAGCAGCGGCCGTTGCTGAACGGGATGGTCCAGAACCAGATGTCGCGCTGGGTCGGGTGGGTGGTGACGAGGATCTTGCTGCGGTCGAAATGCGGGTTATCGATATGGTCTTCGACGTGGGTGAACACCGCTTGGCGCACCGGGAAGTTCGACGGCGCTTCGAGGTCGAGCAAACGCGGGAGCACGCGGCCGTAACCGCTGGCGTCGAGCATGAAATCCGCTTCGATGCCGTATTCGCTGCCATCTTCGCGACGCACGCCCAGTTGCGGTTTGGCCGACTCGATATCGACGCTGACAAGGGTTTCACCGTAGCGGATTTCTACCCCTTGCAGCGTGGCCTGATCGGCCAGCAACTGATCGAAATCGGCACGTTGCACCTGGAACGTGGTGGTTTTTCCCTGACTGAAGGCTTCACCGAAATCGAAGGCGCTGTACTGCTCGCCCCAGGCAAACGCAGCGCCGGTCTTGACCTGGAAACCCGCCGCATTGACGGCTTCGAGCATGCCCGCTTCTTCGACAAAGTCCAGGCAATGGGCCAACAGGCTTTCGCCGATGGAAAACCTCGGGAAATGCTGGCGCTCGATCACCAGCACATCGTGACCCTTGCGCTTGAGCAGCGCGGCGGCGATGGCGCCCGAAGGGCCGGCGCCGATCACCAGCACCTGGCGGCGTTCCATTTCAACGGTGGGCATGGGGGCTCCTTGCCGGGGCAACTGCAGTCAGGGGAATCCGGTGCATACCGGTCAATGCCGGCAGCAGGGTTGCGACCAGGCCCATCACCATTAACGCAAAATACAGCGCCGGGCTGATGAGCTGTTGTTGCAGCAGCAGGTTGAGAAACACGATCTCGCTCAAGCCGCGAATGTTCAGCAGCACGCTTTCCCGCCAGCGGCTGGCGCCGGGGAACGAGGCGCCGGCCCAGCCGAGGCCGAGCCAGTTGCCGAGCATTTTGCTGGCTATCGGCAACAGCAGCAGCGCCGCCAGTTGCACCCAGCCGAGGCTGTCCAGCGCGCTGTGGACGTTGATCTGCACGATGCCGAACGTGAGGATCAGCGGTATCGCCAGATAGGTTTGCAGGCGGCTCATCCAGATCGCCGGCAGCGGGTGAGTCAGTGGTGCCTTCAGCGCGGCCATGATCAGTACGTAACCGATTCCGAAAATCAGCGCGTTGAGCCGGTAGTGCTCGGCCACCACCAACAGCCCGAAGAAGCCCAGGCTGTACAGCCATAGCTGGCGCAGGCCGAGCAGGCGCAATAACAGGGGCAGACAGGCTCCGGCCAACGGCAACAGCAGGCTGCTCAGGTGCAGGGTGCCTTGGGCGATGGCGAACAGGGTCCAGCAGGCGAGGTCGATGAGGATCGCGGTTTGCACCAGGCGTCGGGTGGCGCCGCTCGGGTATTGGATATGCCGCAGGTACAGGTACAGCACCGGAATCGCGGTGATGGCGAACAACAGGCCGACGGCCAGGGAGCTGATCCAGGGCTGCGGGGGCAGCAGCCAGATCGCCGTGGCCAGGCCACAGGCAAAGGGAATGCAGAAACTCGGCAGGGCGATTTTCAGGCTCTGGCGATCCAGTTGCAGGTCGATCACATCGCTGAGGATGTAGCCCAGCAGCAGTGCAAAACTGAGGCTATAGAGGTTTTTCAGCCAGAACGGCGAAACCAGCGCCGCGCCGCTCAGTTGCCAGTGCGGTTCGATCCAGAAGTACATCAACAACGGCAGGCCGAGGGTCGCCAGCAACAACTGGCTGACAATTGGAATCAGGCCGAAGTGGCGACCGACATGGGTGGCGACGGCGAATAGTGTCAGGGCCATGGCCCAGAACAGCATAATCATCATGCTGTCGGCTCCGCGACCGTGGCGGCGTGCGCCTGGTGACCGGCCCATGGCGCGAGCATGAAGCTGAACATCAGGCCCAGGCTGACCGCCAGGCCGAAATTGCTCACCGCCGGTGTGCTCGATACCGCCAGCAGGCCGAACGACAGCCAGGTGGTGAGTGCCGCCAGCAAGGTGCCCAACAGGCTCACGGCCGCGCCACCCACCTGTTCGCGCATGAGGATCGCGTAATCGACGCTGATGGCCGTCACCAGCAACAGGCCGAACAGACTGAACAGGGTCAACGGCTGCCCCAGCCAGCCGAGACTGGCCAGGCTGCACAGAGCCGCCAGCAGCGGCAGGAATACGATGCGCAGCGCCCCGCCCACGCCAAACGGCAGGATCAGCACCAGCACGATCAGCACGCAAGAGGCGAGTTTCAATTCAGCCGCGCTGATCTGTGTTGCGGCGAACACCCCGTTCAACTCCCCGAGCCGATCCACCAGTTTCACGCCGGGCAAGTCTTCGGTCTGCACGCGCAGCAGGGTGGGATTGTTCAGACCTTGCAGGCTGACCATCGCCGCCACGCCGTTCTCGGTCGGCCCCAGCCAAAGCAGACGATAGGGTTCCGCCAACGGTCCGGCCAGCGCGGCGTCAATGTTCTGGGTGGGTAATGCCTGCAACCGGGTCAACTCGGTTCGCAACGCCTCGACCGGCACCCCGACCCCGAGCAATGGCTGCCAGACCTGCGGCAGCTTGCCCAGCGCCTCGCGTACCCGTTGCTGTTCGCTGGGCTGGCTGACCAGTTGGTTGAGCGACAGGTAACCCTCGAGCTTGTCCAGATTCACCAGCTGATCCAGGCGTTCATTCAGGGCGGCCTGGCGCTCGAGCAGTTGCTGTTCATCGGCTGCCTGGACCAGGAAGAACTGGCTCGTGGGTTGGTAGCCGGTGATTCGCGCGATGGCCTGTGCTTCGTCGGTCAATTGCTGGGGTGCGCTGATCCATTGGCGGATGTCGTTTTTGCTTTCCAGTTTCAGCAGGCCGCCGGTGCAAAAGGCAATCAGCAGGGCCAGTAGTACAGGCGTGCTCAGATGTTTGAGCAAGGCTTCACGACATCCCAGCAAAAAACCGCAAACCCGCAACGGCCATTGCGCCGGACGCAGCTCCACCCCCTTGAGCAGCGCCGGTAGCAGGCACACGGCGCACAGATAGGCACCCAAGAGGCCGGCGGCAGAGAACACCGCGATCTGGGTCAGCGCCGGGAACGGGGTCCAGGCCAGCGCCAGGTAACCGATGGCGCTGGTGATCAGGCTCAGGGTCAGACCCGACAGGGTCAGGCGCAGGGCTGGCCAACTGCGCCAGGGTTTCAGGCTCCAGCTCTTGGACAGGTAATGCAGCGGGTAATCGACGGCCACGCCGATCAGGCTCGAACCCAGCACCAGCGTCATCGCGTGCATGTGGCCAAACAGCGCCACGCAGGCCACGGCGCCGAACAACATGCCCACCAGCACCGGGACGAAGGCCAGCAAGACTCGCCAGCGACGGAAAGCCAGCAACAGCAACAACAGAATGCCCAGGGTGGCGCCGCCGCCGACCCAGCTCATCTCGCGAGTGGCTTGTTTCTGGCCGCTGGCGGCATACAGCAGGCCGCTGGCGGCCAGCAGTTGTACGTCGGATGCGGCGGCTTGTTCGCGGCTGTGCTCAAGCAGGTTCGCCACTTGCAGCGGCAGGTTCATGTCGAAGGCGTTACCGGTGGTGCGCGCACGCACGAGCACCCAGCTCTTGCCGTCTGCATCGGCGATCAGGGCGCCGCTACCGATATCCAGTTGCACGGCGCCGTGTTGCGGCTGGCTGTTCTGGATGCGCCCGGTCAGGCCCAGCCAGTCGTCCTGGCTCGATACGAGGCTGAAGCCGGTAAAGGGGTCGAACAAGGCCTGCACCCGTTGCTGGATGAACGCATCAGGGTGTTCGATCAGTTGCTGGCGATCGTCCGCCGCCAGCATCGCCAGGCGACCTTGCAACAGTTGTGTGCGCAGGGCCGGCAAATCGGCTTGCAGGTTCCACTGGACCTTTTCGAACAGACCGCTGGCTTGCCACTGTTCGCTCAGTGTCTGCGCCATGGCGACCGCTTGCTGGCGATCGGCGTGACCGACCAGCACCAGCATTTCGCGGTTCAGCGGTTCCTGCATGCGCTGTTCGGCACGCAGTTCCAGGGCATCCGGCGCGGTTCCGGGCACCAGTTCCATCAGGTTGGCCGACAACGGCGCGCCGTCTCGCCACTGCCAGCCGGCGAGCGCCAGCACGGCCAGCAGCAGGATCAGGAACAGGCGTGGAAGCAGGCGCTCACTGGGCAAAGTCATGTTGCTCCGCGTCGCTCAACGGTTGGGCGCTGGTGCTGTCCTGCATGCGCAACAGGGTGCTGTCGCCCTGGGTCTCCAGCAGTTCGATACTGTTGACCAGTTCTGCGCCGGTGATGTTGATCTGGTTGAACACCTGCTTGAGCAGCATCGAGCGTGGTACCAGGCTCAGCTTCCAGTTCTGCGCGTCGCCACTGAGGGACAGTTCGAAATCCCGCTGCAATCCGCTGCTGTCGCCTTGCAGCACAGCGAGGAACAAGCGGTTCTGCTCCGCTGCGGCGCTCTTGCCCGGCAGCATTTGCCAGCCGCTGACGTCACGCCGCGCGATGCCCTTGGCGGTGATGCGGTAATCCTGTTGCAGCGGCGTTTTGAGCAGCCAGAGCAGACCCTGGTTTTTGGCCAGGACGAAGCTGCCCTGGCTGGTCAGCGGTTGCGGCAGGGCGCGCAGATGTTTTTCCTGGATGAAGTGGCCGTGGATCACATCGGGTTTGGCCAGTTGATCACTGAGCTGTTGCAAATCGAAGGCGTTGGCCAGCGTCGACAATCCCGTCAGTACCAACGCGGCGAGGCATTTGAATACTGAAAAATGTGGCGAGCGAGCTTGCTCGCGCCGGGCTGCGAAGCAGCCCCAATACGTCGACAAGGGAGATCGCGGTTGTGAGTGCTGCGCACTCAAGCGCGAGCAAGCTCGCTCGCCACATGGGATGAGCATGGCATTAAAAGGGGTATCGATTGCAGGACTCATGGCAAGACCCTCTCGACGGCGTCGGTGAAGACCTTTGGCGAAGCCAGCAGCATCTCGCGACTGCCCATGTCGACGGCGACCTGCACGGAGACGGCGCGGGTCATGCGTTCGCCGGTTTCCAGATCGCTGATCAGGTAATTGATCTTCAGACGGTTCTCCCACTCCACCAGATTGGCCCGCACGTTCAGCTTCTGACCGAACACCGCCCCTCGAATGTAGCGCAGTTGCAGGTCGATCACCGGCCATGCGTAGCCAGACGCTGACATGGCACTGTAGTTGTGGCCGATCTTGTCCAGCAACGCGCAGCGGGCGACTTCCAGGTACTTCACGTAATGGCCGTGCCAGACCACGTTCATGCTGTCCACGTCGAAGAATGGCACGAGGATTTCCGTATCGGTGTGCAGCACGCCCTTGCTACGCATGCAGCCTCCAGTGTTGTTCGGCGATGCGTTGCAGGCACAGGCGCAGTTCGCCTTCCAGGGCACGGTCCTCGATCACTGGCGCAAAGTCCCTGGCGAGTTCTTCGTGCATGGCGGCCAGGGCTGGTGGGAGCGGCCGCGCGTCGTCGGCCTGGCCACGCAGCCACACGCCCTGGTTGGCGGCCAGCAAGGTGGCGGCGGCGACCTGTTCGGTCAGCTCCAGCACGCGAATCGCATCGCGGGCGGCGATGGTGCCCATGCTCACCTTGTCCTGGTTGTGGCATTCGGTGGAACGCGAGAACACGCTGGCCGGCATGGTGTTTTTCAGGGCTTCGGCTGTCCAGGCGCTGGCGCCGATCTGCACGGCCTTGAAGCCGTGGTTGAGCATCGCCCGCTCAGCGCTGGCGCCCGACAGATTGCTCGGCAAGCCGTGGTTGTAACGTTCGTCCACCAGCAGCGCGAGTTGGCGATCCAGCAGGTCGGCGACGTTGGCCACCAGGTTTTTCAGGCTGTCCATGGCGAAGGCGATATGGCCGCCATAGAAGTGCCCGCCGTGGAGCACGCGCTCGGCTTCGGCGTCGATGATCGGGTTGTCGTTGGCGCTGTTGAGCTCGGTTTCGATGAACGAACGCAGCCAGTTCAGGCTGTCGGCCAGTACCCCCAGGACATGGGGCGCGCAGCGCAGGGAGTAACGGTCTTGCAGGCGATGCAGTGGTGCAGTCGGGGCGTCGATCGCCAGGTCCTTGCGCAACCAGGCGGCAACCTGCATCTGCCCCGGGTGCGGCTTGGCGGCGAACAGGCGCTCGTCGAAGTGCTCGGGATTGCCTTGCAGAGCGACCACGTTCAGCGCGGTGATGCGCGTCGCCAGTTGCAGCAGGTAATCGGCGCGGGCGAAGGCCAGGCAGGCGAGGCCGGTCATGACCGCCGTGCCGTTCATCAGCGCCAGGGCTTCTTTGGGGCGCAATACCAGCGGTTGCCAGCCCAATTCGCGATGCACGTCGGCGGCCTGGCGGCGTTCGCCGCGATACAGCACTTCGCGCTCGCCGGACAGGGTCGCGGCGACATAAGACAGCGGCGTCAGATCGCCACTGGCACCTACCGAGCCTTCCTCGGGAATCAGCGGCAGGATGTCGTGGTGCAGGAACGCTTGCAGGCGCTCCAGCAGTTCCACGCGCACCCCGGAAACCCCATGGCACAGCGACTGCAAGCGCGCAGCCAGCACCGCGCGGGTGGCTTGGGCGTCGAGCAGTTTGCCCAGCCCGCAGCCGTGGAAAGTGAACAGGTGCCGGGGAAGCGCCTCAACGTGATGCAGCGGCACCGCCACCACGCAGGAATCGCCGTAACCGGTGGTCACGCCATAGATCACGCCTTCCTTGTCCAGCAGGGAATCGAGGAAACGCGCGCCTTTGGCGATGCGCTCACGGTAGGCGGGGTCGCCCTGTAGCTGCGCCGGTGCGTGACGGTTGGCCAAGGCCAGCACGTCTTCGATGCGCAAGGGGAGTTCGCCGAAAGTTACCGGCTCAAGCGTTGGCGTCGTCATCGGTCTTCCAGAAAGGGTAAAAGTTGAACCATTGTTGAGGCGCTTGGAGGCAATAGTGACTCAGGCGCTCGGCATAGCGGGAGGCCCACTGATGAATGACCTGCTCGCGGTCGCTGCGCTTCCAGGTGATGGCCTGGGCGAAGGGTTCGAGGGTCAGGCGATAGTGGCCGTCGGGTTTCTTCAGGCACATCAGCAAGTGGATCGGACATTTCAGCAGGCCGGCCAGCAGCCAAGGGCCCTGGGGGAATTTTGCCGGGTGGCCGAGAAAGTCCACGGTCACGCTGCGCCCGCCATGCAGTGGCACGCGGTCGCCGGCAATCGCCAGCCATTCACCGCGTTCCAGGCGTTCGTGCAGTTGCAACATGATCACCGGGTCCAGTTCGCTGACCTGAATCAGGCGCAAATTGGTCGCGCCGGCTTCACCCAGCAGACGGTTGAACTGCTCGGCGTGCTTGGTGTGCACCAGCACGTTCATGGTCACCTTCTCGCCGATTTCCGCCAGCGCGCGGCACACTTCCAGGTTGCCCAGGTGCGCCCCCACCAGCATCTGCCCGCGGCTGCCGCGCAACTGGTTGCGCAGCAACGCCGGGTCGATGATTTCGATCTGCTCGATGCAAAGCTTGCGGTTCCACACGTCGAGCTTGTCGAGCATGGAGTCGGCGAAGGCCATGAACTGGCCGAACACGCGCCAGTGGGTCGGGCGCAGCTCCGGGCGGGCGCTCCAGTCGGCCAGGCGTTGCTGGTACTGCCAGGCGCTGTGGCGCGCGGTGCGCCCGAACAGGAAAAAGTACAGCACGATGCCGTACAAAACCGGGCTCAGCAGCCGGCGGCCGAGGACTTTGGCGCCGAAGGCAGTGAGCTTCATCAGCCAGAAGCTGCCACGCTCTTCGCGGTCGGCCCAGTGTTGCTTGTCGCTGCTCAAGATCGCCACCGCCGCCAGAGGATCAGGGGCGAGCGCAGCAACATGCCGAAGAACAGGCGGGTGTGCATGCTCGAGATCAAGACGTTGTCGTGGAACATGCGGAAGTGCGAAACGCCGTCCAGAGGGTAATGGACCTTGGTGTGAAGCCATTGCATCGGCTGATTGCGCCAGGCCAGGCGCACCAGAATGTCCGAGTCGAAATCCATGCGTTTGCCGATCTTCGCGGTGTCGATCAACGCCAGCACCGGGGGCAAGGGGTAGACGCGGAATCCGCACATGGAATCGCGGATCTGCAACGACAGGGTGTTGATCCAGACCATGACGTGGGTCAGGTAGCGGGCGTACAGACGACCCTTGGGGACGCTGGCGTCGTATTGCGGATAACCGCAGATCACGGCGTCGGGGTGGGTGCGTGAGTGTTCGATGAAGCGTGCGACGTCTTGAAGATCGTGCTGGCCGTCGGCGTCCACCTGCAGGGCATGGCTGAAACCCAGTCGCGCTGCTTCGCGCAGGCCGGTCATGACGGCACCGCCCTTGCCCTGATTGGCGGCCAGGCGGATAAGGTGAACCCTGTCGCGCTGGGCCAGTTGATCCAGCACCCTGGCACAAGCCGGGCTGCTGGCATCGTCCACGAGGATGCACGGCAGATCGCTGGCCAGCAGGGCGTCGACCACCGTGGTGATTGCGGTTTCGTGGTTGTACACCGGGATGATGGCGCAGGGGTTATGCATGATCTGGAACCTGCGAAGAACCCCTGTGGCGAGGGAGCTTGCTCCCGCTGGGCTGCGAAGCAGACCCAAATCCATGCAGCACCAGCCTCATGGCGAGCGCTTCGCACTCGAGCGGGAGCAAGCTCCCTCGCCACAAAAAGCCTTTCTGCTCCAACAGGCCCATCTGCCGCGGACTATGCATGCGCCGCCTCCAGCAAAATCCGCCCGCTGGAACAAGTGGCGGTTTCATTGCGATAGGCGAAATACAGTTTGCCGCGGGTGGCGTCAAAGCGCAGGTGCAGCTGGATTTCATCCCCGGGCCGCACCAGTTGCTGGAACTTCAAGACTTCCATGCCGGCGAATTTTTCCGGCAGGTTCATCAATTGCTGGCCCAGGGTCATGGCCCACTCGACCTGCACCACACCGGGCAACACAGGGGCTTTTGGGAAGTGCCCGCTGAAATAGGCAAGGTCCGGCGGTACGGCCAGTTGCAGGCTCCACTCGCCATCGGTTTCGGTCTGCTCCAGTACCTGCGCAGCCTTGGGGCGTGGCGCCAGCAGCAGGGCTTCAACATCGGCCTGGGGCAGTTTGCCTTGGGCGTTCAGGGGCAGTTGTCGCAGCAAACGCCAGCGCCGTGGCAGCGCCAGGGATTCACAATGCTGGCTCAGGTGTTGGCGCAAGGTTTCAGTGAGCGTGCGCCGGCCCTGATTGCGCAAGGCGTGCAAGCCGGCTTCGCTCAGGACCAGCAGCGCCCCCAGCGAGGCGCGGTTCTCCTGCACCACGGCGAGCCGTGCTTCGGCGACCCAGTCATGGGTCACCAGCGCTTGCTCGAGCATGGGCAGCGAGATGCGTTTCTCTTCGAGTTTGACGATCCGGTCCAACCGTCCGAGCAGCTCGAAACGGCCGTCAGCGGCGATATGCGCCGCATCGGCGGTGTGTTCGACATGACCGGCGGGCAAGTAGGGCGACGTGATCAACAGGGCACCGTCACTGTCTTGCTTTAGGCGCACATCGGCGAAGGGCTGCCAGAAATCGGGCCCCTGGCGCCAGGCGATGCCGCCGGTTTCGGAGCTGCCGAAAATTTCGGTCGGCCATTGATGCAGGCGTTCGTGCAGGCTTTGCGCGGCCTCGGCGGGCAATGCGCCACCGGAGGAAAACACTCGACGCACCGCGCTCATTGCCGGCCAGTCGAGGTTGTCGCCCATGCGCTTGAGCAGCGCCGGGCTGGCCACCCAGGCAAACGCAGCCTGTTCGCGGCTGGCGCGTTGCAGGTCTTCCGGAAAGGCCAGTTGCTTGCGCACGAACGTTCGTCCGGCACACAGCGGCCACAGCACGCGGAACAGCAGGCCATAAATGTGTTGGGTGGCGACGCTGCCAATGATGCACGCCGGGCCAAGGCCTTCGCCCCACAGGCGCTCCAGAGCCTCGACTTCATTGACCAGTTGGCGCAGGCTTTTTTCGATGCGCTTGGGTTCGCCGCTGGAACCGGATGTGCACAGGCTCAGGGTGCAGCGATCCAGATCCAGTTCGGCGGTGCCGAGCGGCGGATACCGGAAATCGCTCAGGTGCACATCGTCGGGCTGATCGGTCAGCCACAGCTCGACGTCATTCGACCAACGCAGACGGGTCTGGGGCTGCAGGTCGGCGGGCAGCAACACGCTGACCCCGGCCCGCCAGGCGCCCAGCAGGGCAATCGCCAGGTTGGCGGCATCCTCCAGGTGCACGGCGATACGCCGAGCGCCCCGTGCCTGCAGGCCGGCGGCCAGGCTCAGGGCCTGTTCGCACAGTTGTGCGTGATTCAGGGCCGGCGCGACCGCTACGGCGCGTTCCGGCTGGGCCTTGAGCAGCAGCTGCTCAAGTTTTATCCAATTCATATACGGCCTCGTACCCGGATGCGTATGAGCAGCTCAACGGCAAACATCAGGCCTATCAATCCATAGGAAATCAGCCCGGTGTACACCATCCACCAGCTCAGCGGCGCCCAAAGCGTCAGGGCTGCGGCGCATAGACCGTTGCAGAAAAAAAACACGCTCCAAGCGATCGTCACCTGACGGGTGTAGCGAATGCCTTCGTCCGGCAGATCCGGTTCACGTATCCGGGCCAGACGCTCAACCACCGGTGGGCCGTACATCAGGCTCCCGCCAAACAGCCCCAGCATGAAGGTGCTGATCAATACGGGGTACCAGCGCAGCAACGCCGGGTTGTCGAACAGCGCCAACAACAGGCAAAAAGCAATGGCCACCAAGGCCATCCACAGGCTGCCCGGCTGGCGCTTGACGGTCAGCACGCGGGCCAGCCACAGGCTGCCCAGCAGCAGGCCGAACTGCCACGGGGCGAAGTGCTCCATGCCGAAATAAACCGCGAAGGGGTAGAGCAGGCCCGCCAGCAGCAGGCCCAGGCCTATCAGTCGACTCATGCGGCGGGTTGAACCAGGCGGTAGACCGCCTCGACCACGTCACTGACGGTACGCACCGATTTGAATTCTTCGGCGGCGATTTTCTTGCCGGTCTGGCGTTTGATGTGATCGATCAGGTCGACGGCATCGATGCTGTCGATTTCCAGGTCCTGGTACAGGTTCGATTCGAGGCTCACCCGCTTGGGGTCCAGTTCGAACAGCTCGACCAGGGCATCGCGCAGTGTGTTGAAAATGTCGTCACGAGTTTGCATGGTCCGGTCTCAAGCTGCCTGTTTTGCGGTGACGAACGCCGCAAGGCTCGCCACGTTGCTGAAGTGGTTACGGGTGTCCTTGGCGTCGGCATCGATTTTGATGCCGTATTTTTTCTGGATGGCCAGGCCCAGTTCCAGGGCGTCCACCGAGTCCAGGCCCAGGCCTTCGCCGAACAGCGTCTGTTGATCGCCGATGTCTTCGACGCTGATGTCTTCGAGACCGAGGGCTTCGATGATCAATGCTTTGATATCGCGGTTCAGGCTAACGGTGTTCAGATCGCTCATCTTCGGCGAGCTCCTTGATGTAGTAAGAATGCAGATAATCGTTGAGCTTGCGCGAGGCTTGAGGGGCTGGGCCGAGCGCGACGAAGGTCTGTGGGTCTATATCGGCGCCGACGCGGAAACTGAAGTGCACGCGGCGCTTGGGGATCCGATACCAGGGTTCGGCCTTGGTCAATGTGGTGGGGCTGACCTTGATGACCACCGGGGTGAGGATTTTCGCACCCCGCAGAGCGATTGCCGCGCCCCCCCGATGAAAGGCCGGCGCCTGGCCGGGCTGGGTTCGGGTGCCTTCGGGAAAGATGATCAGGGTCTGGCCGCTTTTCAAGGCATCGGCGGCGGCATCGAGCATGTCCATGCTGCCATCATTGCTGATGTATTCGGTCCGGCGCAGCGGGGCGCGAGTGAACGGGTTTTCGAAGAGGCTTTGTTTGACCACGCAGTTGGCATGGCGCACAAGGCCGATCAGAAACACCACGTCGATCAGTGAAGGGTGATTGGCGACGATCATTTGCCCCGGGCGGCCGAGTTTTTCAGTGCCCTGAATGTCATAGGTCAGCACACCGGTACGGGCCATGAAACGAACAAACAACCAGAAGCAGCGACTGACGGTTTGCCGTGCGCGCGAACGATGGGTCAGGGCATCGCCCGGCAGGCAGCTCAGCAGCGGAAAAACCAACAGGCGCAGGCACAGACCGCCCAGCCCGAACAGGGCGAAGCTCGCGGCGGTGGCCAGCAGGCGCCAGTAATAGGCGTCGCGGTTTTTTTCAGTCACAGGTTGCGTTGCCAGGTCCATACACGATTTTTCCAGGCATGTTGGCAGGTGGTTGGCTGGTCGAGCAGCATACGCACCAGATTCAGTGCGTGTGGCCAGCGAGATTTGGACAACGCAACCGAAGGGCTGTTCAGGGACAGCTGCCAGTCATTGCCCGGTGTGATCAGCAGGCCAACGGCGTAGGGAAAGGGCACGTCGTCGATCCAGGACGAATAGGCCTGCGGCGGTTGTTCTTCAGTGACCACCAGCAATACCGCGCTCGCGCCCTCATCCAGCAGGGCCGCCGCTTCCAGCATGCCGTGCTCCAACCCGTCACCGGCGGCGGCCAGGGCGGTCATTTCGCTGGTTTCGCCGCGCATGATCGACCACAAGCCAATGATCGCGTTATGCACCGACAAGCTGAATTGCGTGGGCGACAGCGGCTGGTCTGCGGCCAGGTCGCTGAGGATATCGACGGTGCGTGGGGTTTCGCCGTGACGGGAAACGAAGACCAGTGGCAGTTCCTGATGGCCCTCGGCCAATGGCCAGCCGACACTGAAGGCCATCCGCGCCAGCCGGCTGAGGCGCCGCCGTTGCATGGCGGGCAGGAACGACACGTCTGGGGCTGCATCGCTGGCCGGCAACTCGACAGGTTGCCGGCTCCAGGCCCGCCAATCGTCCACGCTTTCGAGCCCTGGGGCCCATGCGCGCCACTGGGCGATGTTGAAGTTGATCACAGACATTCTTTCCCGCCCCTGCAGGGCTTGTTTGACGCGGCGAGTGGCAGACATCCACGACTCCCTCTGCATGGCGCCTGGCGCAGAGTGTCGGGCATTATCCCGGTGCCGGGAACGTGTAGCAAATGCTGGTTACATTTTGCACAACCGGTTGTACCCAGCCGATCGCGAAAATTGAGTAGTTGCCAATTATTCCTATTGCCACGCGTCCCGTCTGTCGGGTCCACCTGAGACTGATGCGCGAGCTTGCCGTCCTTTTGGCAGGAGATTGCCGATGACTGTGTAGTCCCGTTGCCGGGGAGGTAGCTAAGCCATGCCGTGGGCCACTACACTCGGTCATTCTTTGATACACGGAGGTTTTGACATGCGGCGCGTGGTGTTCAATCAGAAAGGTGGCGTGGGCAAATCCAGTATTGCCTGCAATCTGGCGGCGGTCAGCGCCAGCGAGGGTTATCGCACCCTGTTGGTGGATCTCGATGCCCAGGCCAACTCCACCCAATACCTGACGGGGCTCACCGGTGACGATATTCCGATGGGGATCGCCGATTTCTTCAAGCAGACCTTGTCTTCCGGGCCGTTCTCCAAGAAAAACCAGGTCGATATCTACGAAACCCCGTTCGACAACCTCCACGTGATCACCGCCACAGCCGAACTGGCGGACTTGCAGCCCAAGCTCGAGGCCAAGCACAAGATCAACAAGCTGCGAAAATTGCTGGAAGAGCTCGACGGCGACTACGACCGCATTTACCTCGATACGCCTCCAGCCCTGAATTTTTATGCGGTTTCGGCGCTGATTGCCGCCGATCGCGTGCTGATTCCCTTCGACTGCGACAGTTTCTCGCGCCAGGCGCTGTATGGCCTGCTGGCGGAAATCGAAGAGTTGAAGGAAGACCACAATGAAGAGCTGGCGGTGGAGGGGATCGTGGTCAACCAATTCCAGGCCCGCGCCAGCCTGCCTCAGCAGATGCTCGACGAACTGATCGCCGAAGGGTTGCCGGTGCTGCCGGTGTACCTGGGCAGCTCGGTGCGTATGCGCGAATCGCATCAGGCCAACACACCGTTGATCCACCTCGATCCGCGACACAAGCTGACGCAGCAGTTTGTCGAGCTGCACAACCTGCTCGAAAACGCCTGAACAGCCCCTGTAGGAGCGAGCTTGCTCGCGATGAACGTAAGAGCACCGCGAACATGCTGGCAGCCCTCGTCATCGTTGAAGTCCATCGCGAGCAAGCTCGCTCCTACAAGATCCCCTGGCTACGCAACCAGCTCATCAACTGCGGCAACGGAAACGCCCCGCTCTGGCGTGCCACTTCCCGGCCGTTCCTGAACAGAATCAGGCTCGGGATCGAGCGAATCCCCAATTGTGCTGACAACTGCTGATTCGCCTCGCTATCGAGCTTGGCCAGCCGACACTTCCCCGCCAACTGCCCCGCCGCCTGCTCGAACACCGGCGCAAACGACTTGCACGGCCCGCACCAGTCCGCCCAGACGTCCACCAACAGCGGCAGATCGCCCTTGATCTGACTGGCATAGTCGCCCTGTTTCAGTTCGAAAGGCTTGTTCAGCAGGACTTCTGACTTGCAGCGCCCGCATTTGGGGTGATCGCCCAGGCGCTCGACGGGGATGCGGTTGAGACCGTTGCAGTGGGGACAGGGGATGAGGAGTGGTTCGGGCATGGTGGGCTCCAGAGGATTGAGCAGTCGATGGTGCTGATCTGGAGTCGAGGCCATGTTTAATCAAGTGAAAATGCGGAAGAGGTTGTAGCAATCGCTCACATTTTCCTGCTGCTCATCACGAGGTCGGAGGCTACGCTGCAAGCACCTCTGCTTATCCGGCCTGCCTCGTAAGGAGTTCGCTTTGTCTTCAGTTGCGTGCTACTTTTGTTGCACATATCGAGAAGTCGATACCTCTCAATCATCGGATCGGAGCTATCCCATGTCCGTGACTTCCAAAATCCGCCGTCAAGGTGGTGCTGCGGTAATTACTCTCCCGCCGACCTTGTTAAAGCTCCTGCATTTGGATGTGGGGGCGCAGTTGGAATTAAATGTGGTCGATGGTGAGTTGATTGCCCGCCCGGTTATTGAACCCGTTCGCAAACGCTACAGCCTTGCAGAGCTGCTTGAGGGTTCGGAGGAAATGGTCGAGTTGAACAAACAGACAGCATTGTCACGTGAAGGCGATGCAGTTGGCCGGGAGCTGGGTTGATGGTCCGTCGGCAGGCCCCGCAACGGGGAGACGTGTATTGGATCGATCCGAACCCGGTAGCGGGTCGGGAAATGATGAACCGACACCGCTTTGTGGTAATCACGCCGAAGGAAATCAACTCGCTTGGCGTGAGCATGACAGTGCCGGTGACCAGTGGTGGGGGCTTCACTCGAAACGTAGGCCTTGCGGTCGTCGTCTCGGGCCATGAAACCAATGGGGTCGCCGTGTGTAACCAAGTGCGCAGTTTTGATATCGAGGAACGCGTCCGCAACGGCTCAGCGAAGTTCATCGAGCGACTTGATGAGGCAACAATGGCTGACATTATTGCTCGTGTAGTCTGTGCTATCGATCCTCTCAACTGACCTGTTTTACGACGAACAACTGATCTCCAGATGCTTGCCCCACTCCGGTGGGCGTTCCGCATAGCTCTCCATCCCCGGCTGTTCCTCGAACGGATTGCTCAGCACCGCATGCAGCCGGCGGACTTCCGAGTAATCGCCTTTTTCCGCGGCATCGATAGCCTTCTGCGCCAGGTAGTTGCGCAGGATGTACAGCGGGTTCACAGCGTGCATCCGCTGGCGACGCTGTTCCTGATCGAGTTCGCCTTCGCGGGCTACCCGGGCGATGTATTGCTCGCCCCAGGCATCGAATCCCTTCAGGTCGACGAAGTCGTCGCGCAGGCGAGCGATGGCTGCTTGCGGTGACTCTTCGCCCAGTCGGCGGAAGAACAAGCTGTAGTCCACGCCGCTGTTCTGCATCAGTTGCAGCAGTTGCTCCAGCAATGTCTGGTCGTCGTCTTCAGCGCGGGTGAGGCCGAGACGACGGCGCATCAGGTCCAGGTAGTGGGCCTGGAACAGCGGCAAGTACAGGCCAAGCGTTTCGCGAAGGGCCTCGACGCTGATGAACGGCGTCAGGGACTGGGCCAGGGCGCTGAGGTTCCATTGGCCGATCGGCACCTGGTTGCTGAAGGAATAGCGGCCCTGATCATCGGAATGGTTGCAGATGAAGTTGGCGTCGAAGTCATCAAGGAAGGCGAATGGGCCGAAGTCGAAGGTAATCCCCAGGATCGACATGTTGTCGGTGTTCATCACGCCGTGACAGAAACCGTAGGCCTGCCATTTGGCGATCAGTTCGGCATTGCGTTCGACGATTTCACGGAACATGGCCAGATAAGGTTCCGGCTGTTCAAGACACTCTGGAAAGTGCATGGCCAGTACGTGGTCGCCGAGTGTTTTCTGCTGTTCGGGGCGCTTGGTGTAGTAGAAATATTCGAAATGGCCAAAGCGCACATGGCTCGGCGCCAGGCGCAGGACCATGGCCGCGCGCTCCTGCTTCTCGCGCCACACCGGGGTATCGGAGCCGATCACGCACAGCGCGCGGGTCGTCGGAATATTCAGGGCATGCAGGGCTTCGGAGGCGAGGAATTCGCGGATCGAGGAACGCAGCACCGCGCGTCCGTCACCCATGCGCGAAAAGGGTGTCTGCCCGGCACCCTTGAGGTGCAGGTCCCAATGCTCGCCGGCCGCGTTGTAGACCTCACCCAGCAAGAGCCCGCGTCCATCGCCCAGTTGCGGGTTGTAGGAGCCGAACTGGTGACCGGAATAGACCATTGCCCTGGGGATCGCGTCGGCCCACAACTTGTGGCCGCTGAATAACTCGGCGAACTCCTGGCTTTCGGCCACGGTCGGGTCGAGATCCAGCAGGGCCATGGCGGCGGGGCTGGCGACTACCAGACGCGGATTGTCGATCGGCTCGGGCAGCACATGGGCGGAAAACGCATCGCCCAGGCGGTCGAAGCGATTATCGAAGGTCAGTTCGTCGAGGGCTTTCAAAGGCCGTCTCCAGCAGAATGTCCGAGCATTCTGCTGGGGAATGCTCGGTTAGTCGAGTTTGGCCGCAGGCGGTGCCAGTGGTGGTTGCTTGTCATCGTTGAGCGGCACGATGGTTTTGCCTTCCGGTTCGATGGGCACCATCTTGTATTCCTGGCCGTGCAGGTTCTTGAGGTAGACCTCCATCTGCCGGAACGAGATGTTGATGTGCTGCTTCTTGAACTCGCGGTTGATGAAGCGGTTGACCTCATCGATCACCGGGTTGCGGTCGCCGAGGTCGCGCACATGCATGCGCAGTTCGTGGTCGAGGGTGCTTTCACCGAAATTCAGGAAGTACACGTGCGGCTCCGGTTCCTTGAGTACCCGTGGGTTTTCCCGCGCGGCCTTGAGCAGCAGTTCCTTGACCAGATCCAGGTCCGAACCGTAGTCGACCCCGAGCTTGAGGGTTACTCGGGTGATGGTATCGGTCAGGGACCAGTTGATCAGTTGCCCGGTGATGAACGTCTTGTTCGGGACGATGATGTCCTTGCGGTCGAAATCGGTGATGGTCGTGGCGCGGATTCGGATCTTGCTCACCGTCCCCGACAAGTTGCCGATGGTGATGGTGTCGCCGATCCGTACCGGGCGTTCGAACAGGATCATGATGCCGGAGATGAAGTTGGCGAAGATTTCCTGCATGCCGAAACCCAGGCCGACCGACAGCGCCGCCACCAGCCACTGCAACTTGTCCCAGCTCACGCCGAGTGTCGACAGTGTCGAGACGAAGCCGACGCCGGCAATCACATAGGACAGCAGCGTCGTGGTGGCATAGGCACTGCCCTGGGCCAGATCCAGCTTGGACAGTACAAACACCTCCAGCAAGCCCGGCAGGTTGCGCGCCAGGGCGAAGGTGATGCCGATGATGATCAGCGCGCCGAGCATGTCGCCGATGCTGATCGGCACCATGCTCATGTTGGCGCCGGTGCCGCTGGTGTATTCGTACAGGGTGACGTTGTCCAGGTACGAGAACACGGTGATCAGGTCGGCCCAGACCCAGTACAGCAACGCCATGAAGCCACCGAGCAGGGCCAGGCGGATCAGGCGCAGGGATTGTTCGTTGACCTTCTCGATGTCCATGCTCGGTTCTTCGATCACCGCTTCGCCGTCGCCCGCTTCCTTTGCGGCCTGGCGCTTGGCCAGGGCGCGCTGGTAGGCCAGGCGGCGCGCGGCGACGCTGAGGCCGCGCACGAAGGTGGCTTCGATCACTATCCAGAACATCAGCAGGTACAACGTATTGATCAGCCGGTCGCTGAGCTTCAGCGCGGTGTAGTAGTAGCCGAAGCACACGGCCACGAACAGCGCCACCGGCAGGGCTGTGAACATGATGGCCACGGCCTTGCGAAACAGCGAGGCGTGTTCGTGTGTCGGGCTGCTGAGCAGCAGGCGGCTGAGCAACCAGGTCATCAAGGCGTAGCAGATGAGCACCACCGGCATGCCCAGTACGTCGTCGGCCAGTATCGCCGGCTGCAGTTCTGCAACCGCCACCACGGCGACCAGTGCCATCACCACCATGCCAAGCCTTCTGACCCAGCCGCGGAGGAATTCGACCTGAGGTTTTTCCCAGCGAAAATGCAGTTCCGCCACACCACCCGGAGCCAGGACTCGATAGGCGGTGTAGAACACCAGCCAGGCCCCCGCCATTTGCATCAGTGCCGCGCCCATGTTGGCGTTCTGTCCGCGTGCGTCGATTTGCAGAGCCAGGCCGCATAGCCCCAGGCCCAGCGACACCGGCATCGCCAGCAAAATATTGATCAGAATCGCTTGGGGTGTATGCCACTGGCTGTCGCGCTTGAAGTGGCCGATGTCCTGGTGAACCTTGTTCAGTCGGGCATACAACTGCTTGCGACGCCATAACAGTGCACCGATCAGCAGCGCCAGTGGCAGGAACAGCAGCGGACGCTGGGTCAGGCCATCGGTCAGCTCACTCACGCTGGAGGCCAGGGGAAGTGTCTCGATCTGGCGTTTAAGGCGATCAGGCACACCACGTACCCACTCCAGATCCAGCGGCTTGTTGCTGGGGATCCAGAACATCTGCTCATCGAGGGTTGCCCGCAGGCTTTGTGCGGTGCTCAGCAGCTGTTTCTGGTTCAGTTGCAGGGTGATGGACTCGTTGAGCACGGCGCTCAGTTCGCGATTGAGCCGCTCCAGCAGGTCCGCGCGGGTGGTGGCCAGTTCCAGCAGGCTCTTGCGCAGTTGCGGGGTGACTTGCTCGGGCGGTTGGGTCGACAGCAGGTTGTCGACGTAAGTGGCCGGACTGCTGAGCAACTCCCGTTGCTGGCTGACTTCGAACTGATACAGGCGAATGTCGGCGATCTGGTCGGCCAGGTCGCGGTCGACCCTGAGGCGCGGCAAGGCCTGTTTCTGTTTGTAGAGAATCTTCGAAAGCAGCAGGCTGCCCTTGAGCACGTTGATCTGTTCGTCCAGGGCCGCATCGCTCTGGGTCACGCTGTCCAGTTGCTGCTTGGTCTGCAGATTCTTCTGGGTGACTTCGTTGAGCCGGTCAGTGCTTTTGAGCAGGTAGTCGGACAGCTTCAGGTTGGCGGTGCTTTCGGTGGCCAACAGGCTACTGCCGCCGGCCTTCTGCGCTTCGATGGACTGCTGCGTCACAGTCTCCTGGGACTGTGCCAGGCGCTTCTGGTTGATCAGGTTTTGCAGGTCCTGGATCTCTTGATCCAACCGGTCGGATCGCTCCGATAACAAGTCATGCTGGCTGTTACCCAGGTCCTGCAGCTGAGTGTTGCCGGCCAGTTCCTGGCGACGCAAGGGGATCAGGGCGTTGAGCGCTGCCAGTTCGGCGTTGAGCTGATCGCGCTGCTCGGCGCTCAGCGTCTTTCCGCTGTCCTTGCCCGTCTTGAGGATGTTGTTGATCTGCTGGATCCGCGTCTGGCTGCTGGCGATCTCGGCCTGCGCGCGCTCGGGGCGCGTCTGGGCCGTAATGATCAGGCTGTTGGCATCTGACAGGGCTTTTTGCAGGTCGGCTTGCTGGGTCGAGCGCTCGGTGAGCATTTGCTCAAGCTGCTGGATCGACTCCTTGGTAAAGCGTTGCGCGACCGGCACCACGGCACTGGCCTTGAGACGCGTCAGCTCGCGCTGGTTCTCGATGGTCTGCTTGGGGGCGCTCGCCAGCTGCTGCTTCAGATCGCTGAGTTTCTGCTCGTAATCGCGCCGGTTGTTGAGCTGGGTCAGCGTGCCTTGCAGGACTGACTGCAAGGCCTTCTGGTCAGCCTCCGGCAGCTTGCGGTCGGCGATCTTGTCCAGACTCGTCTGAACGGATTCCCGGGTGGGCGGTTCGGCAGCTTGCAGCGTGCCGACGGAGAGGCTCAGGCCCAACAGGACCATGACGAAAAAGGTGCGCAGGCTTGACATAAAGACCGATCAAAAGACGAGGCGAAGAATGGAGTTTAGAGGAAGAGTCCGGGGCCCGGGCGACTTCCTTCGGGGAATCTGACGCCCACTTTGCCGATCTTGTTCCCGTCCATGACCGCGACGGTCCAGATGGTGTTGTTCCACTCCACCTGGTCGCCGACCACCGGCGCACCTCCTACTTTCTGGGCAATAAAGCGGGCCAGGGACATGTCCGGATCGATGCCTTCGACTTTCAACCCGTACAGGGCTGCAACCGCGGCCAGCTGGGCGTCTCCTTCGAGTACAAAGTCGCCGAAGAAGCGCAAATCGAGGCCCCGCTGCGGGGCCTGGCTGAACAGTTTTCCGAGGGCGGGAAGGTTGTGTTCATGGCCGATTACGCAGAGCAAATCGTCGACTTCCAGCACCGTACTACCCGACGGATGGAGCAGTTGTTCGCCACGAAACAGGGCGGCGATGCGGGTGCCTTCGGGCATTTTCAGCTCACGCAGGTGAGAGCCGATGCACCATTTTTCAGCGCCGAGCCGATAAACGAACAGCTCCCACTCGCTGGTGACGTGCACTTCCAGCGCCGAGCGGGAGATGGGGGCGGGTTCCGGTGGCACCGTCACTTTCAGCAGTTTGGCGATCCACGGCAGGCTCGTGCCTTGTACCAGCAGCGACACCAGCACGATAAAGAAGGCGAGGTTGAAATAGAGCTGGGCGTTGGGCAGGCCCGCCATCAACGGGAACACCGCCAGAATGATCGGTACCGCGCCACGCAGGCCGACCCAGGAGATAAAGGCTTTCTCGCGGCCGTGGAAAGCTTTGAACGGCAACAGGCCGACCAACACGGAGAGCGGCCTGGCAAACAGGATCATCCACAGCGCCAGGGCGAGCGCCGGCAGGGCAATCGGTAGCAGATCGTGGGGCGTGACCAACAGGCCCAGCACCAGGAACATGCCGATCTGCGCCAGCCAGGCCATGCCGTCGAGCATGTGCAGGATGCCGTGGCGGCTGCGCACCGGGCGGTTGCCGATCACCAGGCCGCACAGGTAAACCGCCAGGAAACCGCTGCCGTGCAGGGCGTTGGTCAGGGCAAACACCAGCAGGCCGCCGGCGATGACCAGGATCGGATAAAGGCCGGTGGCCAGGTTGATGCGGTTGACCAGTTGCAGCATGAGCCAGCCGCCACCCAGGCCGATGACGCCACCGATGCCGAACTCGCGCAGCAGGTGGGTCAACAGGCTCCAGTGCAGGCCGGTCTGGCCGCTGGCGAGCATGTCGATCAGGGTCACGGTGAGGAACACCGCCATCGGGTCGTTGCTACCGGATTCGATTTCCAGACTCGCCGTGACCCGTTCGTTGAGGCCCTTGCCGCCGAGCAGCGAGAACACCGCCGCGGCGTCGGTGGAACCGACGATGGCGCCGATCAGCAGGCCCTGAATCAGGTTCAGGTCGAATAGCCAGGCCGCGGCCATGCCAGTCAAACCGGTGGTAATCAGTACCCCGACCGTGGCCAGCGAGAGCGCGGGCCATAACGCCACGCGAAAACTCGATACCCGGGTGCGCAAGCCACCATCGAGCAGGATCACCGCCAGCGCGAGGTTGCCCACCAGATAGGCCGTGGGGTAGTTGTTGAAGATGATGCCGCCGCCATCGACGCCGGCGGCCATGCCCACGGCGAGGATGATGACCAGAATCGGGATGCCGAGACGGGACGAAAGTGAGCTCACCAGAATGCTCGCACCTACCAGCAACGCGCCGATCAAGAACAGGCTGTTGATGGTCGATGCATCCAAAGGGCAGTACTCCAGAAAGCTGAAAGGCGGGCACAAACTGACCATGCAGTCTGCGTGCCAGCGATTCTAACCTGTTGAAATGTGATGCTGTCAAAAAGCTTTTGCAGATCAAAAGATCGCAGCCTGCGGCAGCTCCTACAGAGAAAT
>DATMUG010000054.1:0-7438 GCA_035563915.1 Pseudomonas sp. | reverse complement strand
GCTACCAAGGCGCCGACGCTGTGCTCGTCCCAATGCTGCGCCACCAGCTGGGCGTTGAGTTGATAACGCTGCTCAGGACCCACCGGGACCAGTTGGGCGGCGCCTTCGACCAGGCGCAGGAAGTGCCGATTGCACGGGTAGCCGGGGTCGGCCAGAAGCCAGTGCTTGCCGGGATCGACCAGCAGGCTGGCCGCCAGCAGCAAGGCGCCCGAGCCGCCCGGGGTGATCATGATGCGCTGGGGATCGATGTCCAGGCCGTAGCGCTGTCGATAGAAGCCGGCGATGGCTTCGCGCAGTGCCGGCAGCCCCCGTGCAGCGGTGTAGCGGGTATGCCCGGCGGCCAATGCGGCCTGTCCGGCAGCAACGATGGGGGCGGCCGTGGTGAAGTCCGGCTCGCCGATTTCCAGGTGGATCACATCCTGGCCGGCGGCCTGCAGTTCATTGGCCCGCGCCAGTAACGCCATGACATGGAAAGGTTCGATTGCGCGACTGCGAGCACTATAGGACTGAGCCATTGGCCTTCCTTCAACGAAGAAAAGAACCGATTCTACCCAAGCGCAGGAACGAGCGAGAACCTAAAGCGGTCAGAGCCGTATGACCGAACCTGAAACGACTCAGGCGAGCGCCCCAGGTTTGGCTAAAATCAATAATTGATCAGGGCTCCCGAGCCACCAGACAGCGCTTTGCCACCATCGGCAAGCGCTACAGACCGCGGCCTCGACATCCGGGAGTAGCGCGGCCTGATTTGATCTGGTAAGTTCGCCCGCTTGCAGCCGCAGGGCCGGCGGGCGCCGGTGATGGAATAATCCTGCGCAGATGGATTACAAGAGTAGAGGCGGTCTATTTCATGTCCACCCAAGCAAAGCAGCAAAACCAGACGATCATTGGCTTCGAGCCCTATGTTCAGAAAGCCGGCGAAGAGTACATGGGCGAGCCCATGCGCAAGCACTTCACCAAGGTTCTGAATCAGTGGAAAAAAGAGCTGATGGAAGGTGTCGACAAGACCGTGGACCACATGAAGGACGAAGCGGCCAACTTTCCTGATCCGGCAGACCGTGCCAGCCAGGAGGAGGAATTCGCCCTCGAACTGCGTGCCCGCGATCGTGAGCGCAAGTTGATCAAGAAGATCGACAAGACCCTTCAGTTGATCGAAGACGAAGAATACGGCTGGTGTGAATCCTGCGGCATCGAAATCGGTGTCAAACGCCTCGAGGCGCGTCCTACCGCCGATCTGTGCATCGACTGCAAGACCCTGGCGGAAATCAAGGAAAAACAAGTCGGCAAGTAACCGCGACTTGAATGAAGAACGGAGCGTGAGAACGCTCCGTTTTTGTTTCTGATGTTTTTTTGGCTTTAAATGCATTCATGACTGCCATCCCCCAATCCTCCTACATCGGGCGCTTCGCCCCCACGCCCAGCGGGCACCTGCATTTCGGTTCGCTGGTCGCCGCGCTGGCTTCGTACCTCGACGCGCGCTCGGTGGGCGGTCGCTGGCTGATGCGCATGGAAGACCTCGATCCGCCCCGGGAAGAGCCCGGTGCCCAGGCTGCGATCCTCAAGGCACTGGAGAGCTATGGCTTTGAGTGGGATGGCGAGATGGTCCGTCAGAGTGACCGGCATGACGCTTACGCAGAAGTGCTCAATCGCCTGTTCAGTCAGGGCCTGGCCTATGCCTGCACCTGCTCGCGCAAGCAACTGGAGCCATACCACGGCATCTATCCGGGGTTGTGCCGCAACGCCGGTCATGACGCGAAGGATGCCGCGATCCGGATCCGCGTTCCGGAACTGGACTACCACTTCATTGACCGAGTGCAAGGTGAATTCCATCAGCACCTCGGGCGCGATGTCGGTGATTTCGTGATTCGCCGCCGCGATGGGCTCTACGCCTATCAACTGGCGGTGGTGCTCGACGATGCCTGGCAAGGCATCACCGATATCGTGCGCGGTGCCGACCTGCTCGACTCAACGCCACGCCAGCTTTACCTGCAGGAACTGCTTGGCTTGCGCCAGCCGCGTTACCTGCACATTGCGCTGATTACCCAGCCCGATGGCAACAAGCTCGGCAAGTCCTACCGCTCGCCGCCCTTGACCGAAGACCAGGCCACGCCTTTGCTGCTTCGGGCCTTGCGCGCCCTGGGGCAGAAGCCCGGCGCCGAACTGGTTTATGCCACGCCCAGGGAAGTGCTGGCCTGGGGAATCGCCCACTGGGATGCCAGCCTGATCCCGCGCACACTGAGCCTGCCCGAGGCACAGCTACAGTGAACAGGCTTGCAGTGGCGCACCCATCCGTTACCATCGCCGCACGTTTTCGGGCGCGGGCATAAAAAAGAGAGGCCGGGATGTACATCTATCG
This sequence comes from Pseudomonas sp., assembly GCA_035563915.1. Lineage (GTDB taxonomy): Bacteria > Pseudomonadota > Gammaproteobacteria > Pseudomonadales > Pseudomonadaceae > Aquipseudomonas. The sequence continues at coordinate 5,085 of DATMUG010000054.1, read as the reverse complement.
CTTGGTCCTGCTCCTGGTAGTGGGGATTTATCTGTTTTCCCCGGCCATCATGGATTGGTGGATCGACGCCACTGGCGCCTGGTATCGCCCTTATCTGCTCTGGCTGATCCTGATCGTCGTGACCTTCATCCTGCAGAGCCAAAAAGATGCCGATGAGCTTTAGCCTGACCCAGATGATCCTGATCAGTGCCGCGTACCTGGCGGTGCTGTTCGGCGTGGCCTGGATCAGCGAACGGGGCATGATCCCCCGGGCGATCATTCGCCACCCGCTCACCTACACCCTGTCGCTGGGTGTCTATGCCAGCGCCTGGGCATTTTATGGCACGGTGGGCCTCGCCTATCAGTACGGCTACGGCTTCCTGTCCAGCTACCTGGGCGTATCCGGGGCATTTCTGCTGGCGCCAGTGCTGCTCTACCCAATCCTGAAGATCACCCGCACCTATCAGCTGTCTTCCCTGGCGGACCTGTTCGCGTTTCGTTTCCGCAGTACCTGGGCGGGCGCGCTGACCACAATTTTCATGCTGATCGGTGTTCTGCCGCTGCTGGCACTGCAGATTCAGGCGGTGGCCGACTCAATCGGCATTCTCACCCGCGAACCCGTACAGAATCGTGTGGCGCTGAGTTTTTGCGCCCTGATTACCCTGTTCACGATCTTTTTCGGCTCCAGGCATATCGCTACCCGCGAGAAACACGAAGGGCTGGTGTTCGCGATTGCCTTCGAATCGGTGATCAAGCTCATCGCCCTCGGCGGTGTCGGTCTTTACGCGCTCTATGGCGTATTCGACGGCCCGCAACAGCTGGAGCTGTGGCTGCTGCAAAACCAGACCGCCCTCGCCGCCCTGCACACTCCGCTGCAGGAAGGTCCGTGGCGCACGCTGTTGCTGGTGTTTTTCGCCTCGGCGATCGTGATGCCGCACATGTACCACATGACGTTTACCGAGAACCTCAATCCCCGCGCGCTGGTCAGCGCCAGTTGGGGTCTGCCGCTGTTCTTGCTGCTGATGAGCCTGGCAGTGCCGCTGATTCTCTGGGCCGGCCTGAAACTGGGCGCCACCACCAACCCGGAATACTTCACCCTCGGCATCGGCATCGCCGCCAACAGCCAGGCGTTGGCGCTGCTGGCCTATGTCGGCGGGCTGTCCGCGGCCAGCGGCCTGATCATTGTCACAACCCTTGCCTTGTCGGGCATGGCCCTCAATCACCTGGTACTGCCGCTGTACCAACCACCGGCGGAAGGCAATATCTATCGCTGGCTGAAGTGGACACGCCGGGCACTGATCGTCGCGATCATCATGGCCGGTTACGGATTCTACCTGCTGCTGGGTGCGGAGCAGGACCTGGCCAACCTCGGCATCGTCGCGTTCGTGGCGACTTTGCAGTTCCTGCCGGGCGTACTCTCGGTCCTGTATTGGCCGACCGCCAACCGCCGCGGTTTCATCGCCGGTCTGCTGGCGGGCATTCTGGTCTGGATGGTGACCATGCTGCTGCCGCTGGTGGGCAATCTGCAGGGTTTCTATATTCCGCTGCTGAACATGATTTACGTGCTGGACGACACCAGCTGGCACATGGCGGCGATCGCCTCGCTGGCCGCCAACGTGCTGATGTTCACCCTGATCTCGCTGTTCACCAATGCCAGCACCGAAGAGGCCAGCGCGGCCGAAGCCTGCGCCGTGGACAATGTGCGTCGCCCGCAGCGCCGGGAACTGCACGCCGCTTCACCTCAGGAATTCGCCACCCAGCTTGCCAAACCGCTGGGTGCCAAGGCTGCGCAGAAGGAAGTCGAGCAGGCCCTGCGCGACCTCTACCTGCCGTTCGATGAGCGCCGGCCGTATGCCTTGCGCCGCTTGCGCGATCGCATCGAGGCCAACCTCTCCGGCCTGATGGGACCCAGCGTTGCCCAGGACATGGTCGAGACGTTCCTGCCCTATAAGGCCGGCGGCGAAAACTATGTCACCGAGGACATCCACTTCATCGAAAGTCGACTCGAGGATTACCACTCGCGCCTGACCGGTCTGGCCGCCGAGCTCGATGCCCTGCGTCGCTACCACCGCCAGACACTGCAGGAATTGCCGATGGGCGTCTGCTCGCTGGCCAAGGACCAGGAAATCCTCATGTGGAACAAGGCCATGGAGGAACTGACCGGGATCGCCGCGCAGCGGGTCGTCGGCTCACGCTTGAGTACCATTGCCGCCCCGTGGAAGGATCTGCTGCAAGGCTTCATCAACGTTCCGGATGAACATTTGCACAAACAGCACCTGGCCCTCGACGGCCAGACCCGCTGGCTTAACCTGCACAAGGCAGCGATCGATGAGCCGCTTGCTCCCGGCAACAGTGGCCTGGTTCTGCTGGTGGAAGACCTGACCGAAACGCAGATGCTCGAAGACAAACTGGTGCATTCCGAACGCCTGGCCAGCATCGGTCGCCTCGCAGCTGGAGTGGCCCATGAAATCGGCAACCCGATCACCGGTATTGCGTGTCTGGCGCAGAATCTGCGCGAAGAACGTGAAGAAGACGGCGAACTCACGGAAATCAGCGGGCAGATCCTCGAACAGACCAAACGCGTGTCGCGCATCGTGCAATCGCTGATGAGCTTCGCCCATGCCGGCAGCCATCAGCACAGCGACGAGGCCGTCTGTCTGGCGGAGGTCGCCCAGGACGCCATCGGCTTGCTGGCCCTGAACCGACGCAATTTCGAAGTGCAGTTCTATAACCTGTGCGACCCCGAGCACTGGGTCGAAGGCGACCCACAACGACTCGCCCAGGTCTTGATCAATCTGCTCTCAAACGCCCGTGACGCCTCGCCTCCGGGCAGCGCAGTGCGGGTCAAGAGCGAAGCCGGCGAACACACGGTCGACCTGATCGTGGAAGACGAAGGCAGCGGGATTCCGGCGAGCATCATGGACCGATTGTTCGAACCCTTCTTTACCACCAAGGACCCTGGCGAAGGCACCGGTCTGGGCCTTGCACTGGTCTATTCCATCGTTGAAGAGCATTATGGACAAATCACCATCGACAGCCCGGCTGATGTTCAGAGCCAACGCGGCACCCGTATCCGGGTGACACTACCGCGTCATGTCGAAGCGACGTCCGCTGTGAACTGAGACCGTCGAGAGTATCGAATCAATGCCGCACATTTTGATCGTCGAAGACGAAACCATTATCCGCTCTGCCTTGCGCCGCCTGCTGGAACGCAACCAGTACCAGGTCAGCGAAGCCGGATCCGTGCAGGAAGCACAAGAACGCTTCACCATTCCCACGTTCGACCTGATAGTCAGTGACCTGCGCCTGCCAGGCGCACCGGGCACCGAATTGATCAAACTCGGCCAGGGTACGCCTGTACTGATCATGACCAGCTACGCCAGCCTGCGCTCGGCGGTGGACTCGATGAAGATGGGCGCGGTGGACTACATCGCCAAGCCTTTCGATCACGACGAAATGCTCCAGGCTGTCGCTCGCATCCTGCGCGATCGCCAATCGCTGCGAGCCAGCAGCGAACCAGCGGCCGGCAAAGCCGCCAATGGTGCGGCTAAATCGGGCACTGATAACAGCAATAGCGAGATCGGCATCATCGGCTCCTGTCCGCCGATGCAAGACCTCTACGGCAAGATCCGCAAAGTCGCCCCCACGGATTCCAATGTACTGATCCAGGGCGAGTCCGGTACCGGTAAGGAACTGGTAGCGCGCGCCCTGCACAACCTGTCCAAACGAGCCAAGGCGCCGATGATTTCGGTGAACTGCGCGGCCATTCCGGAAAGCCTGATCGAGTCCGAACTGTTCGGCCACGAAAAAGGCGCGTTCACCGGTGCCAGTGCCGGGCGTGCCGGTCTGGTGGAAGCAGCGGACGGCGGCACCTTGTTCCTCGACGAAATCGGCGAACTGCCACTCGAAGCCCAGGCCCGACTGCTGCGTGTACTTCAGGAAGGCGAAATCCGCCGGGTAGGCTCGGTCCAGTCGCAAAAAGTCGATGTGCGCCTGATCGCTGCAACCCACCGTGATTTGAAGAACCTGGCAAAGATCGGTCAGTTCCGTGAAGACTTGTACTACCGCCTCCACGTGATCGCTCTGAAGCTACCGGCCTTGCGCGAGCGTGGCGCCGACGTCAACGAAATCGCCAATGCATTCCTGGCGCGGCAGAGCGCGCGGATTAACCGCACCGACTTGAAATTCGCCCCGGACGCCGAACAAGCCATTCGCCACTATTCATGGCCGGGTAACGTTCGCGAGTTGGAAAACGCTGTCGAGCGTGCGGTGATCCTGTGCGAGAGCCCGGAGATTTCCGCCGAGCTGCTGGGGATTGACATCGAACTGGGTGATCTGGAGGACGACGAGTTCATCGGTCTGCCCCCGCAACAAGGCACCAGCAACGCCGCCAACAGCAATCATGAGCCGACCGAAGACCTGTCCCTGGAAGACTATTTCCAGCACTTCGTGCTTGAGCATCAGGACCACATGACTGAAACCGAACTGGCCCGCAAGCTTGGGGTCAGCCGCAAATGTCTGTGGGAACGTCGTCAGCGCCTGGGCATTCCAAGGCGCAAGACCGGGGTAGCCAGCGAGAGCTGAACCACAGCTGTCGGATGTGCGGGTAACACGTGACTTTGTGAAAAAAACTGTTACCTCAGATTTTCCACGTAACAGAAGCCGGGGCTTACGGTAACGAAACCCCGGCTTTTTTTCGCCCCCAGAAACCTGCCTGACACGTCCAACCCCTTGTTTTATTGGGGTTTGCAAAAGTTGGCACGCACCCTGCTATATGTTTGGTACAAGAACAATAACAAGCAATGCATAAGACAATAAAAATAAGACGAATCGACTCACGCACAATAAAAACAAGACGGCGAGAGGCGCAGCTAACTGATTCTTTTGGAGAGGCGTTGTATTTGGGGCTAGCCCCACGACCAGGCCGAGAACAACAAAAACTGTCCTAAGACAGAGCCTGTACTGGTTGGATCGCAAGATCACTGCAACACAGCGACCATAGCAATCCGTTTGCTCTTGGCTCCCGATTGGGAGGGTCATGAAGGAAGCTTCATGGCATGGGCACTCAACAAAAACAAGAAGCCCGAAACCAATAACAAAAATAGA
>DATMUG010000053.1:0-2223 GCA_035563915.1 Pseudomonas sp. | reverse complement strand
ATGCTCGCCCATCGGGACGTCTTTTAAGGATGACCATCCCATAACGTTAAGAATATCCAGCTCTAAAGCTTGTGGTACGGTTTTCTGATACTGCAATGAATTGTCCGGGTTCGGTTCAGGGAAAAAGCCAGTAAGGGCGATAAAAATCATAGTTGAACTCTCATTTGTTATTTTGTTGAGGTGCGTCGTTTAGATCTTGCTTTGCCAGTTTTTTCGCCTGTGTGTATATCGAACTCACCGAGATGGTCTCCTTCCCAGTTGTAAACCTCGACGGCTCCGTGTTGATAGTCCCACTCGTAAATGCGTTTCTTGCTTTCCCAGCGCTTGCGATGGCTTTTTTTACGAACGAGTACAGCATCGGGAAAGGCCGGTAGAACGTCCGGTGGAACATGATAGACATGATCCCCAGAAACCGGACGTGCAACCACTATGTACAGCGGCCGAACTCCAGAATCCGCCGGAAACACCAAAATGAAATCCCGATACTCCGGCGGATAAACCGGATTCACCAGGATCCCGTCCGCCGCTTTCGTCGGTGGGTACACCCAGATATGCGGTGCCTGCGGAGCGGCTTCCAGCGCGGGGATGCCGAGGATGTCGGAGCCGTCCACGGCAGGCGTCCAGATCAGCTCGATGCCTTCGCCGAGGTCTGCGACAAAGCGGTTACCGCGTGCGGTGAACTGCGCGACATCGACCATTTCCCAGTCGCGGTTCTTGCCGGTGTAGAAGCCGTAACCCTTGAGGCTGCCGTCGGCCTGTTGTTCGACATGCAAGCGCACGCGGGTTCGAGCCTGCTTGAGGGCAAGCAACTGGTCTTCGGTATAGAGCGCGCTGTCGCCCAGGTTCGATGGCATGAACATCGCCACCAGCCCGACCAGCGGGGTGATGACGGCAGTGGAGGCCATCGCGGGCAATGCCTTGAATGCTTCACCCGCAAGGGCGAAGGTGCCCAGTCCTGCCGGGATGGCAGTGCCGCTGATTTTCTTGAGTGGTACGCCGCCGCTGTCATCGGCTTCACGGCCGCCGAGCAGGATCAGATCGCCGTAATCTTTCAGGCTGTCGGTGGGGACCATTCCCGAAGGGTTCGAGTAATCGATGATCGCGTCCGGCAACTTGCAGGACTTGGCGAACGTGCAGCCGGCGCGCATTGGCTCAGGCTTGTTCGCCGCCACCTCGCGGCTGCGCTCGAAAGCCTCCTGCCGCGCCAGCATGGCGTCGTACTTGTTTTGTCGCTCGTCCTGATCGGCCAGTTCGGTGGCCGTCATGTAGCGGTAGGTGACGTGATGCCCGTCGCCTGCCGGTGGGTTGGGAACCCGGGGAATGTCCTTTTGACCAGCCACTGATTGTCCTTTCGTTCATGCATCGACAGCCCCTCGAAAGGGGCTGCACGACGTTAACGAAGCAGGAAAATCGTGGCTGTAGGACGCGTCTCTAAAGACGTGGAGATTGTTCGCTACGGCATCAGGAAGGCAGTGCGGTGTTCTTTCTGCTTGCCGCCAATGTCACCGCATAACCGATCAATGCCGCGAACACCGAGCCGGTGAGAATGCCCATCCGGTCCATCCCGGCGTATTCACTGGCACCCGGCACGAAGGCAAGGGAACCGACAAACAGGCTCATGGTAAAGCCGATCCCGCAGAGGATCGCCACGCCCAGCACCTGACCCCAATTGGCGTTCTGGGGCAGGGCGGCGATGCCGGTTTTCACGGCAAGCCAGGTCAGGCCGAATACACCGACAGTCTTGCCCAGCAACAGGCCGACGGCGATGCCCATCGGCACGTGGTGGGTGAAGCTTTCGGCGGTAACGCCGGTCAGCGACAGGCCGGCATTGGCAAAGGCGAACAACGGCAGGATGCCGTAGGCCACCCACGGGTGCAGCGCGTGTTCGAGGGTCAGCAGCGGCGAAGGCTCGGCGTTTTTGGTGCGCAGCGGGATGCAGAACGCGAGGGTCACGCCGGCCAGCGTCGCGTGGACACCGCTCTTGAGCACGCAGACCCACAGGATCAGCCCAATAATCATGTACGGCCCGAGCTTGACCACCCCGAGCCGGTTCATCGCCACCAGCGCCGCAATGCACGCCGCCGCCAGACCCAGCGACAGGGTCGAGAGTTCGCCGGAATAGAAGATCGCAATGATCACGATGGCGCCGAGGTCGTCGATGATCGCCAGGGTCATCAGGAACAGCTTCAGCGACACCGGCACCCGCTTGCCGAGCAAGGCCAG
>DATMUG010000052.1:0-7466 GCA_035563915.1 Pseudomonas sp. | reverse complement strand
GGGCTTTTTGCCCTATTTGCAGTCGTTGCACGCGTGGCATTGACTCGAGGTCGCCGAACCAACGGTTAACGCCAATCTCTTGAAAGTCCTCATTTTCTAACCCCTCGCGGGAGGACGCTATGAACCAAAGTTGAAATACCTGTGCTTCAAATGTAAGTGGCTCTGGTAATACGCTTGCGTTCATTACAGTACTGAAAGCGAGTGCCTCCGTATCACTTAACGCGAGGTCTAATACCGCATCAGGATCTTTATCTGCGTGCTTCAAGAAATTTTGTGCATTTCGCATTATTTTTCGGTATTCGGCGAGGCTTAGACCGTTTGCTTCCATTCCAATCTTATCCCAAGACTGGTCTGAGCATTTTGCTTCGACGAGATCAGAAAAAAGATTCGATGCGGCCCCAAAAAGTGTATGAGTTGCGATCGGATCTCCGTTAGCAAACAGCATGCGAATTCCGGCATTTAACTGTCGCTGCGCTGCTTCGAGCTTAGATACTCTTATTTCCTCTGACATATCTTGGCTCCGAGTGGAAAAGGAATTCAGAGTTAAGTGTAGTGGCGTGGAGGCCGACTATCGGTCGTTCTCGCGTTAAGTCGTCCACCTCCATTTATTGAATATCTTTCAGATAATCCTTGAGCGCAACGAGCGGAGCATCAATCTGTTCCATCGTCTGAATGCTGGAAAAATCAGCCGCCAACCTCCCCAACTCCCGCCCCAACGGCTTATCCACACCCCCAACCGCCTCCAACGCCAACCCCACACACTCACCCACCTTCACCTGAATCCCCTCAACATCCCCCCGCCGCACCAGCAACTCAAACACATCCCGCTGGTAATCACCCATCACCAGATCATCCCGCAAAATCGGGCTTGAACCTTCCGTTTCATAAGCCAGTTTCAGAGAGAAGAGGGCGACGGTTTCCAGTTGCGATTCCATGGGTGAAGTCCTTGTGAAAGGGTCAGGCGGGGTGAAAGGTTAAAAAGGTCAAAAGATCGCAGCCTTCGGCAGCTCCTACACGGGACGGTGGGGTGTCAGGTGCTTTTCTACAGGCGAAAAAAAAGGCCTTGCTAAGCAAGACCTTTCTTAATTTTGGTGCCCCGAGGGAGACTCGAACTCCCACTCCTTTCGAAAACGGATTTTGAATCCGCCGCGTCTACCAATTCCGCCATCAGGGCAATGGCCGCGGAGTATAAAGATGAGATAACCGCTGGTCAATCAGGTACATGGAGAATTTTTGATAATTCCGCTAGACTTCCCGGCCCTGCTAGACGAACCCCATCATGCGCGTTGCTGACTTTACTTTCGAGCTCCCCGATTCGCTGATCGCCCGCCATCCCCTGGCCGAGCGTCGCAATAGTCGCCTGTTGACCCTGGATGGGGTCAGCGGCGCCCTGGCACACCGTCAATTCACTGATTTGCTTGAGCATTTACGCCCGGGCGATTTGATGGTGTTCAACAATACCCGGGTGATTCCGGCGCGGCTGTTTGGCCAGAAGGCTTCCGGCGGCAAGCTGGAAATCCTGGTGGAGCGGGTGCTCGATAGTCATCGCGTGCTGGCCCATGTGCGGTCCAGCAAATCGCCCAAGCCGGGGTCGAAGATCCTGATCGATGGCGGTGGCGAAGCTGAAATGCTCGCGCGCCACGATGCGTTGTTCGAGCTGGGCTTTGCCGAAGAGGTGTTGCCGCTGCTCGACCGCGTCGGGCACATGCCGTTGCCTCCTTATATAGACCGCCCGGATGAAGGCGCGGACCGCGAGCGTTACCAGACTGTCTACGCCCAGCGTTTGGGCGCGGTGGCGGCGCCGACGGCGGGGCTGCATTTCGATCAGGTGCTGATGGAGGCCATCGCGGCCAAGGGCGTTGAGACCGCTTTCGTGACCTTGCACGTTGGCGCTGGCACCTTCCAGCCGGTGCGGGTCGAGAAGATCGAAGACCACCATATGCACAGCGAATGGCTGGAAGTCGGCCAGGACGTGGTGGATGCGGTGGCCGCCTGTCGCGCCCGCGGCGGTCGGGTGATCGCGGTGGGGACCACCAGCGTGCGGTCCCTGGAAAGCGCCGCCCGCGATGGCGTGCTCAAGCCGTTCAGCGGCGATACCGACATCTTCATCTACCCGGGCCGGCCGTTTCATGTGGTCGATGCCCTGGTCACCAACTTCCATTTGCCTGAATCCACGCTGTTGATGCTGGTTTCGGCGTTCGCCGGTTATCCGGAAACCATGGCCGCCTACAAAGCCGCGGTCGACAACGGATACCGCTTTTTCAGCTACGGTGATGCGATGTTCATCACCCGTAACCCCGCGCCTGCCGGTCCTAAAGAGCCAGGCCCAGAGGAAACCGTATGAGTCGCGAATGTCGCATGTCTTTTGAGCTGCTGGCCACCGATGGCAAGGCTCGTCGTGGTCGCTTGACCTTCCCCCGTGGCACCGTCGAGACCCCGGCTTTCATGCCGGTGGGCACTTACGGCACGGTAAAAGGCATGCTGCCGCGGGATATCGAGGCGATTGGCGCTGAAATCATTCTGGGCAACACCTTCCACCTGTGGCTGCGTCCGGGCATGGAAGTGATCAAGAAGCACGGCGACCTGCACGATTTCATGCAGTGGAAAGGCCCGATTCTGACTGACTCCGGCGGTTTCCAGGTATTCAGCCTCGGCGCGATGCGCAAGATCAAGGAGGAGGGCGTGACCTTCGCCTCTCCGGTCGACGGCGCCAAGGTGTTCATGGGTCCGGAAGAGTCGATGCAGGTCCAGCGTGACCTGGGCTCGGACATCGTGATGATTTTCGACGAATGCACGCCGTACCCGGCTGATGAAGACGTCGCCCGCGTATCGATGGAATTGTCCCTGCGTTGGGCCCAGCGTTCGAAAAACGCCCATGCCGACAACACGGCGGCGCTGTTCGGCATCGTTCAGGGCGGTATGCACCAGGATCTGCGCATGCGCTCCCTGGAAGGCCTGGACAAGATCGGCTTCGATGGCCTGGCCATTGGCGGTCTGTCGGTGGGCGAGCCCAAGCATGAAATGATCAAGGTGCTGGATTATCTGCCCGCCCAGATGCCGGCTGACAAACCTCGTTACCTTATGGGCGTTGGCAAACCGGAAGATCTGGTGGAGGGTGTGCGCCGCGGTGTGGACATGTTCGATTGCGTGATGCCAACCCGTAATGCCCGCAATGGGCATCTGTTCATTAACACAGGCGTGATCAAGATCCGTAACGCGTTCCATCGCCATGATGATTCGCCGCTGGATCCGACCTGCGATTGCTATACCTGCCAGAACTTCTCCCGCGCTTATCTGCACCACCTGGACAAGTGCGGCGAAATGCTGGGGAGCATGCTCAATACCATCCATAACTTGCGCCATTATCAAGTGCTTATGGCTGGTTTGCGCGAGGCTATTCAACAGGGTACATTGGCCGCCTTTGTCGATGCCTTCTACGCCAAACGCGGGTTGCCTGTTCCGCCTTTGGACTGAGTTTTCTGACCCCAAGATTCAACATTTGCAACTGGAGTGCTAAATGAGCTTTTTTATCTCTAATGCCATGGCAGACGGTGCTGCACCGGCAGCTGCAGCCCCGATGGGTGGCGGTTTTGAGTGGATTTTCCTGGTCGGCTTCCTGGTCATCTTCTACCTGATGATCTGGCGTCCACAGGCCAAGCGCGCCAAAGAGCAGAAGAACCTGCTGAGCAGCCTGCAAAAGGGCGACGAAGTTGTGACCACCGGCGGTATCGCTGGCAAGATCACCAAAGTCGCTGACGATTTCGTGGTGCTGGAAGTGTCCGACACTGTCGAAATGAAGTTCCAGAAAGGCGCTATCGCCGCCACGCTGCCAAAAGGCACGCTCAAAGCGATCTAAAGTTTCAACTTCATTCTCAATCGACGGGGCGCGCAAGGCGCCCCGCGTCATAAACGGGCGGCGTGATGCTGAACAAATATCCTCTGTGGAAATACATTCTGATCCTGGCGGTGCTGGCGATCGGTCTGATTTATTCCGCTCCCAATCTTTATCCTGATGACCCGGCGATTCAAATCAGTGGCGCGAGCACTGCTTTGCAGGTCAATCAGGCTGATCTGGACCGTGTGAGCACTGCGCTCAAGGAGTCCGGGATCACCGTCAAGGCGGCCTCTTTGGCTGCCGGCGGCAAGGGCGGTCTGATTCGCCTGGTCAAGGCTGAAGACCAGTTGCCTGCCAAGGATGTTGTGCGCAAGGCGTTGGGTGATGACTACGTCGTCGCGCTGAACCTGGCACAAACCACCCCGCAATGGCTGCGCAACCTCGCTGCGCACCCGATGAAGCTGGGTCTGGACTTGTCCGGTGGTGTGCACTTCCTGCTGGAAGTGGACATGGACAAAGCCCTCGACGCACGCCTGAAAGTCTACGAAGGCGACGTCAAGAGCCTGCTGCGCAAAGAGAAAGTGCGCTATCGCAGCCTGCCGCAACTCAATGGTGCCATTCAGCTGGGCTTCACCGATGAAGCGACCCGCGAACAGGCCCGTTCGATCATCCGCAAGAACTTCAACGATTTCGACATTGTTCCGGCCGATCTGAACGATCAACCGGTGCTGCGTCTGGCGATGACCCCGGCCAAGCTGGCGGAAATCCGCGAATACTCCATCAAGCAGAACTTGACCACGGTCCGTAACCGCGTCAACGAGCTGGGTGTTGCCGAGCCGATCGTCCAGCGTCAGGGCGCCAACCGCATCGTGGTTGAGCTGCCGGGCGTGCAGGACACCGCAGAAGCCAAGCGTATCCTCGGTAAGACCGCCAACCTGGAGTTCCGTCTGGCGGCAGAGCCTGGTGCTTCGAAAGCCACTTCCGAAGAATTTGAGTTCCGTGAAGGCAAGCGTCCTCCGGCGCTCATCGAGCGTGGCCTGATCATCACCGGTGACCAGGTGACAGACGCCAAGGCTGGCTTCGGCGAGCACGGTACTCCGGAAGTGAACATTCGTCTGGATGGCCACGGCGGCGAGCTGATGAGCCGTGCGACCCGTTCGAACGTCGGTCGCAGCATGGCGGTGATCTTCATCGAGCAGCGTCCAGTGACCACTTACACCAAGCAAGTGGTCGATGGTGTCGAGAAAGACGTGCCGGTGCAGTCGTTCAAAGAAGAGAAGAAGATCATCAGCCTGGCGACCATCCAGTCGCCGCTGGGTGCTCAGTTCCGTATCACCGGTCTGAACGGCCAGGGCGAGTCGTCCGAACTGGCGCTGCTGCTTCGTGCCGGTGGTCTGGCGGCGCCGATGTACTTCGCTGAAGAGCGCACCATTGGCCCGAGCCTGGGTGCGGACAACATCACCAAGGGTATCGATGCGTCGCTGTGGGGCATGCTGTTCGTCTCGCTGTTCATCATCGCCATCTATCGCTTCTTCGGCATCATCGCCACCGTCGCGCTGGCGGTGAACATGGTGATGCTGCTGGCCCTGATGTCGCTGCTGGGTGCCACGCTGACCCTGCCGGGTATCGCCGGTATCGTGTTGACCATGGGTATGGCGGTCGACGCCAACGTGCTGATCTTCTCGCGGATTCGTGAAGAGATTGCCGCGGGCATGACTGTACAACGGGCAATCAACGAAGGCTTCGGCCGGGCATTCACCGCGATTCTCGACGCCAACCTGACCACCTTGCTGGTGGGCGGCATCCTGTTTGCCATGGGCACAGGCCCGGTCAAAGGCTTCGCAGTGACCATGTCCCTCGGGATCTTTACCTCGATGTTCACGGCCATCATGGTGACCCGCGCGATGGTCAACCTGATCTTCGGCGGTCGTGACTTCAAGAAGTTGTGGATTTAAGGGGCTGCCATGTTACGTACTATCAACTTCATGGGCGTTCGCAACTTTGCGTTCGGCGTCACATTGTTCCTCACGGCCCTGGCCTTGTTCAGCTGCTTCCACAAGGGTATGAACTGGGGTCTGGACTTCACTGGCGGTACGCTCATCGAGCTGACCTACGAGCGTCCGGCCGACGTGACCAAGGTGCGTGAGCAACTGGTCACTGCCGGTTATCACGAGGCCATCGTGCAGAACTTCGGTGCCACCACCGATTTGCTGGTGCGCATGCCGGGCGAAGATCCGCAACTGGGTCACCAGGTGGCTGAAGCGCTGCAGAAGGTTGGCGGCGAGAACCCGGCGACGGTCAAACGCGTTGAGTTTGTCGGCCCGCAGGTGGGTGAAGAACTGCGCGACCAGGGCGGCCTCGGCATGCTGATGGCGCTGGGTGGCATCCTGATCTACCTGGCGTTCCGCTTTCAGTGGAAGTTCGCGGTCGGTGCAATCGTGTCCCTGATCCACGACGTGATCGTGACCATCGGTATCCTGTCGTTCTTCCAGATCACCTTCGATCTGACGGTACTGGCGGCGGTGCTGGCGATCATTGGTTACTCGCTCAACGACACCATCGTGGTATTCGACCGGGTTCGTGAGAACTTCCGTGTGCTGCGCAAGGCCAGCCTGATCGAGAACATCAACATCTCGACCACGCAAACCCTGCTGCGGACCATGGCGACTTCGATCTCCACCTTGCTGGCGATCGCGGCTCTGCTGTTCTTCGGTGGCGACAACCTGTTCGGCTTCTCCATCGCCCTGTTCATTGGTGTTTTGGCGGGTACTTACTCGTCGATCTACATCGCTAACGTGGTGCTGATCTGGCTGAACCTGAGCTCCGAAGATCTGATTCCTACGGTGAATACCGAGAAGGAAATCGACGACCGTCCTTGAAGGAAATCTTCTCCGGCGATGTAGTCCAAAAAGGCGCGAGTTGAACTCGCGCCTTTTTTTATGCTCCAAGGCTGGGAGAAGCGCGGGTTTATCCCGCATGTGATGGTCAGGAGGTTCATGTGAACAAGTCGATGCTGGTTGGTGCGGTACTGGGTGCTGTCGGCGTAACTGCCGGAGGCGCTGTGGCCACCTACAGCCTGGTCAAACAAAACGGTCCTGAGTACGCGCAAGTACTCGCCGTTGAGCCGGTCAAGACGCAAATCAAGACTCCACGTGAAGTGTGCAAGGATGTAGCCGTCACCCGGCAAGCGCCGGTGAAAGATCAACACCAGATTGCCGGTACCGTGGTCGGTGCACTGGCAGGTGGTTTGCTGGGTAACCAGATCGGCGGCGGCACGGGCAAGAAGATTGCCACGGTTGCAGGCGCAGTCGGTGGTGGTTATGCCGGTAACAAGGTTCAGGAGGGTATGCAGGAGCGTGATACCTACACGACGACTCAGACCCGTTGCAATACGGTGAATGACATCAGTGACAAGGTGGTGGGTTACGACGTGCGTTACTCGCTGGACGGTAAAGAGGGGAAAGTGCGAATGGATCGCGATCCAGGGAATCAGATTCCTGTGGATAAAGAGGGCAAGTTGATCTTGTCGGAGAATCAGCAGGGTCAGTGATCCGCTGGAGTCAGATTTAAAAAGAAGCACCCTTCGGGGTGCTTTTTTTGTGCCTGCGACTTCAGCCTCCACTCGAATTCA
>DATMUG010000051.1:0-15162 GCA_035563915.1 Pseudomonas sp. | reverse complement strand
CCGACGACGGCTTCCGCGAATAGGCCTGATACATAGATGCAACGGGGCGACAGTTTTTCAAAAGCGGGTAGACAGTGGGGGCGAGTCCATACATAGGAGCTGCCGAAGGCTGCGATCTTTTGATCTTGATCTTCAGTAGCTCCGCACGAGCAAAATCAAAAGATCGCAGCCTTTGGCAGCTCCTGCAAAAACCTATACAAAAGATTTGACTTGCACACCTTTGAATCTATGATGAACCTTGGTTATACAGAATTACCTATCTGTACAAGTTTTTATGATTTCGAGGTGCCTCCATGCCACTGCCCGCCGCCAAACCGAAGATCGCCATCAGTGCCTGCCTGATGGGGGCCGAGGTGCGCTACAACGGCGGACACAAGGCATCACGGCTATGCAGCCAAACCCTTACCGATTACTTCGATTTTGTACCGGTCTGCCCGGAAGTCGCCATCGGGCTGGGCATTCCTCGTGAACCGATCCGGTTGGTGGGGGATGTGGATCAGCCCCAGGCGACCGGCACAGTCAGTCCCCAGCTCAACGTCACCGGAGCACTGGCCGAATACGGCCAGCTAATGGCAACGGAACTGGACGATATCTGCGGCTACATCTTCATGCAGCAGTCTCCCTCCTGTGGAGTGGAACGGGTCAAGGTCTATCACGCCAACGGTGCACTGCTGGACCGTGGTGGCCAGGGTATCTACGCCCGGGCCTTTTGCGCATCGCGTCCGGATCTGCCAGTGGAAGAGGATGGTCGGCTGAACGATCCGGTACTGCGGGAAAACTTCCTCACCCGCGTATTCGCCTTCCACGCCTGGCAGCAACTGCTGCAAGAAGGCTTGAGCCGCCGCGGCCTCACCGACTTTCATTCGCGCTACAAGTACCTGCTGATGGCTCATAACCCGGTGCAATACAAGACACTGGGCAACCTGCTGGGCAACATGGGCCACTCCGACCCGCAATCACTGGGTCCGCGCTATTTCAGCGAACTGATGTCAGCCCTCAAACGATGCGCCACGCGGGGCACTCACAGCAATGTCCTGCAACACCTCAGCGGCTATCTCAAACAGTCGATCAGCGCCGAGGACAAACAGGAAGTGCAACACGTCATCGGCCAGTATCGTCACGGCATCGTGCCGTTGGTGGTGCCGCTGACACTGCTCAAGCATCACTTTCGCCAACACCCCGATCCCTACATTGCGCAGCAGGTCTACCTGCAACCGCACCCGGAAAACCTCAGTTTGCGAAACGCCATTTGATGAACGCCCGAACCGACAGCAGCGCCAGCGAAGACCTCGGCGAAGACTTTCGCAAAGCCCTCGAAGAGGGCTGGCTGCCTATTCGTGAAGTCGCGCGAAGGACTGGCGTCAACGCCATCACCCTGCGCGCCTGGGAGCGGCGCTATGGCTTGATCGTGCCGCAGCGTACACCAAAGGGGCATCGACTGTTTTCGGCCGAGCATGTGCAACGCATCCAGACGATTCTGACCTGGCTCAACCGTGGCGTCGCGGTCAGCCAGGTCAAGCCGTTGCTCGACACGGCGCATGCCGTCAGCCAGTCGGTGGATAACGATTGGCAACGGCGGCGGCAGACACTGCTGCAAGCGGTGACACGACTGGCCGAGCGCACACTGGACAACACCCTCAATCAAGCCATCGCGCTGTACCCGCCACGGACCTTGTGCGAGCACCTGTTGATGCCCTTGTTGGCGGATCTGGAGCAACGCTGGCAAGGCCAGTTCGGCGCACAGATGGAGCGCGTCTTTTTTTATTCCTGGCTACGCAGCAAATTCGGCGCGCGCATCTACCATAACAACCGCCAGTTAAACACTTCACCCATGTTGTTGATCAATCACTCCGACCTGCCGGTGGAACCGCACCTGTGGCTCACCGCCTGGTTGATCAGCAGCGCCGATTGCCCGGTGGAAGTGTTCGACTGGCCGCTGCCCGTCGGTGAGCTGGCGCTGGCGGTGGAGCACCTGCAACCTCGGGGCGTACTGCTGTATTCCAGCAAAGCCATGAACCTGGCGCAGTTGACGAAACTTTTGAACGGCGTCAGTTGCCCAAAAATGATCGCCGGACCAACGGTGTGCATCCACCGCGCCGAGTTGTCCGAAAAAACTTCTGTAATGGCTGAGTTGTACCTGGCTGAAGACCCGTTATTGGCACACCAGGCACTCCTTCAGCGTGGGCTCTTTTAATGTGGAAGTCCCCATGCAGTTGATCTGGCTGCGTTGCGACTTGCGCGTCAACGACAACATCGCCCTCTCGGCCGCCGCCGCGGCAGGCCCCTGCGTGGCGGTGTACCTGCTGAGCCCCGGGCAATGGTTGGAGCACGACGATGCGCCGTGCAAAGTGGACTTCTGGCTACGTAACCTGGCGCAACTGAGCCAGGCGCTGGGCGCGTTGAACATTCCCCTGTTGATCCGCTCGGCTGAGCGCTGGGATCAGGCGCCAAAGGTACTGTGCGATCTGTGCCGGCAATTGAAGATCGACGCCGTGCATTTCAACGAGGAATACGGCGTCCACGAAAGCCAGCGCGATACGGCGGTGACAGACAAGCTGCAAGGCGAAGGCATTGCCGTCCATCGTTATCTCGATCAACTGCTGTTCCAGCCTGGCAGTGTACTGACCAAAACCGGCACCTACTTCAAGGTTTTCAGCCAGTTCCGCAAGGTCTGTTACGAACGTCTGCACCACTCGTTGCCCCGCTTGGTGAAAGCACCCAAGGCACAAAAGCCGTTGAAGGTTTGCAGCGATGAGATTCCCACCCGGATCAAGGGTTTTGCCCCTCCCACCGAGCACCTGCGCCAGATGTGGCCGGCCGGTGAGGCTGAAGCGAGACAACGCCTCGACAGTTTCACCGACGCTCAGATCGCCCACTATCAGACCGAACGGGATTTCCCGGCGAAACCAGGCACCAGTCAACTGTCGGCCTATCTCGCCGCGGGCGTGATTTCCCCACGCCAGTGCCTGCACGCTGCACTGCAGAGCAATCAAGGGGAGTTCGAAAGTGGCAAGGTCGGCGCGGTGACCTGGATCAATGAGTTGCTGTGGCGCGAGTTCTACAAACACATCCTCGTGGGTTACCCCCGAGTATCCCGCCACCGTGCATTTCGCCCGGAAACCGAAGCCCTGCCGTGGCGTGACGCGCCAGATGAACTCGCTGCCTGGCAGGAGGCCCGCACCGGGCTGCCAATCATTGATGCGGCCATGCGCCAATTGCTGGAAACCGGCTGGATGCACAATCGCCTGCGCATGGTCGTGGCGATGTTCCTGACCAAAAACCTGCTGATCGACTGGCGAGAAGGCGAGCGCTTTTTCATGCGCCACCTGATTGATGGCGACCTGGCCGCCAATAACGGCGGCTGGCAATGGAGTTCATCGACCGGCACCGATGCAGTGCCCTGGTTCCGCATTTTCAACCCGCTGAGCCAGTCGGAAAAATTCGACGCCCAAGGCATATTCATCAAGTCCTGGCTACCGGAACTGGCGGGGCTGAATAAAAGAGAAGTCCATAACCCGCAGGTCGGCGGTCTGTTCGGTGTGGCGGATTACCCGTCGCCGATTGTCGACCTGCACGCTTCCCGCGCACGGGCCCTTGCTGCATTCAAGAACCTGCCACCGCGCGCATACGCCGGAGGTGAACATGATTAGCGGCTGGAAATTGACCCGACGCCAAGAATTTCACGGTCATCGACATTGTTTCAATGCCTGGCCACTGTGTACGGAATTATTATCGATATGGGATCGAGGACACCCTCGATCGAGAAGGAGCACGGGATGAGTTTTACGCCTCCACGACGATATTGGCTGACCGGAGCAGGCAACGGTCTGGGCGCCTCGCTGGCCGAAGAGATTCTGAAAACCGGCGCCCATCTGGCCGTCAGCTCCCGTTCACTGGCGCCGTTGAGAGTCTTGTCTCAACGCTATCCGGGGCAAGTGCTGGTGCTGGCTGGCGATATGACCAACAGTCAGACCGTGCGTGAAACAAGCGAGCAGATCGCCGAGATCTGGGGCTCCCTGGACACGCTAATTCTCAATGCCGGCACCTGCGAATACGTGGATGCCAAACAGTTCGATGCCTCGATCGTGGAGCACGTTGTACGTACCAACCTGCTTGCCAGCAGCTACTGCGTCGAAGCGGCATTACAGCTGTTGCGCGCCGGCACCGCACCTCACCTGGTCGGTCTGGCCAGCCCGGTCACCTATCTGCCGCTTCCTCGGGCGGAGGCCTATGGCAACTCCAGAGCCGGCTTGCGCTATCTGTTCGAGTCCATGCGCCTGGACGTTGCATCGGATGGGGTCGAAGTCACCGTGGTCAGCCCCGGCGCTCACGACACTGCACCAGCGGCCAAAAAAGACCCGTCAGCGCCTTTCCTCTGGTCGGCTGCCAAGGCCGCACGCTACATCTTTGAAAAACTTAAAAAACGCCCCTTGGAAATTCACTTTGCCGGAACCACCGTCGCCGAACTGTGGCCGATGGCGAAATCGCCCGGCAAGACAGAACTGACTATCGGCAAAAGCATGGTGCGCAGCACTCCCCCCATCATGGATTGACCATGATCATCTCCATCAAGGCGTGACACAGGTCTGGCGGGCGCGGCCGAGCGTCCGTCAGAGCTTTCACACACCATCGACGGTGTGCCTTACACTGCGCGCCATGAAAACCATTCCCCATTTGCAAATTGCCGAGTCGACGGTGACCTGCTCGACCTGTGCGGCTTGCTGCTGCCAGCTCGAAGTGATGTTGATCACCGATACAGATGTGCCCGAGCGCTACATCGATACCGATGAATGGGGCGGGGAAGTCATGCTGCGCCTGGATGACGGCTGGTGTGCCGCGCTGGACCGCGACACGATGATGTGCACGATCTACGAAAAACGCCCGCTGATCTGTCGGGAGTTCGAAATGGGCGCGCCGGAATGCCTGGATGAGCGCCAGGGGATTTCGACGGCGTATCGCTAAAAGCAGAATCACCGTAAATCCAATGTGGGAGCGGGCTTGCTCGCGAAAGCAGAGTGTCAGTCACGTTAATCTCGACTGGCACACCGTTTTCGCGAGCAAGCCCGCTCCCACATTTAAAGCATCAAGGGTTACAACGGCATCGTGTAATGCAATGCGTAACTCTCTACACCGTCATTCGGGCTGCTGATCCCGGCATTGGAATAGTGCGTCGCGCGAACGCCGACTTCATGTCCACCCGCAAAGCGCAGTCCGAAACCGAAACGGTCTTCGAATTGAAAGGCGGTGCCAAGCTGGTTGTTTTCAACTTCAGTGTTGGCAAACACCGCCACGCCAACCCCAAGTTCAACGTAGGGTTTGACGTTCTGGCCGGAAAATTCATAAACCAATACAGGCGAGAATGACAGGCTGTGGTTGCTGGAGGACTCGTCACCTTCCCAGTAGGTATAGGCGCCGCTCCAGTAGCCGGTCAGTCGACCGACGTCGCTCTGCCACCAACTCTTGTCCCAATCGAATTGCATGCCCAGTCGATAAGTCATGGTCGAATCACTGGTCTGACCGACCCCGAACTCCACCCCAGCCGCCTGTACCGTAAAACTTTGCCCCATCAATGCAGCCGCAATCGCGGCCAAGCAGAATAGTCGCTTCATAGAAACATCCTTTTCCGAACGATTTCGTTTGGTTTTATTGTTGCCTGACGCTCACAGCTATAGAAGTCGACGGTAAATCAGAAGTTCACCCCTTTTTTTGTTTCCCCCCAACTACCTTTCCAAGCTTCGCACAACACCGCAGTTATGCCACAGGATCGGCAATATATTTGTGAAGTGCAGAGGATCGGCACTGCTCCAGAACTGTGCGGCTCGCGCAGGCCCGCCGGCGAGCAGTTCGCGTTCGGCCAACAAGCGTTGAAGTTGCCGCGCAACAGCGGCGCCGGTGTCGATCAGGCTGATGTCATCGGGGATCATCTGCTTGAGCAGCGGCTTGAGAAAAGGGTAATGGGTGCAGCCAAGGATGATGGTGTCGGCGCCGGCGGCAAGCAGCGGCCGAACGTAGTTTTCCAGCAACTGGCTCAAGGCCGGGCTGTGCAGATCGCCGCTCTCGATGAGCTCGACCAGCCCGGGACAAGGCTGCGTGATCACCTGCACATCGTTGGCAAAACGGTCGAGCAGCGCCGCAAACCTGGCACTCTGCAACGTGCCCGTCGTCGCCAACACGCCCACCACACCGCTGCGGGTGGCGGCGGCGGCCGGCTTGACCGCGGGCTCCATGCCGACGATGGGCCACTGGGGATAGTCGTGTCGCAGGTTTGCCACGCCCGCCACAGTGGCGGTGTTGCAGGCCAGCACCAGCGCCTTGGCACCCTGTTGCTGGAAAAAATCAGCGATGACGCTGCAACGTTGCTGGATGAATTCCGGGGTTTTCTCACCGTAGGGAATGTTCCCGCAATCAGCGACGTACAAAAGCGATTCGTTGGGCAGCAAGCGCTGGATCTCGGCCAGCACCGACAGCCCGCCGACACCGGAATCGAACACGCCAATCGGCGCTTCACGCATGCGTTGGCCCACAGACGGTGCAACCCGGATCACGCTTGACCCGCAACTCACGGAAGCGCGAGCCCAGCGCATCGATCAACAACAGGCGCCCCACCAGCGGTTCGCCGAATCCCGCCAGCAACTTCAAGGCTTCAAGGGCCTGCAAGCTGCCCACCAGGCCTACCAGCGGGCCGACCACGCCAGCTTCACTGCAGGTCAATTCGGCTTCGCTGCCGTGCCCGTACAAACAGTGGTAGCACGGACTTTCCGGGCGGCGCGGGTCGAACACCGACAACTGCCCTTCAAGGCGAATCGCCGCGCCGCTGACCAGCGGTTTTCCGGCCGAAACGCAAGCCGCATTGACCGCTTCACGGGTGGAAAAATTGTCGGAACAGTCGAGGACCAGATCTACCCCGGCCACTACCGCCGCCAGCGAATCCTCGTCCAGCGCGGCACGATGGGCCACCAGCCGGACCTCGGGATTGATTGCCGTCAGACGCTTTATCGCCGAATCGACCTTGGTCGTGCCGACGCTGTCGGTGTCGTGAATGATCTGGCGTTGCAGGTTGGTCAGATCGACTGTATCGAAATCCGCCAGATGCAACTCACCGACACCCGCCGCCGCCAGGTACAGCGCCACCGGGGCACCCAGACCACCGAGGCCGACGATCAGCACGCGGCTGTCCTTGAGCCGCAACTGACCGTCGATGTCGATATGCGCCAACAGGATCTGTCGGCTGTAACGCAGCAACTCCTGATCATTCAGCACGGCAGGCGCCCCAGACTGATGCGTTGGTGGCCGCCCAGGTCGGTGCGGCTGTGGACTTCTTCAAAGCCGCGGGTCAGCAGCAAGTCGCGCACGGCCTCAGCCTGATCGTAACCGTGTTCGAGCATCAACCAGCCACCGGCGTCCAGATGATCCGGTGCCTGGGTGACGATCAAGCGCAGATCGTCCAGACCGTCGACACCGGCCACCAACGCACTGGCCGGCTCGAAGCGCACATCACCTTCGACCAGATGCGGATCGGCTGAGGCGATGTACGGCGGGTTGCTGATGATCAGCTGAAAACGCTGGCCTTGCAGCGCACTGAACCAATGGCTGCTGAGTACCGTGGCGTTATTCAAATGCAGGCGCTGGCGATTGCGCTCGGCCAGGGCCACGGCTTCGATGACGCGATCCACGGCCGTGACCTTCCAGGCCGGACGCTCGCTGGCCAACGCCAACGCGATCGCGCCGCTACCGGTACCCAGGTCCAGGACCGTGGCGGGGGTGGCAGGCAACAGTTCGAGGGCGGCTTCCACCAGCAACTCGGTGTCCGGACGCGGGATCAGCGTGTGCGGCGCGACTTCAAGGTCGAGTTTCCAGAAACCTTGTTGCCCCAGAATGTAAGCCACCGGCTCACCGCCACGGCGGCGTTGCAAATAGTTGGCGAAGGTCAATGCCGCTTCACTCGGGACGATGCGCTCGGGCCAAGTGTGCAAAAAGCTGCGGGACTTGCCCAACGCCGCCGCCAGCAACAATTCGGCATCCAGACGCGCGGTGGGCGAGTCAGGCAAATCGGCGGCGCGCAACAGACTGGCGATGATCGTCATTTACTCACCTATCGCTGCCAATTGATCGGCCTGATATTCGGCCAGCAGCGGCTCGATCACTGCATCGACACCGCCGGCGAGGATTTCGTCGAGGGAGTAGAGGGTCAGGTTAACCCGATGGTCGGTCACCCGGCCCTGGGCAAAGTTGTAGGTACGGATGCGCTCGGAACGGTCACCGGAGCCCACCAGCAACTTGCGCTCGCTGGCGATGGCATTGGCGGCCGCACTGGTCTGCTGATCGTTGAGCTTGGCCGACAGCCAGGCCATCGCCCGCGCACGGTTCTTGTGCTGCGAACGTTCCTCCTGACACTCGACCACGATGCCCGATGGCAAGTGGGTGATGCGGATCGCCGAGTCAGTCTTGTTGACGTGCTGACCGCCGGCACCGGAGGAACGGTAGGTATCGATCCGCAAGTCCGCCGGGTTGATCTCGATCGCTTCCTGTTCGTCCGGCTCGGGCAGAACAGCCACGGTGCAGGCCGAGGTGTGGATCCGCCCCTGGGATTCGGTCGCCGGAACGCGCTGAACACGGTGGGCGCCGGATTCGAACTTCAGCTTGCCATAGACATTCTCGCCCTCGACCCGGGCGATGACCTCTTTGTAGCCGCCGTGCTCACCCTCGTTTTCAGAGAGGATTTCCACGCGCCAGCCACGACGCTCGGCGTAGCGCGAATACATGCGGAACAGGTCGCCGGAGAAGATCGCCGCTTCGTCGCCACCGGTGCCGGCGCGGATTTCGAGGAACACGTTGCGCCCGTCGTTCGGGTCCTTGGGCAGTAGCATGCGTTGCAGGCTGGCTTCCAGCTCGATCAGTTGCTCCTTGGCTTCGCGGACTTCTTCCACGGCCATCTCGCGCATGTCCGGATCACTGTCCTTGAGCAGGGCCTGGGCGCCTTCGAGATCGCCCTGCACTTTGACCAACTGTTTATAGGTTTCGACAATCGGCTCGACTTCCGCGTATTCCTTGGAATAGGTACGGAATTTGGCCTGATCGGAAATGACCTCGCCATCGCCCAGCAAGGCGGTCAATTCTTCGAAACGATCCTGGAGGACATCCAGCTTATTGAGCAGTGACGCTTTCATTGCGATTTCTTTTCCGAAAAGCTTTCCGATGAGCCCTCACTGAGGGCAAAGAGTTCCTGGGCCATCGCCAGCGCATCGAGGCGCCCTTCGGCAGAGAGCTTTTTCAGTTGCACGCTCGGGGCGTGCAACAGTTTGTTGGTCAGGCCTCGGGCCAGTTGTACCAACACCTCTTCGGCGTTGCCGCCATTGGCCAGCAGGCGCTGGGCCTTTTGCAGTTCTTCGTCGCGCAAGCGCTCGCTCTGTTGACGATAGGCCTTGAGCACGTCGACCGCTGCCAGCTCGCGCAGGCGAACCATGAAATCCTCGGCACCGACCGAGACCATTTCTTCCGCGGCTTGCGCGGCGCCCTGCCGGCTCTTGAGGTTCTCGGCGACCACCTCGTGAAGATCATCGACGCTGTAGAGGTACACGTCGTCCAGCTCACCGACTTCAGGCTCGATATCCCGCGGAACGGCGATGTCTACCATGAAGATCGGCTTGTGCTTGCGCAGCTTCAGGGCACTTTCCACGGCACCCTTGCCAAGGATCGGCAGCTGGCTGGCGGTGGAACTGATCACGATGTCACTGCGCACCAGCTCCGCTGGAATGTCGGACAACAGCACCGCATGTGCGCCGAACTGTTCGGCCAGGATGCTGGCGCGCTCCAGTGTGCGGTTGGCCACGACGATGCGCTTTACCCCAAGGTCATGCAGATGGCGGGCGACCAGTGTGATGGTCTCGCCAGCGCCAATCAGCAAGGCCTGGCTGCGCTGCAGGTCGCTGAAAATCTGTTTCGCCAGGCTGACCGCGGCAAACGCCACGGATACCGGGTTTTCGCCAATGGCGGTGTCGGTACGCACTTGCTTGGCCGCGTTGAACGTGGCCTGGAACAATCGCCCGAGCAACGGGCCGATGGTGCCGGCCTCGCGGGCCACGGCGTAAGCCGACTTCATCTGGCCGAGAATCTGCGGTTCACCCAGCACCAGGGAATCGAGCCCGGAAGCAACGCGCATCATGTGACGAACTGCCGCATCATCTTCGTGCACATAACTGCTCGCGCGCAGCTCTTCGAGGCTCAATTGATGATATTCGGCCAGCCAGCGCAGCACGATATCGGCCGACAGGTGATCCTGTTCTATATAAAGCTCACTGCGATTGCAGGTGGAGAGGATCGCAGCTTCGCGGCTGTCGGTAAGTCGGCAGAGCTGCTGCAAGGCCTCAACCAGCTGCTCAGGGGTAAAGGCCACGCGCTCGCGGACGTCTACTGAGGCAGTCTTGTGGTTAATACCGAGTGCGAGGAAGGCCATTCAAAGTCGCTGATGGTGACGTGAAGCCGGCAATTGTCCTACTTCGTCAGATTCAGGACAACTACTCGATATCTATCGTTCCCATGGGAGACACCCAGGCTTGCGAGCCATTCTCGTTTGCGCCTCTGTAGGAGCTGCCGAAGGCTGGGATCTTTTGATCTTGATAAGCAAAATCAAAAGATCGCAGCCTTCGCCAGCTCCTACACTGCATTTTCCGAGACCCGCCAGATGCAGGACACGCGGGTAAATTGGCGGCCCGGTTATGTTTGACCCAAGGCTTGTGTCATGATGATCCGACCGCAGGTTAGTCGTCCTCTTCCTATATGAATAGATCTTCCGCGTTGCTCCTCGCTTTTGTCTTCCTCACCGGCTGCCAGGCCCTGGCCCCGGTGTCGTCGGACGGCACCTCGCCGGCCGAAGAAAGCGCTCCTGCACCTGAAAAGCCCAAGGTTTACAGCTCGTTCAGCGAAGATACGGTCTTCAGCCTGCTGAGCGCCGAACTGGCAGGCCAGCGCAATCGATTTGACATTGCGCTGGACAACTATGTGACCCAGGCGATCAAAACCCAGGACCCGGGCGTTTCCGAACGGGCATTTCGCATTGCCGAATACCTGGGCGCCGATCAGCCTGCCCTCGATACCGCGTTGATCTGGGCGAAGAACGCCCCGGATGACCTTGAAGCGCAACGTGCCGCCGCCGTACAACTGGCGCGGGCCGGGCGCTATGACGACTCCATGGTCTATATGGAGAAAGTCCTGCAAGGCAAAGGCGACACCCATTTCGATTTCCTTGCCCTGTCCGCGGCCGACACCGACCAGGACACCCGTAATGGTCTGATGAAGAGTTTTGACCGCCTGCTGCAACGTCACCCGAACAACGGCCAGTTGATCTTCGGCAAGGCTTTGCTGCTGCAACAGGACGGCGACTCCCGGACCGCGCTGACCCTTCTGGAAGACAATCCCCCGGAAGACGGTGAAATCGCGCCGATTTTGCTGCGCGCGCGCCTGCTGCAATCCGTGGGCCGCACCGATGAAGCCCTGCCGTTGCTGCAAAAAAGCATCAAGAAATACCCGGACGACAAGCGCCTGCGCCTGACCTATGCCCGCATGCTGGTTGAACAGGACCGCATGGATGACGCCAAGGCCGAATTCTCCAGCCTCGTCCAGCAGTACCCGGAAGACGACGAATTACGGTATTCCCTGGCGCTGGTCTGCCTGGAAGCCAAGGCCTGGGATGAGGCCAAGGGTTACCTCGAGGACTTGATCGCCCGCGAAAGCCACGTCGACTCGGCACATCTGAACCTGGGGCGTATCGCCGAAGAGCGTAACGACCCACAAGGCGCACTGATCGAGTACGGGCAGGTCGGTCCGGGCAACGACTATCTGCCGGCACAGTTGCGTCAGGCCGATATTTTGATGAATAACGGCAAGACTGCCGAAGCCCAGAGCAAGCTGGCCACTCAACGCGATGAGCAGCCCGACTACGCGATCCAGTTGTATCTGATCGAAGCCGAAACCCTGTCCGCCAACAAACAGGGGGACAAGGCCTGGCAAGTTCTGCAAAAGGCGTTGCAGCAATATCCGGATGATCCGAACCTGCTCTATACCCGGGCCATGCAAGCGGAAAAACGCAACGACCTGGCGCAGATGGAAAAAGACCTGCGCCTGATCATCAAACGCGACCCGGACAACGCGATGGCGCTGAACGCCCTCGGATACACCCTGTCCGATCGTACGACCCGTTATGTCGAAGCCAAGGCCTTGATCGAGCAGGCGCACCAGATCAATCCGGAAGACCCGGCAGTCCTCGACAGCCTCGGCTGGGTGAATTTCCGCCTGGGCAATCTCGACGAAGCCGAGCGCCTGCTGCGCCAGGCCCTGGAGCGCTTCCCCGATCAGGAAGTCGCCGCGCACCTGGGCGAAGTCCTGTGGGCCAGTGGCAAACAGCGCGAAGCCCGACAAATCTGGGACAAGTTCCTCAAGGCCCAACCCGACAGCCCTATCCTGCGCAGCACCATCAAGCGCCTGACCGGTTCAGAGACTCTTTAAGATTATGTTTTTGCGTCACATCATCGCTTTCAGCTTCATCGCCCTGCTCGCCGGTTGCGCGGGTTTCGGTGCCCGCGAGTCAGTCGAGGGTCACGGCAACCCTGCTCAATGGCGCGAACACAAACAGCAGCTCACGAACCTCGATGGCTGGCAGATCGACGGCAAGATCGGCATTCGCGCGCCAAAAGATTCGGGCAGCGGCACGCTGTTCTGGTTGCAGCGCCAGGATTACTACGACATTCGCCTCTCCGGGCCTTTGGGTCGCGGCGCCGCACGCCTGACCGGACGGCCGGGCAAAGTGTCCCTGGAAGTCGCCAACCAGGGACGCTATGAAGCGCCAACCCCCGATGCCTTGCTCGAAGAACAACTTGGCTGGAAGCTGCCGGTTTCCAATCTGGCCTGGTGGGTCCGCGGCCTGCCAGCGCCGGACAGCAAAAGCCGCCTGACACTGGATGGCGACAGCCGCCTGGCCAGCCTCGAACAGGACGGCTGGCAGGTTGAATACACCGCCTACACCGAGCAAAACGGTTTCTGGCTACCCGAGCGGATCAAGCTGCACGGCACTGACCTTGATGTCACGCTGGTGATCAAGACCTGGCAGCCGCGCAAGCTGGGGATATGACATGCCGACTGCTCGCCTGACCCTGCCCTCCCCGGCCAAACTCAATCTGATGCTGCATATTCTTGGTCGTCGTGAAGATGGCTATCACGAGCTGCAGACGCTGTTTCAGTTTCTCGATTATGGCGACGAAATCACCTTCGCCCTGCGCGAAGACGGGGTGATTCAACTGCACACCGAGTTCGAAGGCGTCCCCCACGACAGCAATCTGATCGTGAAAGCGGCGAAAAAGCTGCAGGAACAATCGGGCTGCACCCTCGGCATTGACATCTGGATCGAAAAAATCCTGCCCATGGGCGGCGGGATCGGTGGCGGCAGCTCGAACGCCGCGACCACCCTGCTGGGTCTCAACCATCTTTGGCAACTGGGCTGGAGTGAAGACCGACTGGCTGCTCTGGGCCTGACGCTGGGAGCCGACGTTCCGGTTTTCATACGCGGTCATGCGGCTTTCGCCGAAGGTGTGGGGGAGAAACTGACCCCGGTTGAACCCGAGGAACCCTGGTACGTCGTACTGGTACCGCAAGTCTCTGTAAGCACAGCAGAAATTTTTTCCGATCCGTTGTTGACACGTAACTCGGCGCCCATTAAAGTGCGCCCCGTTCCCGAGGGAAACAGTCGTAATGACTGCTTGCCGGTGGTAGCAAGACGTTATCCAGAAGTGCGTAACGCCTTGAATTTGCTAGGTAATTTTACTGAAGCGAAACTCACCGGAACTGGAAGTTGTGTGTTTGGGGGCTTCCCAAGCAAAGCTGAAGCTGATAAAGTCTCGGCCCTTCTTACAGAGACCCTTACAGGTTTTGTAGCAAAAGGAAGCAACATTTCGATGTTGCATCGCAAGTTGCAAAGTCTGCTCTAAAGGAACCGAGTACCGGGTACTCGTTGCAACAGATACAGGGGCGTCGCCAAGCGGTAAGGCAGCAGGTTTTGATCCTGCCATGCGTTGGTTCGAATCCAGCCGCCCCTGCCATTTTCCTATACTCATCCAGGTATACCCTCAGCCTTCAGGTACTGCGCGTGTCCAAGATGATGGTCTTTACGGGGAACGCTAACCCCGATCTGGCTCGGCGTGTCGTACGTCAGCTGCATATCCCTCTCGGTGACATCTCTGTCGGTAAATTCTCCGACGGCGAAATTACTGCCGAGATCAATGAAAACGTTCGCGGTAAAGACGTTTTCATTATTCAGCCGACTTGCGCTCCGACCAACGATAACCTGATGGAACTGGTTGTGATGGCTGATGCCTTCCGCCGCTCCTCGGCTACTCGTATCACTGCTGTTATTCCTTACTTTGGTTATGCCCGTCAGGATCGCCGTCCGCGTTCCGCACGTGTGGCTATCAGCGCGAAAGTCGTTGCTGACATGCTCACCGTAGTCGGCATCGACCGTGTTCTCACGGTTGATCTGCATGCTGACCAGATTCAGGGCTTCTTCGATATTCCGGTAGATAACATCTACGGCTCCCCGGTTCTGGTGGATGACATCGAAGATCAGCGCTTCGAAAACCTGATGATCGTGTCCCCGGACATTGGCGGCGTCGTGCGTGCACGTGCTGTTGCCAAATCCCTGGGCGTGGATCTCGGGATCATCGACAAACGCCGTGAGAAAGCCAATCACTCTGAAGTGATGCATATCATCGGTGATGTCGAAGGGCGTACCTGCATCCTGGTCGATGACATGGTTGATACCGCCGGCACCCTGTGCCACGCGGCCAAGGCCTTGAAAGAGCATGGCGCTGCCAAGGTTTTCGCCTACTGCACGCACCCTGTGCTGTCGGGTCGGGCGATCGAAAACATTGAAAATTCCGTGCTGGACGAGCTGGTGGTGACCAACACCATCCCGCTGTCCGCTGCAGCACAGGCCTGTGCGCGTATCCGTCAACTGGATATCGCACCGGTTGTTGCCGAGGCGGTCCGCCGCATCAGCAATGAAGAATCGATCAGCGCGATGTTCCGCTAAGGGCCCTGCCCTTCTCGAACCTCCCGTTGACGAAAAGCTCCCCGCCCCGGCATTCCTGCCGGGGCGGGGCTTTTTTGCCCATACCG
>DATMUG010000050.1:0-3057 GCA_035563915.1 Pseudomonas sp. | reverse complement strand
CACCGCCTTCGCGAGCAAGCCCGCTCCCACAGGGGTTTGTGGTGTTTGGGGATCGTGGTTTTCATGGCCAATTGTTAACGGTTTGAGACAGCCGCCACCCGTGACCTATGCTGCAACCCAACGCTTTAGCTTTTCGGTCGATTTTATGGGTCGTGGTTTCCTCTTCATCCTGCTGCTGATCGCCCTGCCCGCCGCAGCGCAGATCTACAAGTACACCGACGCCGACGGCCATACCGCCTATAGCAACCAGCCGCCCGATGGCGTGACCGCGCAACCGGTTGACCTGGCGCCACTCAATAGCGTCCAACCCCAATCGCCGGGCAATCCCGCACCACCAGCCAAAGCCGGCAACCGTGAACCACCCCAGGGCGCTTACGAGGTACTTGAACTCACCGGCCTGCCCACCACTGAAGCCCTGCGCGCCAACAACGGCACCTTCACCGTCAACGTATTGATCAAACCACGCCTGCAAGGTCCGCATTTGTTCAGACTGCTATTGGACGATCAGCCCTACGGTCAGCCCGGCAATTTGCCGGCCCTGCAACTCGTCAACCTCGATCGCGGCCTGCACAGCCTGGCCGTGCAAGTGATCGACGGTCAGACGGTCATCCAGCAGAGCCCCACCGTGACCTTTACCGTGCAGCGGGTGCACACGCCTTGAAGGCCTGGCTGCTGATCGCCTCCCTGTTCGCGCTGCCCGCCTCGGCGCAGGTGTTCACCTACGTCGATGCCCAGGGCAATCGAGTGTTCACTGACCTGCCAAAAACCGGCAGCGCCAAACCCGTACCGCTGGCGACCGGCAATCGAATGCCCGCTGCGAACACCGCCCCTGCCACCGCAAGCCCGCACAAGCCCGAAAAAAAGCCGCCGTTTCGCTACGACATGCTGCGCATCCTGGTGCCGGAACCGGATGCCACCGTGCGCAGCACCGCCGGGGAAATCATTGTCAGCGTGACCAGCGAGCCAGGTCTGCAACGAGGTCACCGTTATCGTTTACTGCTCGACGGCCAACCCACTGCCGAGCCTGGCTTGAGCCCGGTTTTCCCGCTGAGCAATGTGGACCGTGGTACCCATCAACTGTCCGTGGAAATCCTCGA
This sequence comes from Pseudomonas sp., assembly GCA_035563915.1. Taxonomy (GTDB): domain Bacteria; phylum Pseudomonadota; class Gammaproteobacteria; order Pseudomonadales; family Pseudomonadaceae; genus Aquipseudomonas. The sequence continues at coordinate 1,960 of DATMUG010000050.1, read as the reverse complement.
CGAGCAAGGCCGGATCGTCGAGCGCACGGCCAATCAGCCGATGCACATGCTGCGCATGTCGCTGGCGCAAAAACGCAAGGTCAAACCCTGCACCCTCGAAGACTTCGGCCAGCGTCCGGAATGCCCGCTCGCCGACAAACCTGCTGAAGAAAAAAATCCTTTTTTGCGCTTCTTCTAACCCTGCTCAGGTTTGCGCACTATATTGGTGCGAATAGTTGCAGCGTTTTGTCGTTGCAACCCATTTTGGTTCGAAACGACCCGCAAAAGCCGGCACAGCGCCACGCAATCGAGCGTCAAACGCCTGTTTTAGCGGCCGCGCGCTTCTTTTCGGAGCCTTGGTTTGGTTCTTGCAGTTTGCTCGTATCGGCTTTTTATTCATGCGCCAAAAGAGGTCCTGAATGACCATCAGTGACGCACTACACCGCTTGCTGCTCGACAACCTCACCACGGCGACGATCCTGCTCGACGCCGAGCTGCGCCTCGAGTACATGAACCCGGCAGCGGAAATGCTCCTGGCCATCAGCGGCCAGCGCAGCCATGGCCAATTCATCAGCGAACTGTTTACTGAATCCACCGAAGCCCTGAATTCGTTGCGCCAGGCGGTCCAGCAGGCCCACCCGTTCACCAAGCGCGAAGCCATGCTCACGGCACTCACCGGCCAGACCCTGACGGTCGATTACGCAGTCACGCCGATCCTGAGTGGCGGCGACACGATGCTGCTGCTCGAAGTCCACCCTCGTGATCGCCTGCTGCGGATCACCAAGGAAGAGGCGCAGTTGTCCAAGCAGGAAACCAGCAAGATGCTGGTGCGCGGCCTGGCCCATGAAATCAAGAACCCGCTGGGCGGAATTCGCGGCGCGGCACAGCTGCTGGCCCGCGAGCTGCCGGAAGAAAGCCTGCGCGACTACACCAACGTCATCATTGAGGAGGCCGACCGCCTGCGCAATCTGGTGGATCGCATGCTCGGCTCCAACAAGCTGCCGTCGCTTGCCCTGTGTAACGTCCACGAAGTACTGGAGCGCGTCTGTCAGCTGGTCGAGGCCGAAAGCCAGGGCTGCATCACTTTGGTGCGCGACTACGACCCGAGCATTCCCGACGTCTTGATCGATCGCGAGCAGATGATCCAGGCCGTGCTGAACATCGTGCGCAACGCGATGCAGGCCATCAGCAGCCAGAACGAACTGCGCCTGGGCCGGATCACCCTGCGCACTCGCACCATGCGCCAATTCACCATCGGCCACGTGCGCCATCGCCTGGTGACCAAGATCGAAATCATCGACAACGGTCCGGGCATTCCCGCGGAACTGCAGGAAACCATCTTCTTCCCCATGGTCAGCGGTCGCCCGGACGGTACCGGGTTGGGCCTGGCCATTACCCAGAACATCATCAGCCAGCACCAGGGCCTGATCGAGTGTGAAAGCCACACCGGCCACACCACCTTCTCGATCTTTCTGCCACTGGAACAAGGAGCCACATCGACATGAGCCGTAGTGAAACCGTGTGGATCGTCGATGACGACCGTTCTATCCGTTGGGTCCTGGAAAAAGCCTTGCAGCAGGAAGGCATGACCACCCAGAGCTTCGACAGCGCCGATGGCGTGATGAGTCGTCTCGCCCGGCAGCAGCCGGACGTGATCATTTCCGATATCCGCATGCCGGGCGCCAGTGGCCTGGATCTGCTGGCGCGGATTCGCGAACAGCACCCACGGCTGCCGGTCATCATCATGACCGCTCACTCCGATCTGGACAGCGCCGTCGCCTCCTATCAGGGCGGCGCGTTCGAGTACCTGCCCAAGCCGTTCGACGTTGACGAGGCGGTATCGCTGGTCAAGCGCGCCAATCAGCATGCGCAGGAACAGCAAGGCCTGGAAGTGGTACCCGCGCTGACCCGCACCCCGGAAATCATCGGCGAAGCGCCGGCGATGCAGGAGGTGTTTCGCGCCATCGGCCGCTTGAGCCAC
>DATMUG010000049.1:0-23274 GCA_035563915.1 Pseudomonas sp. | reverse complement strand
TTCAGTCATCCGCATTCGGATCAAGGTCGGGAAACATCACCTCGGTAAACCCAAATTTGCTGAAATCGGTGATCCGCGACGGATACAAGCGGCCGATCAGGTGATCGCATTCGTGTTGCACCACCCGCGCATGGAACCCCGAAGCGATCCGCACAATCGGCTCGCCCCTGGGGTCGACACCTTCGTAACGGATCTGTTGATAGCGATCCACCGCGCCGCGCATGCCCGGCACCGACAGGCAGCCTTCGAATCCCTCTTCCTTCAGCGGACTCAAGGGCGTGATCAGCGGGTTGATCAGAATCGTCTGCGGCACCGCTTCGGCATCCGGATATCGCTCGCTGTGTTCAAAACCGAAGATCACCAGTTGCAGGTCGACTCCGATCTGCGGCGCCGCCAGACCGACGCCGCCGACGCTTTCCATGGTCTGGAACATGTCGTCGATCAGTTGCCACAGCTCGGGGCTGTCGAACATTTCGGCCGGCACCGGCGGGGCAATGCGCAGCAGGCGTTCATCGCCCATTTTCAGGATTTCACGGATCATTTGATGACTTCGTCAGTGGGTGGTTTCACCGAGTGATCGCGGCCCAGGCCGGACACGTGGTGTTTCTCGTGGTGGACGGGGCCGAGCTCGCCAGGGACTTTTTCCCCAGGGTCCTTGCCCTCGCGGGACATATGCTCGATCACTGCATTCATCTCCGCCCCGAGCAACAGCACCGCAGCGGAAATGTAGAAATACAAAAGCAGCACGATGATCGCGCCGATACTGCCATACATGGCGTTGTAGTTGGCGAACTCCTTGACGTACAGACCAAATCCCAGGGATGCGATGATCCACACCACCACTGCCAGCACCGAGCCCGGGGTGATGAAACGGAACTCCTGTTTAACGTCGGGCATCACGTAGTAGATCAACGCCACAGCGACCATCAGCAGAATCACGATCGCCGGCCAGCGGGCAATGGACCACAGGGTGACGATGAAGTATTCGAGGCCGACCTGCTCGGCGATCCAGCTCATCACTTGCGGCCCGAGCACCATCAGCGCAGCGGCGATCAACAGCATGCCGGCAATGCCCACCGTATAGATGATCGACAGCGGGAAACGCTTCCACACCGGGCGCCCTTCGACCACGTCGTAGGCGGCGTTCATCGCGCTCATCATCAGCCGCACACCGGCCGAGGCGGTCCACAGCGCAATCACGATACCTACCGAGAGCAAGCCACCCTTGGATTGCTGGAGCTGGTCGATCACGGGGTTGACCTGTTCCAGCGCCTGGGGCGGCAACACCAGTTCCGATTGCAGGCGCAGCCAGGAGAAGAAGTCCGGCAGGTGCAGGAAGCCGATCAGGGCGATCAAAAACAGAATGAAGGGAAACAGCGAAAACAGCATTTGATAGGCCAGCGCCGAGGCATAGGTCGACATCTCGTCGTCGACGAACTCGGTGACCGTGCGCATCATCACACGGTGCAAGGGCAGGCCTCTCATGTCCGGGAAAATCATTCGCGTCTCCATTCGCCGCATTCAGGATTTTGGGGGAAGTCGTGGCGACTCAGAGGTTGTTTTCTTTCATCAAAGTAGCCTAACTGGCGACTTTGAAACAATTTCGCCACTCAAGTTCAGGCTGACACAAAAACGGCCATCCGTGGATGGCCGTTCCTGTTATTCGTCAAAGGCCGATCAAGCCTTGTCGATACCTTTTTTCAAAGCATCCTTGGCCTTGCCCACCGCTTGCTGGGCCTCGCCTTTCTTTTCCTGCATCACGCCTTCGGCGCGCATCTTGTCGTTACCGGTGGCCTTGCCGACGCCTTGCTTGATGTTGCCGGCTGCTTCGTTGGCCATGCCTTTCACTTTATCGCCAGTGCTGCTCATGGTGTTTCTCCTGTGAACATCTTGATGAGAAAAGTAGTTACACAAGGTTGACCGGGGGCGTTTGCGGGGGGTTTCATTTATTTTCAGTGCGACATTTCATCGTTCAGAGCAGGTTGGGCTTTATGTTTGCCCACCAACCCCCGAGAATGCGCCACGTATCGGCGCCTTGACGCTGAAGATCCAACACCCGCAGGAATGTTATGAAACTCGATAAAAAACAGGCCATTGCCCGCAGAAACCAAGAACTTGGCGGTGCCGTGCTTGGCGTGAACAACTGCCATTTCACCGAATTGAACCGCAACCGCAACATCTGGTGGTTCGACATCCCGGTGTCGCGCCTGGCCGTCGGTCAGTACGAGTGGATTCACCTGCTGATGCACACCCCGGCCACCGATGAGCTGTTGCACCTGAAAGTGCCGACGGTGTTCCTGCGTGAAAAGCTCGAAGGCCTGGTAGTGCGCAACCAGGGCAAGCGCAAGGCAGCCCTGAGCCTGGAACTGAGCGCCGACAAGGACTCTTGGCTGCAGGACATGCGGCCGGCGGGCACCAACGTCAACTTCGCGCCGTTCCGGCAGTAAAGAAGTACCCCAAACCCTGTGGCGAGGGAGCTTGCTCCCGCTGGGCTGCGAAGCGGCCCCAAAACCTGCCTCCGCGTTTCGTCAGGCATACCGGGCTTACCGGGTTTGCGGCTGTTTCGCAGCCGAGCGGGAGCAAGCTCCCTCGCCACAAAGGCGCAATATCGATCTTCAACAAAAAGCCCCGCATCTGCGGGGCTTTTTGCTGTTACGCGGTCGCTTTCTTCGCGTTGATCTTCTTCAACTCTTCATCGCGCAACTCGCGCCGCAGGATCTTGCCGACGTTGGTGGTCGGCAGCGCATCGCGGAACTCCACGGCGCGTGGAACCTTGTAACCGGTGACGTTGGCGCGCATGTGCTCCATCACCTGTTCCTTGGTCAGGGTCACGCCAGGCTTGGCAACGATGAAAATCTTGATCGCCTCGCCCGACTTCTCGTCCGGCACGCCGATGGCCGCGCATTGCAGCACACCCGGCAGGGTCGCCAGCACGTCTTCCAGCTCGTTGGGGTACACGTTGAAACCCGAGACCAGAATCATGTCTTTCTTGCGATCGACAATGCGCATGTAGCCATCAGGCTGGATCAGGGCAATGTCGCCGGTCTTCAACCAGCCTTCGCTGTCGAGGATTTCATCGGTGGCTTCCTGGCGCTGCCAGTAGCCCTTCATGACCTGCGGTCCTTTCACACACAGCTCACCGATTTCGCCCATCGGTTGCTCGGCACCGGCATCGTTGACGATTTTGCACAGGGTCGACGGCACCGGAATGCCGATGGTGCCGACCTGGATGTGCTGGATCGGGTTCACCGTGGCCACCGGGCTGGTTTCGGTCATGCCGTAACCTTCGCAGATGGCGCAACCGGTCACCTCTTTCCAGCGCTCGGCAGCGGCCAGTTGCAGGGCCATGCCGCCGGACAGGGTGACTTTGAGTGCGGAGAAATCCAGCTTGCGGAAACCTTCGTTGTTGCACAGGGCCACGAACAGGGTGTTAAGGCCCACGAAACCGCTGAACTTCCACTTCGACAGTTCCTTGACCATCGCCGGCAAGTCCCGCGGGTTGCTGATCAGGATGTTGTGGTTGCCGATCAGCATCATCGCCATGCAATGAAAGGTGAAGGCATAGATGTGGTACAGCGGCAGCGGCGTGATCAGGATCTCGCAGCCCTCATTGAGGTTGGAGCCCATCAGCGCCTTGCATTGCAGCATGTTGGCCACCAGGTTGCGGTGGGTCAGCATCGCGCCCTTGGCGACGCCGGTGGTGCCGCCTGTGTATTGCAGCACGGCCACATCGCCACTGGCCGGATTGGCCTCGGTCACTGGCTGGCCCTGGCCCTTGCTCAGGACGTCGTTGAACTTGATGGCCTTGGGCAGGTGATAGGCCGGCACCATCTTCTTCACGTACTTGATCACGCTGTTGATCAGCAGGCGCTTGAGCGGTGGCAGCAAGTCCGCCACTTCAGTGACGATGACATGCTTGACGCCGGTTTTCGGCACGACGGTTTCCGCCATGTGCGCCATGTTGGCCAGGCACACCAGGGCCTTGGCGCCGGAGTCATTGAACTGGTGCTCCATTTCCCGTGCGGTGTACAGCGGGTTGGTGTTGACCACGATCAGTCCGGCCCGGATCGCGCCGAAGACGGCCACCGGGTACTGCAGGACGTTGGGCAGTTGCACGGCGATTCGATCGCCCGGCTTCAAATCGGTATGCTGTTGCAGGTACGCGGCAAAGGCACCGGACAATTCATACAGCTCACCGTAAGTGATGGTCTTGCCCAGGTTGCTGAACGCCGGTTTGTTGGCGAAGCGTTGGCAGGATTGCTTCAACACTGCCTGAATATTCGGGTACTCGTCTGGATTGATGTCGGCAGCAATTCCAGCTGGGTACTTATCCTTCCAAAAGTCTTCGTTCATGGAAGCCCACTCCTCAGCAACGCGAATTCAGCACCGCATTTGATGCGATTATTATTGGTGTTTGTTTATACGTGAGTCTGGCATTTTCCAGGCCGAGAAGTCACAAAGCGCGCCGAGAGTAGCAGCTTTGAATAGGGTCGACCAGAGCCAAAAGCGGCCTCTACGGTCACATTTGTGACTCAAGAATGACAAGCGGTCATTTTAGAGCAAAGAACCTATATGTCGCTGAAAGCCCCGTAAATCGTGGCCTCTAAAACTGTAGGAGCGAGCTTGCTCGCGAAAAACGATCAGACAACGCGATCATCCAGACAGGGCGCGTTATCGTTGACGTCCATCGCGAGCAAGCTCGCTCCTACAGGGATCCGCGCGAAGCGCGGCCATTCACCGATCAGGCGATATCCCGCAACTCCCGCCGCAAAATCTTGCCCACCGGGGTCATCGGCAACGACTCACGCAATACGATGTGCTTGGGCACTTTGTACGCGGTGAAGTTTTCCTTGCAGTAAGCCTTGAGTTCTTCAAGGCTCACCCCCGCCTCACGGGCCACCACAAACAGCTTCACCGCCTCACCCGAACGCTCGTCGGGTACACCGATGACCGCGCAGTTGGCGACTTTCGGGTGGGCCATGACCACGTCTTCGATTTCGTTCGGGTACACGTTGAAGCCCGAGACGATGATCATGTCCTTCTTGCGGTCGACGATTCGCACAAAACCATCCGGATCGATCACCGCAATGTCGCCAGACTTGAACCAGCCCTCGGCATCCAGCACTTCGTTGGTCGCCTCGGGTTTCTGCCAGTAGCCCTTCATGATCTGCGGGCCCTTGATGCACAGCTCGCCGCGCTCGCCCAGTGGCTGCTCGACACCTTCATCGTTGATGACCTTGAGCGTGGTGCCCGGTACCGGCAAGCCGACCGTGCCAATGCGCGATTGGTCGCCATAGGGGTTGGTGCAGGCCACTGGCGAGGTTTCGGTCAGGCCGTAGCCTTCGGTGATGCGACATCCGGTCAACTGCTCCCAGCGCTCGGCGGTGGCCTTGACCAGCGCGGTGCCGCCGGAGTTGGTGAGCTTGAGGCTGGAGAAGTCCAGGTTCTTGAACTCCGGGTGATCCATCAGCGCCACGAACAGTGTGTTCAGCCCCAGCAGCGCCGAGAACCGCCAGTTTTTCAGCTCCTTGATAAAGCCGCCAATGTCCCTCGGATTGGTGATCAGGACGTTGTGGTTGCCGGTCACCATCATGCACATGCAGTTGGCCGTGAAGGCATAGATGTGGTACAGCGGCAGCGGCGCGATCATGATCTCCTGCCCTTCGCGCAGCAGCGGTTGGCCATCCTTGCCACGCTGACTGAGGCAGGCCCGCGCCTGCTGCATGTTCGCAACCAGATTGCCATGGGTCAGCATCGCGCCCTTGGCCAAGCCAGTAGTGCCACCGGTGTATTGCAGCACGGCGATGTCGTTGAGGCCGGCTTTGAGCGGTTTGATCGGCTGGCCTTTGCCCAGTCCCAATGTACTTTTGAAGGAAATCGCCTGAGGCAAGGCGTAAGCCGGGACCATTTTCTTGACCTTGCTCACCAGGGTGTTGACCAGCCAGCCCTTGGCGGTGGGCATCATGTCGCCCATTCTGGCTTCGATCAGGTATTGGATATCGGTGTCGGCCAGCACTTCCTGGACCTTCTGCCCGAACATGTTCAGGTACACCAGCGCCCGGGCGCCGGAATCCTTGAACTGGTGGCGCATCTCCCGCGCGGTGTACAGCGGGTTGGTGTTGACCACGATCAGCCCGGCGCGCAAGGCACCGAACACGGCAATCGGGTATTGCAGGACGTTGGGCATCTGCACCGCAATGCGATCCCCCGGCACCAGATCGGTGTGCGCTTGCAGGTAACCGGCGAACGCCGCGCTGTAGCGCTCCAGCTGGGCGTAGGTCAGGGTCACACCCATGTTGCTGAACGCCGGGCGATCAGCAAACTTCTTGCAGGAACGCTCGAACACCTCGATGACCGACTTGTACTCAGCGACATCAATGTCCAGTGGCACGCCGGCCGGGCGTTTGTCATTCCAGAAATCAGGTTGCATTGTTCTTGTCCTCTTTACCTGAGCCGATCCGGGCCGCTTTTCTGTCATTTCTCATGGTTTCTCGAAACGCAGGAAAGCGGAGCTTCATCGACACTAGCAGCTATGGCGAATCAGGCAAATATGCGCACGGGTGTCATAGACACCGTGAATCTTGCTGCCGCGACGCAGCCTGATCAGACACTAGGCAAAGGATGCGCTATACAGTGCACCTGTGTGTTTTTCACCCTGAAACCCCATGCAAAGGAATCGCGATGATCCACGACACGTTCTGGCTGACCACCAGTGACCGCCAGCGCCTTTTCGTCAACCAGTGGCTGCCCGAGGGCAATCCCAGGGCCGTGATTCTGCTGGCGCATGGCATGGCGGAACACAGCGGTCGCTATGGGCGCCTCGCGGAGAAATTCTGCGATCAAGGCATTGGCGTGTACGCGCCGGATCTGCGCGGGCATGGCAAAACTGCCGAAAACGGGACCCTCGGTCATTTCGCCGATAAAGAAGGTTGGGCCAAAGTGGTCGGTGACCTGGCGTGCCTCAATCAGCACATCGGCCAGCAGCACCCCGGCGCGCCGATCGTACTGCTGGGGCACAGCATGGGCAGCTACATCGCCCAGGCTTATCTGTTGCATCACAGCGCCAGCCTGCATGGCGCCGTGCTCAGCGGCTCGAACTTCCAGCCCGTGGCGCTCTATCGCGCGGCTCGCCAGATCGCCCGTTTCGAACGCCTGCGCCAGGGCCCCAAGGGGCGCAGCGCGCTGATCGAATGGTTGTCGTTCGGTTCATTCAATAAGCAATTCAAGCCCGCGCGAACGGCTTTCGACTGGCTCAGCCGCGATCCGGCGGAGGTCGATCTGTACGCCAACGACCCGCTCTGCGGCTTTCGCTGCACCAATCAGCTGTGGATCGATCTGCTCGGCGGGTTGCAGCAAATCAGCAAAACGTCCAATCTCGCCCAGATCGACCCGGGCCTGCCCTTACTGGTCATCGGTGGTGAATGTGATCCGGTGAGTGAAGGCAAGCGTCTGAAAGATCTGGCCGGCGCCTTGCGCGAGGCCGGCAGCCAGAACCTGCAACTGACCGTTTATCCGCAGGCCCGGCACGAACTGTTCAATGAAACCAACCGCGATGAAGTGACCGCCGATGTGCTGGCCTGGATCCAGCAGACGTTGAGCAACCCCCGGCCACATCGAACCGAATAGTTTTTTGCGAATCTTTTTATTCGTCACAGGAATTCCGACCCATGACCCAGGTTACCAACACCCCTTACGAAGCCCTCGAAGTCGGCCAGACCGCCAGCTTCAGCAAGACCGTCGAAGAGCGCGATATTCAGTTGTTCGCCGCGATGTCGGGTGACCACAACCCGGTGCACCTGGACGCCGAATATGCCGCCGGCACCATGTTCAAGGAACGCATTGCCCACGGCATGTTCAGCGGTGCGCTGATCAGTGCCGCGGTGGCCTGCGAGTTGCCCGGGCCGGGCACCATCTACATCGGACAGACGATGAGCTTTCAGAAGCCGGTGAAGATCGGCGACACACTGACCGTGCGCCTGGAAATTCTCGAAAAAATGCCGAAGTTCCGCGTGCGCATTGCCACCCGCGTGTTCAACCAGCGCGATGAGCTGGTGGTGGATGGCGAGGCGGAAATTCTGGCGCCGCGTAAACAGCAATCCGTGACCCTGACCGAACTGCCAGCGATCAGCATCGGCTGATTCTTCGCAAAAAAAATGTGGGAGCGGGCTTGCTCGCGAAAGCGGTGTGTCAGGCAACACTGATGTCGACTGAACTACCGCTTTCGCGAGCAAGCCCGCTCCCACAGGTGTTACGGGTGCTTACGAACGAGCACGTGCCTGATTACGCAGGGCTTTCACCTGATCGTGGTTGCGTTGCACGCCGTGATACTGACGTTCTACCAGATCACGAATACCCACCAGGTTGTGCTTGTTGATTTTCTCCATGGCTTCGCGATAAGCCTTCATGGCATGGTCTTCACCGCGCTCGGCCTCGTTCAGCACAGCCTCTTCATCCTTGCCGGTGAACATCGACTTCACGTCGACCCAACGACGGTGCAGATCGCCGCTGACACTGGTGGAAGTCTCAGGATCGCCCCCCATCGAACGAACAGCGCTTTGCAGTTCGGCGGCGGCCGAAGCGCAATCGGCCGAACGTTGTACGAACAGGGTTTTAAGTTCAGGGTGCTTGATGTCTTCAGCGCAAGTCTTGAACCCTTCCTGACCGTCCTTACTGGTTTCAATCAGGTCGTTGAGTACAGAAATCGCTTCTTTATTCATGTCGGTCATTTTTCAATTCCTTGCGTTGATGAAAGGTGCAATAAGCAGTGCAGCCTGCATGCCAGCTTGGAATCTTCAAATAAACTCTTAAATTTCAATAATTTATATAAACACTAACAATCTGTATCCGTTTTATTTGCATGATCTGTCAATTGGCCTGCATGCAGAATGCCTGTATTTTTCCGACTCACAGCCATCAGGATGACTGAGTGATGAACCCTGAAAAACTCGAGCTTCTGATCACCCGCCAAATGCCCTTCGGCAAATACAAGGGGCGGATCATCGCGGACTTGCCAGGGCCCTACCTGAACTGGTTCGCCCGTGAAGGGTTTCCCCATGGCGAACTGGGTGGCCTGCTGGCGCTGATGCATGAGATCGATCACAACGGCTTGTCCGAACTGCTCGAACCGTTGCGTGCCAAACACGGCAAGCCCGCCCCTCGTCACTGAATGCTCTGCACCTGAATACTCTCCACCGGAACGCCCTCTGCCTGAGTAGCCCATGCCCGACAATACCCGCCGCGCCCGTGATGAAGCCTTCTGGCAAACCTTCGCCGACCGTTACGATCTGCAACCTGGCCCGATCAACCTGGAAAACGGTTACTTTGGGCGCATGTCGCGCACGGTGGTGGAGGAATACCAGCGCAACATCGAACTGATCAACCGCGGCAATTCGGTACAGGTGCGCCAGCGATTCGAGCAGGGCGACAGCGTGAAGATCAGCGCGCAAGTGGCCCAACTGATCGGCATGCCCGCCGAGGCGGTTGCCCTCACCCGCAACGCCTCGGACGGTTTGCAGTCGCTGATCCGCAACTACAATCGCCTGCAACCGGGCGATCAGGTGCTGATCTGCGATCTGGAATACGACACCGTCAAGGGTGCGATGCGTTGGCTTGCAAAACATCGAGGCGTCGAGGTGATCGAGATCGAACACCGCCACCCCGCCAGCTTCGACAGTCTGGTGGACGCTTATCGAGACACCTTCGCCCGCCATCCACGCCTGAAACTGATGGCCCTGACCCATGTCACCCATCGCACCGGGCTGGTGATGCCAGTACAGGCGATTGTCGCTGCGGCCAAGGAACATGGCATCGATGTGATCCTCGACGGCGCCCATGCCCTGGGCCAGTTGGAGTTCGACCTTAATGAGCTGGGTATCGAATTCGCCGCCTACAACCTGCACAAGTGGATTGGTGCACCGCTGACTCTGGGCTTCGTCTACATCGCGCCCGAGCGGCTGGCCGACATCGATCCGGACATGGGTGAAATGCATTTCCCGATCACCGACATTCGCGCCCGCACGCCGTACAGCACACCCAACATCCCCGCCCTGCTGACCTTGCCGCTGGTGCTCGAAGAACATAAGGCCATGGGCGGTGCCGCGGCCAAGGGTTCGCGGCTGAACTACCTGCGCAACCTGTGGGTGCGCGAAGTGCGCGAACTGCCGGGCATCGAAGTCCTGACCCCGGATGATCCACGCCTGTATTGCGGCATCACCTCGATGCGCTTTACCACTCAGACCGATCAACAAGCGATGGTTGAGAGGCTGCTCAAGGACTACAACCTGTTCACCGTGGTACGCACCGGCGCGGCGTGTGGGCCGTGCATCCGTATCACTCCTGGATTGACCACCACGGCCGAACATATGAAGCAATTGACCGCAGCCCTTAAAGAACTGAGCTGATCACTGTGGGAGCGGGTTTGCCCGCGAAGGCGTCAATTCAGTCAACGTTGATGTTGAATGTACCGGCCTCTTCGCGGGCAAGCCCGCTCCCACAGGGGACGGTGTTCCTACATTTTTCGCAGGCAAAAAAAAACGGCGCACCGACCAAGCGCACCGTTAAAGCCGTAAAGCACACAACTACGTGTAGGGTGAAGCGAATCAGTCCAGCAGCGCCAGAGCCTCGGCGGTGCATTCCTGAATGCGGGTCCAGTCGCCGTTCTTGACCCACTCAGGATCAAGCATCCAGCTACCGCCCACGCACATGACGTTTTTCAGCGCCATGTAGCTCTTGATGTTGGCAGGACCCACGCCGCCGGTCGGGCAGAATTTCACTTCGCCAAACGGTCCGCCCAGGGCCTTGATGGCCGCGACGCCGCCGCTGACTTCAGCGGGGAACAGCTTGAAGCGGCGGTAACCCAGTTCATAGCCTTCCATGATGCCCGAGGCGTTGCTGATGCCCGGTAACAGCGGGATCGGGCTCTCGACGCTGGCTTGCAGCAGGTCGCGGGTAATGCCCGGGGTGACGATGAACTGCGAACCGGCCGCTTCGGCGGCCGCCAGCATGTGCCGATCGAGCACGGTACCGGCGCCGGTCACCAGTTCCGGACGCTGTTCGCGCAGGATCTGGATGGCCTTGAGGCCGAACTGCGAACGCAGGGTCACTTCCAGGGCGGTCAGGCCACCGGCCGCGAGGGCATCGGCCAGCGGCAGGACATCCTGCTCACGGGCGATGGTGATCACCGGCAGGATCCGCGCCTTGGCGCAGAGACTGTCGATCAGGGCAACTTTATCCGCCATGGAAACGGTCGGGGATGGATTTGTCATAGCGGCTGTTCCTTGGCTCATGGGCACCAATAAATCTCTAACGTGGGTTGCAGAAATGCGCGAATCGGCAGTTCGGCGACGTTGTCACCGGCCAGCGCGAAACTCAGGGTGGTCAGCTTGGACTGACCGGAAATCGACAGGACTTTGTATTTGGCCGAAGCCAGCAGCGCGCGACTCATGGTCAGGCGCTGATGCGGCACTGTGGGCGCCAGCATCGGGTAGCAGCGACGAACGCCATCGGCCTGCAAGGCCTCGGTCAGGTTCGGGCTGTTGGGGAACAGTGATGCGGTGTGGCCGTCATCGCCCATGCCCAGCACCAGCACGTCGATCGCCGGCAATTCGCAAAGCAGGCGATCGGCTTGCTCGGCCGCCTGTTCGAGGTTGGCGCTGGCGCTGTACAGGCTCAAGAACTGCGCCTTGGCCGCCGGCCCTTGCAGCAGGTATTTCTTGAGCAGACCGGCGTTGCTGTCGGCGTGTTCCACCGGCACCCAACGCTCGTCGGCCAGGCTGACCACCACGTTCGACCAGTCCAGCGACTGCTTGGCCAGGTGCTGGAAAAACGCCACCGGACTGCGGCCACCGGACACCACCAGGGTCGCGGTGCCCTGGGCGTCGATTGCGTCGCTCAGTTGCTTGGCCACGTTCAGCGCCAGCCCCTCGGCCAACAGCGCCGCGCTCTTGAACGAATGGGCACTGACCCCCTGAGGCAGTTTCAAATCAGATATCGCCATACCACGACCTCCCGTCCCGCGTGATCAGTGCAATGGAGCTCATCGGCCCCCAGGACCCGGCCGCGTACGGCTTGGGCGCATCACCGGATTTTTTCCACCCGGCGATCAACTGGTCACACCACTTCCACGCGGCTTCGATTTCATCTTTACGGACAAACAGGTTCTGATTGCCGCGCATCACTTCCAGCAACAACCGTTCGTAGGCATCGGGAATCCGTGTGCTGCTCCAGGTGTCGGAAAAATTCAGTTGCAACGGACCGCTGCGCAGCTGCATGCCCTTGTCCAGGCCTTGATCCTTGGTCATCACGCGCAAGGAAATGCCTTCGTCCGGTTGCAGGCGGATAATCAGCTTGTTGCTGATTTGCAGGCGCTGCTCGGGCGCGAAGATGTAGTGCGACGGTTCCTTGAAGTGGATGACGATCTGCGACAGCTTCTGCGGCATGCGCTTGCCGGTACGCAGGTAAAACGGCACGCCGGCCCAGCGCCAGTTGCGAATGTCGGCACGCAGGGCGACGAAGGTCTCGGTATCGCTCTGGGTGTTGGAGTTGGGTTCTTCCAGGTAGCCCGGCACTGCTTTGCCTTCGCTGTAGCCGGCGATGTACTGGCCGCGCACTACCTGGGTGGTCAGTCCCTCCGGACTGATCGGCGCCAGCGCCTTGAGGACCTTGACCTTTTCGTCGCGAATGCTGTCGGCGGACAGGTCGGCCGGCGGGTCCATGGCGATCAGGCAGAGCAGTTGCAGCAGGTGGTTCTGGATCATGTCCCGCAGCTGGCCGGCCTTGTCGAAGTAGCCCCAACGGCCTTCGATACCGACCTTCTCGGCCACGGTGATTTCCACGTGGGAGATGTAGTTCTGGTTCCACTGGGTTTCGAACAGGCTGTTGGCGAAACGCAGGGCGATCAGGTTCTGCACCGTTTCCTTGCCCAGGTAATGGTCGATGCGATAGGTGCGGTTCTCGGGGAAGAACTGCGCCACGGCATCGTTGACCTTGCGCGAGGATTCCAAATCCGAACCGATGGGCTTTTCCAGCACCACACGGGTTTTTTCCGCAAGGCCAACCTTCGCCAGGTTCTCGCAGATCGCGCCGTACACCGCAGCCGGCGTGGCGAAATAGGCAATCATCCGTTGTGCGCTGCCGGCCTGCTCAGCCAGGGCCACATAGTCTTCGGACTTGAGGAAGTCGACATGCAGATAGCTCAGGCGCGCGAGGAAGCGCTCGACCACGGCTTCATCCAGCTCCTTGGCACCGACGTAGCGGCGCAGCTCGCAAGCGATGAACGTCAGGTGCTCCTGCTCGCTGCCAGGCTCACGGGCGAGCGCGATGATGCGTGTGTCCTCATGCAGGAGGCCCGTACCATCGAGTTGATAGAGGGCTGGAAACAGCTTGCGCAGGGCCAGATCGCCCAAGGCGCCGAACAAGGCGAATGTGCACGGTTCAACCGTAATCGAGAGCATGATGTTTGTTCTTTTATCAAGTTAAGCTACAAATACCTTTTTTCAAGGCATCACTCAAGGGAAAATGTAGTAATAACCACAACATTTTCGCAAAATACAGATTCTGTATGGTGGTCGGTCGGAGCCAACAGTAGGATAGGCCACCGTTACGGGCCTCACCAAAGGCCCTTTTTGCATGAGCCGCGCGCTGATCAGCGCAGGTGTTAAGGATACTTATATGGACCGCGTGCGAAATTTACTGGAGCAGATCCAGAATCGCCTTGAAGAGCTGAACAAGGCCGAACGCAAAGTCGCCGAGGTGATCCTGCTCAATCCGCAGCAGGCCACTCGCTTCAGCATCGCCGCCCTCGCCCAGGCCGCTTCGGTCAGTGAACCGACGGTCAACCGTTTCTGCCGTTCCTTCGGCGTCAGCGGCTACCCCGAACTCAAGCTGCAACTGGCCCAGAGCCTGGCCAGCGGCGCGGCGTATGTCAGTCGCGCAGTGGAAGCCGACGACAATCCCGAAGCCTATACCAAGAAGATTTTTGGTAGCGCCATCGCCTCCCTGGACAGCGCCTTGCAGGCCCTGGACCCGAGCCTGATCAGCCGTGCCGTCGACCTGTTGATCCAGGCCCGGCAGATCCACTTCTTCGGCCTCGGCGCGTCGGCCCCGGTGGCGCTGGACGCGCAACACAAGTTCTTCCGCTTCAACCTGGCCGTGACCGCCCACGCCGACGTGCTGATGCAACGCATGATTGCTTCGGTCGCGCACACCGGCGAATTGTTCGTGATCATTTCCTACACCGGCCGCACCCGCGAGCTGGTGGAAGTGGCGCGCATCGCCCGGGAAAACGGCGCTTCGGTGCTGGGTCTGACCGCGGAAAATTCACCGCTGGCCAAGGCCAGTACGTTGAGCCTGAACATTCCGCTGCCGGAGGACACCGACATCTACATGCCGATGACCTCGCGGATCATTCAGTTGACCGTACTGGACGTGCTGGCGACCGGCATGACCTTGCGTCGGGGTGTGGATTTCCAGCCGCATCTGCGCAAGATCAAGGAGAGCTTGAATGCCAGTCGGTATCCGGTGGGTGACGAGTTCAACTGATCTGCATCTTCATTGCCTGACCGGGCCTCATCGCGGGCAAGCCCGCTCCCACAGTGACCGCGCCGAACACAAAACCTGTGACCGCCGCTAAACCTGTGGGAGCGGGCTTGCCCGCGATGGCGTCAGCCGCAGCACCGCAAAATCATGCCCCCACCCGCGCCTGCAAACTCAAATGCGCCTGCTCCCCCGGCTTGAGGCACAGACTGTCAGTGCCACCACTGGCCGCCTCCACACAAACAAACTCCGAAATCTCATTCCAGCTCACCCCCAGCAACGGCCGCGACCCCGGATGCCACACCACCGTGTCGGCCGCGTCACCGGTATCGATGCACAGCGCCCGTTGCCAGGCGTGATCATTGAGCTGCAACTCACCGTCATGCTGGAACACCCGCTGACAGCCGCCGTCGACGCGCAACTCGCCTTCCTGCTGGCAAAACTCGCGGCTCAACTGGTCGTAACCCTGCACGCCATCGAGCCCAGACAGCGCTACCTCACCGACATCGCCAATACGCCAGTAGGCGTGCAAAGCCTGGCTCAACTGGCAAGGCAAGCTGTCGTGATGCTCGGTGCACAGACGCAAATCCATGCTTTCGCCCAGATGCGCGTGCAGGTCCGCCTGCCAGTCACACAGCTGAAGCTGCCAGTGCAGGCGCACACCATCATCGTCACTACTGCTGTCGATCAGTTTCCAGTCGAGCAGTCGCGCCCAACCATGGGACGGCCAGGCATTTTCGCTCGGGTGACGGCCATACCAAGGCCAGCACACCGGCACGCCACCACGAATGGCGCCCACCTGAGGCCAGCGCGCCGCACACCACAGCCACGGCCTCTGATCCTTGGGCTGGAAGTGCAACAGCTGCGCGCCCTGGCGACTGAACACCGCCTGGCACAACGGGTGATCGATCACCAACACATCGCGCTTCTGATAGCGCTCCCAGGCAAACACCGGCCGTTCGCGCAAGGATTTGAAGAAGCGTTGTAGCGGATGCTCAAGCATGAACCACGGTCCTGAAAAACATGGATGTACTCATCTACTCAATAGCTTGCAGGTGCTTTTTGTGGCGAGGGAGCTTGCTCCCGCCCGGCTGCGAAGCAGTCGTAAACCCGGTGAACGCGGTTTGCCTGAAACACTGTGCTGACTGGTTTTGGGGCTGCTTCGCAGCCAGCGGGAGCAAGCTCCCTCGCCACAGGTCCTTCACAGACCCCACACACAAAAAAAAGCGGACAGCCTTGGCTGTCCGCAAAATGCGCACATAGAGAGGAGCTTATCGCAACGGCGTCAGAACACCGACTGAATTTTCAGGCCGGCGACCAGTGCGTTATCCACTTCATCCACACCGCCCGGATGAGTGATGTATTGCAGGTTGGGACGCACGGTCAGCCAGTTGGTGACATGGAAGCCGTAGTTGAGTTCGTAGTTGTACTCGGTCTCGCGCAGGGGCGAGAACAGCGGATCGTTGTAGTCGGAAACACCGTTGGCGGCGTTCACCAGCTCGGCGTTTTTCTTCACGTCATCGTTGACGTGGATACGGGCGAAACCGATGCCGACGTCATCCTTTGGACGGGCATCGAACGGGCCCTTGTACACGAACATCAGCGACTGGTAGTTGTCGACGATGTTGGTGTCCTTGTCGTGGAAGGTGGCGTTGGCGGCGATGTTCAAGCCGCGGGAAGCGTCGCCGTTGTGGCTGGTGAGTTGTTGCTGTGCCACAAACCAGTAGCCGTGCTTGCTGCTGTGGCTGCGGTAGGCATTGCCGGTGGTGGCGGCGTCGTTGCCGTTGTCGTCTTCAATGACGTCATCGGCCTTGGCCGTGCTCTTGTAGTAACCGACACGGTACTCGCCCGGCAGGTTGCCAGGGTTAGGCAGCCAGACCAGTTCGACCGGCAGGACGGTCCCTTCGGTGCCACTGCCGCTGAGCTTGAAGCCGTTACCGTGCTCCAGCTGTGTCGGGTTCTGGTTGTACGCGCCGATCTGCGCATACCACTCCGGCGAGATGTTCCACTTCACGCGGATCGCCGCCTGGCTGATGGGCCAGTTGTACCAGATGTTGGTGGCCCAGTTACCCACCTGGGAGCCGCAGAACGCCAGGTTCTGGAATTCGCACGGGAAGCTGTTGAAGTCTTCGCCTTCGCCGAAGTAACCGGCCTTGACGTCCAGCTGGTTGTCGAAGAACTGATGCTTGATCCACAGCTGGGTCAGACGGACCATGTGACCACGACCGTAGACTTCCTGGGAGGAACTCAAGGTGCCCGCGCGCGGGTCGCCGATGCGGTCGTTGGAGATGTTTTCGCCGTTACGGTTGGTGAGCTGGATCTTGGCCTGGGTGTTGTCCCAGCCGAGCAGCTTTTGCAGGTCCAGCGCCGCGCCGAGGCCGAACTGGTCGGCATAGCGCGCGGTCTTGTCATCGTTGAAACCGCCGTGCAGGTTGCCACCCACTTCACCGACATAGTCCATCTTGATGTCGATGCCTTGCTCCAGCAGGCGAGTCCGTTCACCACCCCAATCGCCGGTCATCCATTCGGAGTCGGCGCTGAACGCTTCAGCTGCGTTTACGCTGCCGGCCAGCATCATCGCCGCAATGGCGGATAACCGGCAGACAAGCTGAGCGTTGTTGTTCTTCTTCATCCCTACATCCTCGTCTTATTGTTATTAACTTTTTTGTTTAACGCGGTTACATCAGTTGCGAAGAGCGACAGGCCGCTCATCGCATATCCCCCTGTGGAAAGGGCTTTCTGTGGGAGCTGGCTTGCCAGCGATGGCATCACCTCTGTTCGGCGTCAAACCGAGTCGCTTGCATCGCCGGCAAGCCAGCTCCCACACAACCGCATTCCCACATTTTTTGATCTTCAACGGCCTTTGAATTGGGTGACGTTGGCAGGGTGCGATTCGGCTTTCGGCAGGCCGGCCGCCCCCAGGCGCTCCCCTGTCTTGGCGTCGAACAGCAGCACTTTCGAAGGATCGAATTGCAGAGTCAGGGTCTCGCCCACCGCCGGCGCAACATCCGGCGCGAGGCGGCAGCAGACCTTGGTGTCGTTGAGGTTGACGAAGACCAGGGTGTCGGGCCCGGTCGGCTCAGTGACCTGGACTTCAGCGCGAATCGTCGGCAGACCGTTCGCCTCACCATTGCCCAGAATGATCTGTTCCGGACGCATGCCGAGGATCACTTCGCGATCTTCGAGACCGGCGTCCTGCATGCCCAGCGGCAGTTCGCAGCGCGCCTGTCCACTGTCGAGCAGCGCCAGCAGACGACCGTCCTTGCGCTGCAAACGCAGCGGGATGAAGTTCATCGGCGGCGAGCCGATGAAGCTCGCCACAAACAGGTTGGCCGGGTTGTTGTAGATGTCTTTGGGGGTACCGAATTGCTGGATGATCCCGTCCTTCATCACCGCCACCTTGTCGCCCAGGGTCATGGCTTCGATCTGGTCGTGGGTCACGTAGACCGTGGTGGTTTTCAGGCGCTGGTGCATCAGTTTCATTTCGGTGCGCATCTCGACCCGCAGCTTGGCGTCGAGGTTGGACAGCGGTTCGTCGAACAGATAAATCTTTGGCCGACGCGCCAGGGCACGCCCCATTGCCACGCGCTGTTGCTGGCCGCCGGAAAGCTGGCCGGGCTTGCGATTGAGCAGGTGTTCGATCTGCAGCAGCTTGGCCACGCGAGCGACTTCTTCGTCAATTTCCGCGGTGGGCATTTTGCGGATCTTCAGGCCAAAGGCGATGTTGTCGCGCACGCTCATGGTCGGGTACAGCGCGTAGGACTGGAACACCATGGCGATGTCGCGATCTTTCGGGCTCATGCCGCTGATGTCGGCGTCGTCCACCAGGATGGCGCCGCCGCTGATGGTTTCAAGGCCCGCGATGCAGTTCATCAAGGTCGATTTGCCGCAGCCGGAGGGGCCGACCAGGATCAAAAACTCCCCGTCGTTGATCTTCAGCTCGATGTTTTTCAGGGTGTCCGGCAAGCCGGCGCCATAGGTCTTGTTGACGTTGCGTAATTCGAGAGTTGCCATGTTTCTACCCCTTGACCGCGCCGGACGTCAGCCCACGCAGGAAATACTTGCCAGCGAATATGTAGACCAGCAGTGTCGGCAGCCCGGCGATCATCGCGGCGGCCATATCAACGTTGTATTCCTTGGCCCCGGTGCTGGTGTTGACCAGGTTGTTCAGGGCCACGGTGATTGGCTGGGCGTCGCCGCTGGCGAACACCACGCCGAACAGGAAGTCGTTCCAGATCTGGGTGAACTGCCAGATCAGGCAGACCATCACGATCGGGATCGACATCGGCAGCAGGATCTTCCAGAAGATCATGAAGAAGCCCGCGCCATCGAGCCGCGCCGCCTTGACCAGCGCATCCGGAATGCTCACGTAGTAGTTGCGGAAGAACAGCGTGGTGAACGCCAGGCCGTAGACCACGTGCACCAGCACAAGGCCCGTGGTGGTGTTGGCCAGGCCGAACTTGCCGAGGGTGAACGAGGCTGGCAGCAGCACGGTCTGGAACGGCAGGAAGCAACCGAACAGCAACAGACCGAAGAACAGTTGCGAACCACGGAAGCGCCACATCGACAGCACATAGCCGTTCATGGCGCCGATGAAGGTCGAGATCAGCACCGCCGGCACGGTGATTTTCACCGAGTTCCAGAAGTAGCCGCCGACCACGTCCCAGGCCTTCAGCCAGCCAATGCCGTCGATCACGGTTGGCCAGCTCAGCAGGTTGCCGGTGCGAATGTCTTCCGGGGATTTGAAGCTGGTCAGCAGCATCACGATCAGCGGGATCAGGTACACCGCCGCTGCCAGCAACAGCGTGGCGTAGATGGCGATGCGGCTGAAGCTCAACGCCGGTTTGCCGAGTTGATTAGTCATGGCGTTTGCCTCGCAGCTCGGAGTACAGATACGGCACGAGGATGGTCAACACGGCGCCAAGCATCAGCATGGCGCTGGCCGACCCGATGCCCATCTGGCCACGGCTGAAGGTGAAGGAATACATGAACATCGCCGGCAGGTCGGACGAGTAACCCGGACCGCCCGCCGTCATCGCCGCCACCAGGTCGAAGCTCTTGATCGCGATGTGCGCCAGGATCATGAAGGCGCTGAAGAACACCGGGCGCAGGCTCGGCAGCACGATCTTCAGGTAGATGGTGGGCAGGCTCGCGCCATCGACTTGCGCGGCACGGATGATCGATTGATCGACACCGCGCAGGCCGGCCAGGAACATCGCCATGACAAAGCCCGAGGCTTGCCACACAGCGGCGATCACCAGGCAGTAGACGACGCGATCCTGATCCACCAGCCAGTCCAGGCGAAAGCCTTCCCAGCCCCAGTCACGCAGCATCTTGTCCAGGCCGAGCCCTGGGTTGAGCAGCCATTTCCACGCGGTACCGGTGACGATCATCGAGAGCGCCATCGGGTACAGGTAGATGGTGCGGATGAAGCCTTCCTTGCGGATGCGCTGATCCAGCAGCACGGCAAGAAACACCCCCAGCACCAGGCTGATACCGATGAACATGCCACCGAAGACCGCGAGGTTCTTGCTCGCGACCCACCAGCGGTCGTTATCCATCAGGCGCATGTATTGCTGCAGGCCGACCCACTTGTAGCTCGGCATGAAGCTGGAGTTGGTGAAGGACAGAATGAACGTCCAGATGATGTAACCGTAGAAGCCAACCAACACGATCAGCATGCTCGGCGCCAGTACCAACTTGGGTAACCAGCGTTGCAGCGCATCGAACGGTGAGGCTTTGCTGAAAACCGCCACAGAGCTCATCGGGATAATCCAGTGAAGAGGAAGTGAGAACTGAACGCCGATCTCCTGTGGGAGCGGGCTTGCTCGCGAAGGCGGTGTGTCAGACGACATCAATGTTGAATGTCAGTCCGCCTTCGCGAGCAAGCCCGCTCCCACATGGGGTCAGGCTGTGTCAGGGATTACTGCGCCGCTTTGACCGCCGACGCCAATTGCGCGCTGGCCTTGGCCGGGTCGGCGTCCTTGTCGTTCATGAAGTTGGTGACCACGTCGAAGATCGCGCCCTGCACGGCCAGGGAGGTGGCCATGTTGTGCGCCATGCTTGGTTGCAGGCCGCCAGTCTTGTCGTCCGCCAGGAAGTCCTTGGCGGAGGTCTGGGCGCAAGCGTCGAAGCCGAGCTTGTCCATCTCGTTGAGCATGTCGGTGCGGACCGGGATCGACCCCTTGTTGATGCTGAACACTTTCTGGAAGTCGGTACCCAGCGCGACCTTGGCCAGGTCTTGCTGCGCGGCGATGTCGCCTTTGCGATCGGCCTTGAGCTTGAACACGGCCATCGAGTCGATGTTGTAGGTGAAGGCTTTGTCGGTGCCCGGGAAGGCTACGCACTGGTAGTCCTTGCCCGCGACTTTCTTGGCGGCGGTCCATTCACTCTTGGCCCAGTCGCCCATCATCTGCATGCCGGCCTTGCCATTGATCACGTCGGCGGCGGCGATGTTCCAGTCACGACCCGCGCGGTTCGGGTCCATGTAGGTGGTGACTTTCTTAAGCTCGGTGAAGGCCTTGGTCATCTCAGGCCCGGACAGGGTTTTCTGATCGAGGTCCACCAGGGCTTTCTTGTAACCGTCGGCGCCCATGACCGAGAGCACCACGTCTTCGAACACGGTGCTGTCCTGCCACGGCTGGCCACCGTGGGCGAGCGCGATGAAGCCTGCGGCCTTGAGCTTGTCGCCAGCGGCATAGAATTCTTCGAGGGTGGTCGGGGCCTTGTCGATCCCGGCTTTCTTGAACACCTCAGGGTTGATCCACAGCCAGTTCACGCGGTGGATGTTCACCGGCACGGCCACGTAATCGCCTTCGTATTTAACGGTGTCGGAGACTTTCTTCGACAGCAGGCCATCCCAGTTTTCCGCCTTGGCGACAGGTGCCAGAGTGTCGGTGCTGAGCAGGCCAGTGCTGCCCCACTCCTGGATGTCCGGGCCCTTGATCTGCGCCATGCCCGGCGGGTTGCCGGCTACGGCGCGGCTCTTGAGTACGGTCATGGCGGTGGATCCGCCACCACCGGCGACTGCGCCGTCCTTCCAGGTGAAGCCATCTTTTTCGACCTGAGCCTTGAGGACATCGACCGCTGCCTTTTCACCACCGGATGTCCACCAGTGCACGACTTCCACCGAACCCTTGGAGTCGTCGGCAAAGCTGCTGAGCGGGAACGCGGATAGAGGGACCAGGGAGGCGAGAGAAATGACAGTAGCGAGGCGAGAAATCGCTTTCATCTAAAAGTACCTTTCTTGTTGTTATGCGTTGCAAGTCTGGTGCTTGCGCTGCACAGGATTTTAAACAGGGGATGTCCCTTCGCAGGTAACGAAGGGACGCGGGAATGTCACCATATGGTTACACAGCTGGTTACACGGCAGCGCTCTGGGACAACTGTCCCAGCGCCGTGGCCATGCTCGGCGCCAGGGGCAGGCGCGGGATCAGCAGCGCCTGCCAGGCGTGGTAGAGGTCGGGTTTGCCCGCCCAGATGTCGGCGCTCGGACGATTCAATGGATCGAGTTCGTGGTGCCAGCTGCCATCGCAACGGTCGATGAAATGCCGGTCACAGAATTCCCAGAACAGTCGGTACCAGCGCTCGTATTGCGCCTCGCCGGTGCGCTTGAGCAAGGCGCTGGCGGCAGCGCTGGCTTCGCAATGGGTCCAGTGCAGGCGATGGCGAACCACCGCGCGATTGTCCCAGTCGAGGGTGTAGACGATGCCCGGCGCACCATCGATGTCCCAACCATGACGGCAGTTTTGCTCGAAGAGTTTTTCGGCATCGGTGACCAGCCATCCCGGCGTGAGCATGCCGGCCCGCCCCCGTGCGGCCTCAAGGTGCAACACCAATCGCGCCCATTCGAAACCGTGACCCGGCGTGGTGCCATAAGGGCGGAAACCGTCGGCCGGATTGTCGTGGTTGTACTCGCGCAGCGGCTGCCAGTCGCGGTCGAAATGCTCGATCACCAGATAGCCATTGGCAGCGGCGTGACCATGAATCACCCGCTCGACGATACGCTGGGCGCGGCATAGCCAACGGTGGTCATCGGTGACATCGGCCAGGGCGAGGAAGGCTTCGGTGGCGTGCATGTTGCTGTTGGCGCCACGATAAGCCTCTTCTTCACTCCAGTCGCGATTGAAGGATTCGCGCATCGCGCCCTCCTCTTCGCTCCAGAAATAGCTGTCGATGATGTCGATCGCATCATCGAGCAAGGCTTGCGCACCGGGCCGTTGCGCCACCACTGCGGAGCTGGCGGCGAGCGCCACAAAGGCATGCAGGTAGGCGTTCTTGCCAGTATTGCCGTCGCGATGTTCGGCGACCGCGAACCAGCCGCCGTGCAACGCGTCGCGCAAGGGCCCGCGCAGCGCCTGTATGCCGTGATCCACCAGTTCGGCAAACCCCGGCAAGCCCTGGATGTGGGCCATGGCGAAGCTGTGGGTCATGCGTGCGGTGTTCATCGTTTCGGCTTGCGCATCGGCCGGCAGATGGCCGCGCTCATCGAGATTGCCGAAACCTTCAGGCAGCTTCGACGCCCTGGCGAACGCCAGCAGGCGCAGGCCTTCGGTGGCGAGCCATTGCTGATGGGCGGGGGCGTTCAGCCAACTGCTGAAGGCGGGTTGGAAGGTGTGCATGGGGGGCCTTTTTTGTTGTTATGACTGAGGGGCAGTCTAAACAACGGGCCGGGGCGGGCTTGTAACGAAGGGGGCGAGTTATGTCACCAAGCTGTGACATTTGTCGGCGAGTGATCACCTG
>DATMUG010000048.1:0-2971 GCA_035563915.1 Pseudomonas sp. | reverse complement strand
TAAAGGAGCGCGCGGATCTGCCGGATCATCAGCACATCCTGGCGCTGATAATACCGGCGATTTCCGCGGCGTTTGACGGGGTTGAGCTGAGGAAACTCCTGCTCCCAATAGCGCAGCACATGAGGTTTAACCGCACACAGCTCGCTGACTTCACCGATGGTGAAGTAGCGCTTGCCGGGAATGGGCGGAAGTTCGTCGTTATGACTTGGTTCCAGCATAGGCCTCAACTCGGGCTTTCAGTTTCTGCCCTGGACGAAAGGTGACCACGCGGCGAGCCGTGATCGGGATTTCTTCACCGGTTTTCGGATTGCGGCCAGGCCGCTGGCGTTTGTCCCGAAGGTCGAAATTGCCGAAACCCGACAATTTGACCTGCTCGTTGTCTTCAAGAGCGTGCCTGATTTCTTCGAAGAACAGCTCGACCAATTCCTTGGCCTCCCGCTTGTTCAGGCCCAACTCTTCATAAAGACGTTCCGCCATTTCAGCTTTCGTCAAAGCCCCCATGCGCTACTTCCTTAACGTGGCGTTCAACCTTTGTTCGAGCGAGGTGAGGATGTTTTGAGTCGTGGAATTCACCTCATCGTCATTAAGAGTGCGCGATGGATGCTGCCAGGTCAAGCCGACGGCGAGGCTTTTTCTATCAGGATCAATACCTTTACCCTGATACACGTCAAATAGCCTGAGGTCTGTCAGCCATTCGCCTGCATTTTCACGGATTACGTTCAGTACCGCCGCGGCTGCGACGTCCTGGTGCGCGATCAGTGCCAGGTCACGACGCACTTCAGGAAAGCGCGACAACTCGTGGAATTTGGGCATTTTGCCCGAAGCCACTTCTGCCAGAACCAGCTCGAAAACGAATACCGGACGATCCAGCCCCAGGGTTTTAGACAGTTCCGGGTGAATGGCACCGACGAAACCGACCAGGCGGCCTTCACGCTCAATGCGCGCGGTTTGCCCCGGATGCAATGCTGGGTGTTTGCCAGGCACAAAAGTGAAGGCATCCAATGCACCGGCGAAGCCCAGTACTGCTTCCACGTCAGCTTTGACGTCAAAGAAGTCGACCACGTCGCGACCCTGCGCCCAGCCTTCCGGCAAACGGCTACCGCACACCACACCCGCCAACATTGGCTCTTGTTTCAAGCCTTCGAGCTGACCGACGAAACGCAGACCGCTTTCAAACAAACGAACGCGATCCTGCTGACGGTTCAGGTTGTGCTGAAGCGCCTTGACCAAGCCTGGCCACAGCGAGGAACGCATGGCTGCCATGTCATTGGAAATCGGGTTGGCCAGTAGCAGCGGTTCAACACCAGGATTAAACAACTCGAACTGTTTCGGGTCGATGAAGCTGTAGGTGATCGCTTCCTGATAACCACGGGCGACCAGCAGACGGCGCAGTTCAGGCAAATCGCTGCGCGCTTCGGCCTTGGCTTGCGGCGCCAGACGCGCTTGCGGATAACGAACCGGCAAGCGGTTGTAACCGTACAAGCGTGCCAGCTCTTCGATCAGGTCGACTTCCAGGCTGATATCGAAGCGATGACTTGGCACTTCCACGCGCCACTGCCCTGCTCCATCGGCGGAAATTTTCAGCCCCAAAGCGCTGAGCAGACGCTCGACTTCGGCCGAATCCATTTCCATACCCAGCATCTGGGTGATGCGCTGGGCACGCAGGGTGACCGGCGCAATCGACGGTAGGTGCTGTTCACTGACGGTTTCGATGATCGGGCCGGCTTCACCACCAGTGATGTCCAGCAACAGGCCAGTGGCACGCTCCATGGCTTCACGGGCCAGTTGCCAATCCACGCCACGCTCGTAGCGGTGCGAGGCATCGGTGTGCAGGCCATAGGAGCGGGCCTTGCCAGCGACAGCGATCTGATCGAAGAACGCACTTTCGAGGAAGATGTCGCGAGTGGTCGCGGTGTTGACACCACTGTGCTCGCCACCCATGACGCCGGCGATGGCCAGGGCGCGGGTGTGGTCGGCGATCACCAGCGTATCGCTACGCAGGCTGACTTCCTGACCGTCGAGCAGTACCAGCTTCTCGCCCTCTTCGGCCATGCGCACCTGAATGCCGCCATTGATTTCGGCGAGATCGAAGGCATGCAGCGGTTGGCCCAGCTCCAGCATCACGTAGTTGGTGATGTCGACGGCAGCATCGATGCTGCGCACATCGGCACGACGCAAACGCTCAATCATCCACAGCGGCGTAGGCCTGGACAGATCGACGTTACGGACAACACGACCCAGATAACGTGGGCACGCAGCAGCTGCCAGCACCTCAACCGGACGCACTTCATCGTGCGCGGCCGGCACTGCGGCAACCACTGGACGGGTCACTGGCGCGGCATACAACGCGCCGACTTCACGGGCCAGACCCGCCAGAGAGAGGCAGTCACCACGGTTAGGGGTCAGGTCGACCTCGATGATGGCGTCATCCAGGTTCAGGTATTCACGAATATCCTGGCCTACTGGCGCATCGGCCGGCAGTTCCATCAGACCATCGTTGCCCTCGCCCACTTGCAGTTCGGCTTGTGAGCACAACATGCCGTTGGACTCGACACCACGCAGCTTGGCTTTCTTGATTTTGAAGTCGCCGGGCAGTTCGGCACCTAGGGTGGCGAACGGAATCTTCAAGCCCGGGCGCACGTTTGGCGCACCGCACACGACCTGGAAGGTCTCCGAGCCATTGCTGACCTGGCACACGCGCAGTTTGTCGGCGTCCGGGTGTTGTTCGGTGCTCAGCACCTCGCCCACGATCACGCCACTGAATACACCGGCGGCCGGCGTAACGCTATCGACCTCAAGACCGGCCATCGACAGACGAGCAACCAGCTCATCGCGACTTACCTGCGGGCTAACCCAGCCACGCAGCCATTGTTCACTGAATTTCATCCTGCTCTCCTAAGAATTCGTTACGACTAGCGAAATTGCGCGAGGAACCGCAAGTCGTTGTCGAAGAACAGACGCAAGTCGTTCA
>DATMUG010000047.1:0-5699 GCA_035563915.1 Pseudomonas sp. | reverse complement strand
AGCCTTCGGCAGCTCCTAAATTGCCCGCGAAGATCAACCTCCTCCAGATTCAGTGCGATAACCGCCCAATAAAAAATGCCCCGGTCTCTCGACCGGGGCATCTTTTTAAACGCTGCTATTTATATAAAAGCATCAAACCTTAGTGCGAAACCGCCCCACTCGCGCCCAGACCGGTTTGCGAGCGAACGAATTGCGGGAAGAACAGCGCCCGCTCGTTGTCGGCAGCCGTCGACTTGTCGGTGACCGAGAAGAACCAGATACCGATAAAGGCAATGATCATCGAGAACAGCGCCGGGTACTCGTACGGGAAGATTGCCTTCTCGTGATGCAGGATCTGCACCCAGATGGTTGGGCCGAGGATCATCAGCCCCACCGCACTCACCAGCCCCATCCAGCCGCCAATCATCGCGCCACGGGTGGTCAGCTTCTTCCAGTACATGGAAAGCAGCAGAACCGGGAAGTTGCAGCTTGCCGCGATGGAGAACGCCAGGCCCACCATGAACGCGATGTTCTGGCTTTCGAACAGGATACCCAGGGCAATCGCCAGTACCGCCAGCGCAATGGTGGTGATCTTCGAGACGCGGATCTCATCCTTCTCGTTGGCCTTGCCCTTCTTGACGACGCTGGCGTACAGGTCGTGGGACACCGCCGAGGCACCGGCCAGCGTCAGACCGGCAACCACTGCCAGGATGGTCGCGAACGCTACCGCCGAGATGAAGCCCAGGAAGATGCTGCCTCCGACCGCATTGGCCAGGTGCACCGCTGCCATGTTGTTACCGCCTACCAATGCGCCGGCCGCATCCTTGAAGGCCGGGTTGGTGCTGACCAGCAGAATCGCGCCGAAACCGATGATGAAGGTCAGGATATAGAAGTAGCCGATGAAGCCAGTTGCATACAGCACGCTCTTGCGGGCTTCCTTTGCGTCACTCACGGTGAAGAAGCGCATCAGAATGTGCGGCAGGCCAGCGGTACCGAACATCAGTGCCAGGCCGAGGGAGAACGCAGAGATCGGGTCTTTCACCAGACCGCCTGGGCTCATGATCGCCTCACCTTTAGGGTGAACCTTGATCGCCTCGGAGAAGAGCATGTTGAAGTCGAAGTTGACGTGTTTCATCACCATCAGTGCCATGAAGGAAGCACCGGACAGCAGCAGGACGGCCTTGATGATCTGCACCCAGGTGGTTGCCAGCATGCCGCCGAACAACACATAGAGGCACATCAGGATACCGACCAGGATCACCGCAACGTGGTAGTCCAGACCGAACAGCAGCTGAATCAGCTTGCCGGCACCCACCATTTGCGCGATCAGGTAGAACGCCACCACCACCAGAGAACCGCAGGCGGACAGCGAACGGATCTGGGTTTGCCCCAAGCGATAGGACGCCACGTCGGCAAAGGTGTATTTGCCCAGGTTACGCAGGCGTTCGGCGATCAGGAACAGAATGATCGGCCAGCCCACCAGGAAGCCGATCGAATAGATCAGGCCGTCGTAGCCGGAGGTGAACACCAGCGCGGAAATCCCCAGAAAAGACGCTGCGGACATGTAGTCACCGGCGATTGCCAGGCCGTTCTGGAAACCGGTGATCTTGCCGCCCGCCGCGTAGTAATCGGCTGCCGACTTGTTACGCTTGGAAGCCCAGTAAGTGATGCACAGGGTCGCGCCGACGAAGGCGACGAACATCAGGATGGCGGCAACGTTCAACGGTTGTTTCTGTACGGCACCGGTCAGGGCGTCAGCCGCCCAGGCGCCAGGTGCAAAGGCTGCGATGCTCAAAAGAGCCATTAGACGACGGATCATTGCTGAGCCTCCTTGAGAATCGCATTGTTCAGGTCGTCGAATTCGCCGTTGGCGCGTCGCACGTAAATGCCGGTCAGGATGAAGGCTGAAACAATCAGCCCGACACCGATCGGTATGCCCCAGGTAATCGAGGACTCAGGGCCGATTTTCGCCCCCAGGACCTGCGGCCCGTAAGCAATCAGAAGGATGAATCCGGAGTAAAGCCCTAGCATGACCGCCGAAAGAATCCAGGCGAATCGCTCCCTCTTGCTGACCAGCTCCTTGAATCGCGGGCTGTTTTGAATCGAGAGGTAAATGCTGTCGTTCATTGTTTTTATCCTCGCAGCACAGATTATTGTTGGAACGGTATCCACTCTATGCGGCTGCGAGCCGGGTTCCAGACGACCTTAGTCTTAGAGCGACATGACAGAATCGCCATTTATCAGCACGCCATAAATAAAAGTGGGAGCGGGCTTGCTCGCGAAAGCGTCATGCCAGCCAACATCTCAGTTAACTGACCGATTGCCTTCGCGAGCAAGCCCGCTCCCACAGGGTCAAGCGTGTTCTGCGCTATTACTTGGTCCAATCAGCCACGCGATCCGGGTGCTTGGCGACCCAATCCTTCGCCGCAGCTTCAGGCTTGGCGCCTTCCTGGATGGCCAGCATGACTTCGCCGATTTCATCCTTCGAAGCCCACTGGAAGTTTTTCAGGAACTTGGCCACTTCCGGTGCCTTGGTGTCCAGTTCCTTGCTGCCGATGCTGTTCACGGTTTCAGCCGCGCCATACACGCCTTTCGGGTCTTCGAGGAAGCGCAGTTTCCACTTGGCGAACATCCAGTGCGGCACCCAACCGGTCACGGCAATGGATTCGTTTTTCTTCTCGGCACGGGTCAGCTCGGCGATCATGCCGGCGCCAGAACTGGCTTTGTTCTGATAGCCGGTCAGGTCATAGTCCTTGATCGCCTGATCGGTCTTGATCATCACACCTGATCCGGCGTCGATACCGACGATACGTTTCTTGAAGCTGTCGTCGGTTTTCAAATCTTCGATGGACTTGGCCTTGACGTACTCCGGCACGATCAAGCCGATCTTCGCATCCTTGAAGTTCGGGCCGTAGTCGACGACTTGATCCTTGTTTTTGGCCCAGTAATCACCGTGGGTCACCGGCAGCCAGGCGGAGAGCATGGCATCGAGTTTGCCGGTGGCCACGCCCTGCCACATGATCCCGGTAGCCACGGCTTGCAGCTTCACGTCGTAATTGAGTTTCTGCTTGATCACTTCAGCGGCCACATGGGTGGTCGCGACGCTGTCGGACCAGCCGTCAACGTAACCGATGGTCACTTCCTTGGCGCTGGCGAATGTGGAACCTATCGCCAGCGCCAGAGCGGCACCGGCGCCTAAAAGTCGTCGCATCTTCATCGTTACTTCCCCGAAAGTGCTGCGCCCGGCGGATGCCAAGTCGCGTCAACGTATTGTTATGGTGCACAGCGCCCTCATCACGCCCACCGCCAACTCTTTCGATCATCAGCGCGATTAATCAACGAGGGCACTGACGCCTTCGATAATCAACCTGACAGTCATTGCGACCTGCTCTGCCAGCGACCTCAAGGCATCGAGAAACGACATCAGAACGCCATTAACCCAGCGCCATATAAATGCGTCCAGCAGTACGCCCGAACTTTGCATGTCAAAATCATGCAGGCCAACAGGCACGTCGCAAATGCAGGTAACATGCGCCGCTTTGCTCCCAGACGGCCTGATCATGCCCGTGACTTCCCGCTTTCCTTTTCTCCCCTATCTGTTTGCCTGCCTGCTGGGGCTTTTTGCTCTTTGCGGCTTCTGGTATGGCTTGGGCAAACCGGTGATTTTGCCGGACGCCGCCACCCCGACACACAAGCTGCAATGTGCCTCCTACACCCCGTTCGACAAGGATCAGTCGCCGTTCGATGTGCCCTTCAACTTGCGTCCGGAGCGCATGGACGCCGACCTCGCCTTGCTGGCCAAAAGTTTCCAGTGCATCCGCACCTATTCCATGACCGGCCTCGACGCGCTACCCGATCTTGCGCGCAAGCATGGGCTGAAACTGATGATTGGCGCCTGGGTCAACAGCAACCCGGTGGACACCGAAAAGGAAGTCGATCTGTTGATCGCCTCGGCCAACGCCAACCCGGACGTAGTGACCGCCGTGATCGTCGGCAACGAAACCCTGCTGCGCAAGGAAGTCACCGGCGCGCAGTTGGCCAGGTTGATCAATAAAGTCAAAAGTCAGGTCAAGCAGCCCGTCACTTACGCCGATGTCTGGGAGTTCTGGCTCAAGCACCCGGAAATCGCTCCGGCCGTGGACTTCCTGACCATTCACTTGCTGCCGTATTGGGAGGATGACCCTTCGAACATCGATGCCGCCCTGCAACATGTAGCGCAGGTACGCCAGGTGTTCGGCAACAAGTTCACCCCCAAGGACGTGTTGATCGGCGAAACCGGCTGGCCGAGCGAAGGCCGCCAGCGTGAAACCGCATTGCCGAGCCGGGTCAACGAGGCCAAATTCATTCGCGGTTTTGTCGACATGGCCGAGCAACATGGCTGGCACTACAACCTGATCGAAGCATTCGACCAGCCGTGGAAGCGCGCCAGCGAAGGTGCAGTTGGAGGGTACTGGGGACTGTTCGACGCCGACCGCCAGGACAAGGGCGTGTTGGCCGGCCCGGTAACCAACGTGCCGTACTGGTCGCAATGGCTGATGGTCGGCAGCTTGATCTTCCTCGGCACGCTTGTCCTTGGCGGTCGCGTACGAGACACCCGTGCGGCCCTGATCCTGCCGCTGCTGGGAGCCCTGGCAGCTTGCTCGCTGGGAGCATGGGGCGATCTGGCGCGGGTCACCACCCGATTTACCAGTGAGTGGTTGTGGGTCGCACTGCTGACCACCTTGAACCTGCTAGTGCTGGCCCACGCCGCACTGACCTTGAGCCCGCGCACCGGTTGGCGTGGATGGGCATTCAATGTGCTCGAGCGTCGATCGGGCTGGCTATTGGCGGTAACGGGATTTGCGGCAGCGGTTACGATGCTGGAATTGGTGTTCGACCCGCGCTATCGAAGTTTCCCAAGCGTAGCGTTCATCGTGCCGGCGCTGGTCTACCTGTGCCGTCCGGTGAGTGTGCCGCGTCGGGAAATCGCCCTGCTGACCTTTATCATTGGCGCGGGTATTGCGCCTCAGTTGTATCGCGAAGGGTTGGAGAACCACCAGGCCTGGGGATGGGCGCTGGTGAGTGTTTTGATGGTGGCGGCGCTTTGGCGCAGTTTACGGGCATACAAAACCCAACCAAAAAGGCACACGTAAAACGTAAAAATACCTAAATGGACGACCGTCTAATTGCCCACCGGGCATTTTCGACGGCGTTCTTTCGTTGAGATGGGTATTTGAGAAAATGCAACTCCATTCCATTGGTGTAATCAGCCGTTGCCTGCGCAAGTGCTGCCTGAGCTTCGGTGTAATTCATATACACGGGATGCGCTGGGATGCCGGCAGGATCTAGGTTTTGAGACTTAACGAGGGTCTCAAGCTTCGACATCTGCGTTTGGGCTACTTTAAAGTTATTGATTGCGACCTCTTTTGAATAGGCCAACGTACCCAATGTTGCTATATCACGCGTGCTCTGCCCACTGTCCGTTAGCAAGCGACTTGGACTGGCCAAATCAAGAGAGTCAAGAGTATTCATTTCTGAAAGCGCCACCCTAGCTGGGCGTGGGATATTGCTTGAAGAGGCTCCAGCACTCGAACCAATTCCCTTCACGACATTGCTGGCATTACGGGCTTGCCCGGGAATGGCATTCGTTGGCAAACCTGCTGCGGCTCGCTGCACATATTTTCCAAGAAAAGCAAAAAAATAACTTCCCTTCGGATCAATCCGATTTATCGGATCCCCTC
>DATMUG010000046.1:0-6222 GCA_035563915.1 Pseudomonas sp. | reverse complement strand
AACTTGCCGCCCAGCAGGCCGAAACCAATTGCGGTACCCAGTGCGCCCAGGCCGATCAACAGTGCAACAGCGATAGCGGTTAGACCAACTACAGTTTCCATCTTTCCTCCCGACTTTTACGTCGTATGGTTTAGGTTTTTTTAATTTAAAGCGGTAAAACAAATCGTTTCAGAGGCCCCGTTAAGAGCCCCCTCCCGTTTAACCGGGAGGGACATCAGACTAGTCGAAACTGGTCTTAATGGTTTTCTTCGTGCGCCATCGACAGGTAAACGATGGTCAGCATCATGAAGATGAACGCCTGCAGGGTGATGATCAGGATGTGGAAAACCGCCCACGCCCACTGCAGCACAACACCCAAGCCGCTCAGCCAGAGCAGGCCGCTGCCAAACATCACAGCGATCAGAATGAACACCAGCTCGCCGGCATACATGTTGCCGAACAAACGCAGAGCCAAGGAGATCGGTTTAGCGATCAGGGTCACGAATTCCAGCAGGAAGTTCACCGGGATCAGGAGTGCCTGAACGAAGATGTTCTTGCTGCCAAACGGGTGCAGGGTCAGCTCGCCGATGAAACCGCCGATGCCCTTGACCTTGATGCTATAGAAAATGATCAGTGCGAAAACCGAGAACGCCATGCCCAGGGTCGCGTTCGGGTCTGTGGTCGACACGGCGCGGAACGGGATGTGGTGGTCACCGGAGATCAGGATGGCCAGCTGAGGAATCCAGTCGACCGGTACCAGGTCGACGGCGTTCATCAGGAAGACCCAGACGAAGATGGTCAGTGCCAGCGGCGCAATCACCGGGCTACGGCCATGGAAGCTGTCTTTCACGCTGCCATCGACGAATTCGACCAATACTTCAACGAAGTTCTGCAAAGCGCCTGGCTGACCGGAAGTCGCTTTCTTCGCCGCCATGCGGAAAAGGAAAACGAAGATCAGACCCAATGCGATCGACCAGCCGAGAGTATCGACGTGGAAAGCCCAGAAGCCCATTTCCTTGGCTTCTGCTGCGGTGTGGGCAAAGCCCCAGCCGCCGGTAGGGTGCTGACCGAAAGTCAGGTTCTGCAAGTGGTGCTGGATATAGCCCGAAGCCGTTGTTTCTGCCATGGTTGCCTCAAACGCCCTAAGGTCTCGAAAGTCTTGTTCTCATCAGCAGGGGAGCGAACCAGCTGACCGACTGAGTCAGCACGAAGACACCGAATACCGCAATCGGTGCCAATGGCTTCACACCTGCAAACACCAGTGCAAACAGCACTGCCGTCAAAATCAGTTTTCCCGCCTCGCCGGCATAAAACGACCGGACAATGGACTGGGCTGCTCGGGCGCCGGAATACCGAAATGCCTTGTGAGCGAAATAAACATTGGGCAGCAAGGCTATCAGGCCTCCGCAAAGTCCTGAGTATCCAGCGACGACTCCGTACCATTTCCAAAGCGCCAAAGCGGCGATAGATAAAACGATAAGTTGGGCCATCAACACCGGAAAAACTGCCAGGCGATGGAACGGCAAGCGGTTTGGCGTGCGGGTTTCCATCACTATTGCTCTCCAATGGTCGGCTGCCGAAATTCAATAACTTGGCATAATTTGTGCCGACAAAATGCGCGCAGAGTATAGGGGCGGTTTGGCCCCTATTCAACTGTCAGGTAGTGATTTCCGACTGCGCGCTACATGAGGAAATGTTTCAGCGGATATGAGCGAGTACGCCTTGAAGCTCATCCAGAGAGTTGTAGCCAATCACCAACTGGCCTTTTCCTTTCTTCCCGTGCCGAATCTGCACCGCAGAGCCTAGGCGCTCGGCCAGGCGCTGCTCCAGCCGGGCAATATCCGGGTCTGGTTTTGCAGGTTCGACGGGCTCCGGTTTGCCACTCAACCACTGGCGAACCAGTGCTTCAGTTTGGCGCACGGTCAGCCCTCGTGCGACAACATGTCGCGCCCCTTCAACCTGTTGATTGTCCGGCAACCCGAGCAATGCCCGAGCATGGCCCATTTCCAGGTCTCCGTGGGACAGCATGGTCTTGATAACTTCCGGCAGCGAGATCAAGCGCAACAGGTTGGCGACAGTCACCCGGGATTTGCCGACGGCTTCAGCCACTTGTTGCTGGGTCAGCTGAAACTCCTGCTGCAAGCGCTGCAGGGCAACGGCTTCCTCGATCGGATTGAGGTCTTCGCGCTGAATGTTCTCGATCAGCGCCATGGCGATCGCGGTTTCATCCGGAACATCGCGCACCATCGCCGGAATAGTTTCCTGCCCGGCTTGCTGGCTGGCGCGCCAGCGGCGTTCACCGGCAATGATTTCATAGCGACCACTACCGATCGGTCGAACCACGATCGGTTGCATGACGCCTTGGGCCTTGATGGACTGCGCCAACTCTTCGAGCGCCTGCGAATCCATATCGCGCCGCGGTTGGTATTTGCCGCGCTGGAGCAAATCCAGCGGCAAATGCTGCAACTCACGGTGATCGGCTTGCGCTGCCTGTTCTTCCAGCGAGCTGATGGTCGGACCACTCAGCAGTGCATCCAGTCCACGTCCGAGACCTCGTTTCTTGACGGCCATGGGGATTCCTTAAGTTGCCTGAGCAGCGGCGATACGTGAGTTTTTGCGCTGACGGCGCACCATTTCGCCCGCCAGCGCCAGATAAGCGATGGCACCACGCGACGCCTTGTCATAGGCCAGCGCGGGCATACCGTAGCTTGGCGCTTCGGCCAATCGGATATTGCGCGGAATGACGGTGTCGTAGAGTTGATCACCGAAGTGTTCCTTGAGCTGCGCCGACACATCGTTCATCAGGCTCAGGCGCGGGTCGTACATCGTACGCAGCAGCCCTTCTACCTTGAGATCCGGATTGAGCAGTTCAGAAATGCGCTTGATGTTATCCACAAGGTCGCTCAGCCCTTCCAGTGCAAAGTACTCGCACTGCATGGGGATAATGACCCCGTCCGAGGCAACCAGGGCGTTCAACGTCAGCATCGATAGCGACGGCGGGCAGTCGATCAAAATGTAATCGTAGTTCTCACGAATAGGCGCCAACGCACTGCGCAGGCGACTCTCCTTCATCTGCATTTCCAGCAGGACCACTTCGGCCGCGGTCAAGTCGCGGTTGGCCGGCAGCAGCTGATAACCACCGTGTTCGGAGAAATGCATGGCCTGAGCCAGATCGCATTCACCGATCAGCAGGTCGTAGACCGAGTTTTCCAGGCCATGTTTATCCACACCGCTACCCATGGTGGCGTTGCCCTGTGGATCGAGGTCAATCAACAACACCCGACGCTTGGTCGCGACGAGCGATGCTGCGAGGTTGATACAGGTGGTGGTCTTGCCCACACCACCCTTCTGGTTCGCTATCGCGAATACCTTAGCCATTCTTGCTTGTGTTCCCAATCATGCCGTGCGGCGCAGTATCAGCAGATGGCGTTGGCCTTGGCAACCGGGTACGGCCAAGGCGTGTTCGCTATCGAGGTGGAAGTCTGTCGGCAATGCTACCAGTTCATCGGCGGGATGAACGCCCTTCATTGCCAGCCATCGCGTATCGGCATCGCCGAGGTGTCGAGTCCAGTTGGTGAAGTTTTCCATGCTGCTGAACGCGCGGGAAATGATCCCGGTGAACGGCTGGGCGGGCTGGAAAGCCTCGACACGGCTGTGGATAACTTGCAGGTTTTCCAACTTCAGTTCGAGTTTGACCTGGGTCAGGAAGCGGGTTTTCTTGCCATTGCTATCCAGGCAAGTCACTTGAGACTCGGGAAACAGGATGGCCAGCGGAATGCCGGGCATGCCGCCGCCGCTGCCAACGTCCAGCCAGCGACCATTTTCGATGAATGACATTACGCTCAGGCTGTCGAGCAAATGGCGCGACACCATCTCGTCCGGATCCCGCACAGCGGTCAGGTTGTAAGCCTTATTCCATTTGATCAACAGGGCCAGATAACCCAACAACTGCTGATGCTGGTTTTCTGTCAGCGTGACACCGAGCTGGCGAGCACCTGTGGATAACTCTTCGGCATGTTGCGAGGTGACCAACGAACTCAAGCGCTTTGCTCCAACTGACGGCCCGCGCCGCGTTTTTTCAAATGAATCATCAACAGCGAAATCGCTGCGGGGGTAACGCCCGGGATACGTGACGCCTGGCCCAAAGTCTCTGGGCGGGTCGCACCGAGCTTGCTCTGGATCTCTTTGGAGAGACCGGAAATGTTCGTGTAATCGATATCCACAGGCAGTTTCGTATCTTCGCTGGCGCGCAGACGAGCGATTTCATCCTGCTGACGGTCGATATAACCCGCGTATTTGGTCTTGATTTCGACCTGCTCGGCGACCTGTGGATCTTCCGCGCCTTCACCAGTGACAGCGATGAGACCAGCGTAGTCGATTTCCGGACGACTCAAGAGGCTGAGCAAGTTGTATTCGTGGGTCAGTGGAGTGCCGAATTTTTCAGCAATCGCGTCACCCTGCGCGGTGCCCGGGCGAACCCAAGTGCCTTTCAGGCGCTGTTCTTCAAGGGCAATGGCCTCGCGTTTTTTACTGAATGCAGCGCAGCGCTCGTCATCGACCAGACCTAACTCACGACCTTTTTCGGTCAGGCGCATGTCGGCGTTGTCTTCGCGAAGAATCAATCGGTATTCGGCACGAGACGTAAACATTCGGTACGGTTCTTGAGTACCCAGTGTAATCAGGTCGTCGACCAGTACTCCGATGTAGGCCTCATCACGGCGTGGACACCAGGCGTCTTTGCCCTGTGCACGCAGTGCGGCGTTGGTTCCGGCCAGCAAACCCTGGGCGCCCGCTTCTTCGTAACCCGTTGTGCCATTGATCTGACCGGCAAAAAACAACCCGCCGATCACTTTGGTTTCCAGGCTGTACTTGAGATCTCGCGGATCGAAATAGTCGTATTCGATGGCATAGCCCGGGCGAACGATGTGCGCGTTTTCCATGCCGCGGATCGACTGAACGATCTGCAATTGCACGTCGAATGGCAAAGATGTGGATATCCCGTTCGGATACAGCTCATTGGTCGTCAAACCTTCCGGCTCGATAAAGACCTGGTGGCTTTCCTTGTCGGCAAAGCGATGGATCTTGTCTTCGATCGACGGGCAGTAACGCGGGCCAATACCTTCGATCACGCCGGAATACATCGGCGATCGATCAAGGTTGGCGGCAATGATTTCGTGGGTGCGCGCGTTGGTATGGGTAATCCAGCAGCTGATCTGCCGTGGATGCAGCTCCTTGGACCCCATGAATGACATCACCGGAATCGGCGTATCGCCTGCCTGCTCGGTCATTACTGAGAAATCCACAGATCGGGCGTCAATTCGCGGAGGAGTACCGGTTTTCAGGCGACCTACGCGCAAAGGCAGTTCGCGCAGACGGTGAGCGAGAGCGATCGACGGCGGATCACCGGCACGGCCACCGGAAAAATTCTGCATGCCAATGTGGATAAGTCCACCAAGGAAGGTGCCTGTAGTCAAAACCACCGAATCGGCCATGAAACGCAGGCCCATCTGAGTGACCACACCACGCACCTGGTCCTGCTCAACAATCAGATCGTCGGCGGCCTGTTGAAATATCCACAGGTTGGGTTGGTTTTCGAGGATTTCGCGGACAGCGGCCTTGTATAGAACCCGGTCGGCCTGCGCACGGGTTGCACGTACAGCTGGGCCTTTGCGGCTGTTCAATACTCGAAACTGAATACCACCCTTATCGGTGGCCAGAGCCATCGCGCCACCAAGGGCGTCGATTTCCTTGACCAGATGGCTTTTACCAATGCCGCCAATCGCGGGATTGCAGCTCATGGCGCCGAGAGTTTCCACGTTATGCGTCAGCAACAGGGTTTTTACCCCCATACGTGCTGAGGCCAGTGCTGCCTCGGTACCGGCATGACCGCCGCCGATGACGATCACTTCAAAACGGGAAGGGAAATCCACCACGCACCTCGTGCCTGCTTAAGTAGGTAATTCAGGAATAGTTGGGCTCAGGTTTCTGGACCTGGCCGACAAGTATAGGGACTTCGCCCTTCCTAAAGAACCCTTTGCACAAAATTTAACCAGCTGTGGAGAACTCGCGGTTAAAAGAATAAAAAAGAGAGAAATTTATAAAACCTTTGTTTTTATGTTTCTTCTTACTGACCATCCTTTCTGTGGATAGATCGCTACAGGCTATATATTTCAATATGTACAGAGTTTCAAAACGCTGTGACCAGGTGCCAATGAGGCCCGTGGATAACCGGTTTATGCCTGT
>DATMUG010000045.1:0-5715 GCA_035563915.1 Pseudomonas sp. | reverse complement strand
GGTAGGAATGAGGTAAACGAAGGTCGGTACGGTCTGCATCAGATCGAGTACCGGACGCATTAAAGTGTAGAACATCGGCTTGTGCGCGGCGACGATGCCCAGCGGCACGCCGATGACCACGCAGACCAGGGTCGCGAACATCACCTGGGCGAGAGTTTCCATGGTTTCCTGCCAGTACCCCAGGTTGAGGATCAGCAGAAAGGAGGCGACTACGAAGGCAGTCAGGCCCCATTTACGTTGAATGAAATGGGCCAGAAGGGCGATGAGGCCGATCAGGACCAGCGGGTTGAACCAGGTCAGCGCAAACGTCACGCCGTGGATCATCGTTTCCAGGGTCACGGCAATGGCGTCGAAGGTGCTGGCGCCGTGTTGCGTCAACCATTCAACGAAGCTCGCGATGTGCTGGCCTAAAGGGATTTTCTGATCAATCAGCATGGTAGTGAACGTCCGCATGCAAGGAAATAAACAGCCCGGACGGCCTAGGCCGTCCGGCATAAGCGATGCTCTCTAATTCAAGGCGTATTCAACTTGGCTTTCACGGCCTCCAGGCCAGGTTTACCGTCAATGGTGGTCACGCCAGCGAGCCAGGTATCGAGTACCTGTGGATTCTTTTTCAGCCAGGCCTTGGCGGCCGCGTCAGGCTTCATCTTGTCGTCCAGGATGTTGCCCATGAGTTCGCTTTCCATGTCGACGTTGAACTCCAGGTTTTTCAACAGCTGGCCCACGTTGCTGCATTCTTCGGCGTAACCCTTGCGGGTGTTGGTTGCCACGGTGGCGGCGCCGAAATCCGGGCCAAAGAAATCGTCGCCACCGGTGAGGTATTGAATCTTGAAGCGCTTGTTCATCGGATGCGGCGCCCAGCCGAGGAAGACCACGGCGGTGTCGCGTTTCTGGGCGCGGTCGACCTGGGACAGCATCCCCGCTTCGCTGGACTCGACGACCTTGAAACCGGCGTCTTTGAGGCCAAAGGCGTTCTTGTCGATCATCGTCTGGATCAGGCGGTTGCCGTCGTTGCCAGGCTCGATCCCGTAGATTTTTCCGTCGAGTTCTTTCTTGAATTTGGCGATGTCGGCGAAGTCATGCAGCCCCTTGTCGTACAGGGCTTGAGGAACGGCGAGGGTGTACTTGGCGCCCTTGAGGTTGGTGCGCACGGTGTCCACGGTGCCGGCTTCGCGGTAGGCCTTGATGTCGTTTTCCATGGTCGGCATCCAGTTGCCGAGGAAAATATCCATGTTCTTGCCGTCCGCCAGCGACTTATAGGTCACGGGAACGGAAATCATGGTGGTCTTGGTCTTGTAGCCCAGCGCGTTGAGCACGACGCTGGTGGTGGCGGTTGTCGCGGTGATGTCGGTCCAGCCGACATCGGAGAAGTTCACGGTACTGCATTGTGCCGGTTCAGCGGCTTGCGCCAGAACTGGCAGGCTAAGCATGGCGGCCAACAACAACGACGGGGAACCTTTCATGAATGGACTCCTTGGTGTTTTTTTTTGGCAGTGTCGACTTGGACTACCGCACTTATAGGTTGCGGTTGGGTGGCGTTCTTGTGACAGCTCTACCGCAGCGCCTTTGCAATCGAGTCGATTAAGATCATGTACCAGTGAAAATCTGACGCCTACAGGGTGCGTCGTAACCAGTACAGGGATGGTCGCTTCCAGTGTCGGTGACGTCGTTTACAGATTTTTTCAGCCACTTTTCCCCTTCTGCACCGCCCCAAAACCGCGAAAACATGGCGTAAAACGCCCACGGCGTTCGTGGACAAGAGTGCGTCGGTCCGAGACGTCGAACGTCACGACAAAAGCCGGATGATGCGGTCATCCCGGCGGATTGCAGCTTGAGCGTAGCAGCTCCGCCACCGGGCGCTTTGGCGCCCGGAACAGGCTCATCCAGGAGTTTCGGCAGTCATGGCTATCAGTGTTTTCGACCTGTTCAAAATCGGCATCGGCCCTTCCAGTTCGCACACCGTGGGCCCGATGCGCGCGGCGGCGTTGTTCGTGCAGGACTTGCGCGAGCGCGGGCTGCTGGAGCAAGTGCGGCGCGTCGAAGTGCAGCTCTATGGTTCCTTGTCCGCCACCGGCATCGGCCACGGCAGCGACAACGCAGTGATCATGGGCCTGATGGGCGAGTGGCCGGACGCGATCGATCCG
Organism: Pseudomonas sp.; assembly: GCA_035563915.1. Classification (GTDB taxonomy): domain Bacteria; phylum Pseudomonadota; class Gammaproteobacteria; order Pseudomonadales; family Pseudomonadaceae; genus Aquipseudomonas. The sequence goes on along the minus strand of DATMUG010000045.1, from coordinate 3,571 downwards.
TCGCAAATCGGCATTCGCATCGCCACCTTGCGCGAAACCGACACCCTGTTGCTCGACGGTCGCCTGTCGGTGCCGTTCATCTGGGCGCGGGACATGCGCCTGATCGACGAAAACCTGCCGTTCCACCCCAATGCCATGACCCTGGTCGCCGAAGGCGATGACGGTGAGCTGCATCGCGACACTTATTATTCGGTCGGTGGCGGTTTTGTCGTCGATCAAGCCCAGGCGTCCAGCGGTGTCGTCGACCTGGACAGCACCGTGTTGCCTTACGATTTTTCCAGCGCCGCCGAACTGCTCGAGCTGTGCAAGACGCACAACCTGAGCGTGGCCGAATTAATGCTGGCCAACGAGAAGGTCTGGCGCAGTGAAGAAGAAATCCGCAGCGGCCTGATGAAGCTCTGGCGCGCCATGCAGGATTGCGTCGAGCACGGCCTCAAGCACGAGGGCATCCTGCCCGGTGGCCTGAACGTGCGACGCCGCGCGGCCAAGTTGCATCGCAGCCTGCAGGAGCTGAACAAGCCCAATGTGATCGGCTCGACCTTGAGTGCGATGGAGTGGGTCAACCTTTATGCCCTGGCGGTCAACGAAGAAAACGCCGCCGGCGGGCGCATGGTCACGGCACCGACCAATGGCGCGGCGGGGATCATCCCGGCGGTGCTGCACTATTTCATGAAGTTCAGCGAAGACGTGACCGACGCCAATGTCGTCGATTACTTCCTTGGTGCGGCGTCGGTGGGGATCCTGTGCAAGAAAAACGCCTCGATCTCCGGTGCCGAAGTCGGTTGCCAGGGCGAAGTGGGTTCGGCCTGCGCCATGGCGGCGGCCGGGTTGGCGCAAATCCTGGGGGCCACGCCGGAGCAGTTGTGCAACGCGGCGGAAATCGGCCTTGAACACAACCTCGGTCTGACCTGCGATCCGGTCGGTGGTCTGGTGCAGGTGCCATGCATCGAACGCAATGCGATTGCGGCGGTGAAGGCAATCAATGCGGCGCAGATGGCGTTGCGCGGTGATGGCCAGCACTTTATCTCGCTGGATCGGGTGATTCGCACCATGCGTGATACCGGCGCGGATATGCATGACAAATATAAAGAGACATCGCGCGGTGGGTTGGCGGTGAGTGCGGTGGAGTGTTGAGTCTGTAGTTCTGTGGCGAGGGAGCTTGCTCCCGCTCGGCAGCGCAGCAGCCGTAAGGTCAGCTGGTTCGGTCTGTCTGCAGGAATGTGATTGCAGGGTTTGGGACTGCTTCGCAGTCCAGCGGGAGCAAGCTCCCTCGCCACAGATAGAAGGTGCCTTTTGAATCAGGCCAGACCAGTCAAAACTGCGCGTAAATTGAACACCCGCACGAAAAAGCGCCACCTTTTGGCGCGTCGCTAACAGATAAATGACCTCGCCAGCGGTCGGGTAAAATCAGTGCTCCGACCACCCGTCACCCCGTGCCTTGGGTGACACTCTTTCCGGGTCGCTCGCAGCCCCGTTCCCACAAGTGCTACCGAATTGCTCACAGCTTGTGGAGCGGGGCGCTTGCCAGCCCTGATGGCCATTTAAGTCCCCACACCTTGCGCGTCATATATAGACACATTCCGACGTCGTTTTTAGGAGTTATTGAACGCGTATTCAAATTTAGGCATGGCAATTGCTCTGTCATTACTAAAGCCCGTCTCCCACGCGAGATCGATGGCAATAACAAGAGCCTCCGCCTGAGGCCATCACTTGCTTGTGTGAGGAGATACCGCGATGACGTCGTTCAACTCCGGGGCCCAACCCCAGAACCGTGCGCCTCAATCCATTGGCTTTTTGCTGCTGGACAATTTCACGCTGATTTCCCTGGCTTCCGCAGTCGAACCCCTGCGCATGGCCAACCAGCTGTCCGGTCGCGAGCTGTATCGTTGGACCACCCTCACAGTCGATGGCGGCCAGGTCTGGGCCAGTGACGGTCTGCAAATCACCCCCGACGCCTCCATGCACAAAGCGCCTCCCATGGACACCGTGATCGTCTGCGGCGGTATCGGTATCCAACGCACTGTTACCCGCGAACACGTTTCATGGCTGCAAAGCCAGGCGCGTCAGTCCCGTCGCCTCGGCGCGGTCTGCACCGGCAGCTGGGCCCTGGCCTGCGCCGGCCTGCTGGACGGTTTCGATTGCAGCGTGCACTGGGAATGTCTGGCGGCGATGCAGGAAGCCTTCCCGCGCGTCGCCATGAGTACGCGCCTGTTCACCCTCGACCGTAACCGCTTCACCAGTTCCGGTGGTACCGCACCGCTGGACATGATGCTGCACCTGATCAGCCGCGATCACGGTCGTGAACTGTCCGCTGCGATCTCGGAGATGTTCGTCTACGAGCGCATCCGCAACGAACAGGATCACCAGCGCGTGCCACTCAAGCACATGCTGGGCACCAACCAGCCGAAGTTGCAGGAAATCGTCGCGCTGATGGAAGCCAACCTCGAAGAGCCGATCGACCTCGACGAACTGGCGGTGTACGTCGCCGTGTCCCGTCGTCAGCTGGAGCGGCTGTTCCAGAAGTACCTGCATTGTTCGCCGTCGCGTTACTACCTCAAGCTGCGTCTGATCCGTGCGCGGCAGCTGCTCAAGCAAACGCCGATGTCGATCATCGAAGTGGCGTCGGTGTGTGGCTTTGTCTCCACGCCGCACTTCTCCAAGTGCTACCGCGAATACTTCGGCATTCCGCCACGTGACGAGCGCGTAGGCTCCAACACCACCCAGCAAGTGGCGATGATGCCGCTGCCGCAAGCCCTGGTGCTGTCGCCGCTGTCCGGGCCGTTGTCGGCGCTGAGCCAGGCGCGTAATGAGTCGACGTTTGCCAGCGTAAGGCTCTAAACCCAGTGGCGAGGGAGCTTGCTCCCGCTGGGCTGCGAAGCAGCCCCAAATCCAGCGAATGCATTCATTCAAACCTATAGCATTCGCTGGTTTTGCGACCGCTTCGCGGTCGCACGTGAGCAAGCTCCCTCGCCACAGATCAGGTGCGATGGCTTTGCTGGTACTCCGCCAAAGCGGGCAGCAACTGCTTGTCGATGGCCTGGCGCACCGCCGGCAGGATGGTCGCGCTGCTGGTGTACATCTGCTTGACCATGGTGCGCAGCACGATGGCCCGTTCGTTGTTCAAACCGCGCACCGCAAACTCGCAAGCCTGCTCGGCCGTGGCGCCATTGGGTACCTGAAAGCCCAATGAAATGAGGTGGCCCAACAGGTCTTCCTGATCAATCAAATCGGCGTGCATCATGGCGCTAATCCTTCTTCTGGGAACGGTGTCGTGGCTCGATTCTGGTAGTGGCATGCCGTGGCATCAAGGGCGATTTGTCGCAATGTCCTAACTGACTATGAGCGCGTCGTTTTCGGGCATCTTTACGCGATCGGGTGTGGGCACACTGGACTCAGCTCGCTTCACGAAGGTTTGGTCACCCTAGCGCAGCAGCTCCTCAACAGTACCCTCTGCCTCGATCCTGTCACGGCTTGATCGGGGCTTTTTTTGTCTGTGGATTTTGTGTTGTCTGTCCTGGCGCCATCGCGGGCAAGCCCGCTCCCACAGGGATCGCGCAAAACCTGTGGGAGC
>DATMUG010000044.1:0-8702 GCA_035563915.1 Pseudomonas sp. | reverse complement strand
CGGCGTTCTACACCGTCCAGGCTGAGATCAAGGGAGTCGCTCATGCGGGCCTCATCGGTTCGTTGTCTGGCGCAGCAGCATGGTGCCACCGCGCTGGGTAAATTCAAGTTTGTTCAGGGCGCTCATGCCGAGCAGCACCTGATCACCATGCAGGCCAGGCGCCACCAGTGCACGGACATCCCGCAGCACGATGTCGCCCAGTTGCAGGCGGTCAATACGGGTGCGATAGCCCTGGCTCAGGCCATTGGCCGTGCTCAGGGTCACACCGAAACCTTCTTCCAGCTTCAAGCGACTGGCCAGATCTGCCGGGATCGCCACGTCCGTCGCCCCGGTGTCGAGCATGAAATCCACCGGCTGGCCGTTGATATGGCCGCTGGCGACGAAATGCCCCTGGGCGTTACTGACCAGTTTCACCTCGATAAAACCATCGCCCTGATCCGAACTGACCACCACATTAGGGTTTTGCTGGCGCTCTTCCCACTGACCAAAGAATCGCGTCGCCAGAAACAGCGCGGCGCACCACGCCACGATCAGCAACACCCGACCCGCGCGCTTGCCCGGCGCCTGCCGGCTCACGGCCTGGCGCTCCAGCCACCCTCAGGCGCGGCAAAGCGCCAGACGATCGGGCGCACCTCACCATCGGCGCGGGCATCATTATTGTTATCGATGCCGATCCAGGCACCTTCCTCGTCGATCACCAACGCTTCGGTCAGCCCAAAGGACGGCGGGTAACGGCGGTTTTCCTGCAATGCCTCTTCGGCAAACGACCAGCAGCGCTCAACCTTCGCCGTCACCGCGTCACGACGGCAGATCTCGTAGACATTGCGTTCGAGGGTAAACAGCTTGCCGTTGAACAGCGAGAGGTCGGCGAAATCTCTGGGCATCGGCTTGGCCTTGGGAAATTGAGCGGGCTGCATTTCCTTTCCAGCTTCGCTCAACAGTACACAGCCACCATCGCAATCCCAGACTGTCTGCTTGCGTTTGATCAGCAATAATCCGCGACTCTCGCGCTCGGCCGCCAACCACAATTGGTCACCTTCAGGACTGATCGCCAGGCCCTCAAACACCGCATTGAAATTCAACAGCATGCCTCTGGCCCGTGCTTCACGAACCATGAGCGGTGAAATTTTCAACCAGGACGTCGGCCCCGTGGGTGGGATTTGCAGCACGGCGGCGTGGGACTCGCTGACGACGTAACGATTACCGGCGCTGTCGCACGTGATGCCTTCGAAATCCAGATCGCCGCCCCGCACGAATGACGCTACCCAGGCACGGGCGCGCAGCCCCCAAGGCAAACCGCTGTCCGGCACGGGAGGAACACCGATGCCGACCGTTTCAGCGTGCCAGACGCCATCGCCGGTTTCGAGGCGATAGATCTGATCGTCGTCGCGATCGGAAACCGTCCACAGTTCCTTGCCGCACATGGCCAGCCCCGACAGATTGCCGCCGCGCATGCCTTCGACGGCATGCTCGGACAACAGTCGCAGTTGGGGTGCCGGCTCGGCGGAGACCGTCATCGAGGTCAGCAGCAACGCACACGCCAGGGCAAAGCCCTGACGCATCAGCTCAGCACCTCGGCCAGGTTGCCCTTGGACTCCAGCCAGGTTTTGCGGTCACCCGCGCGTTTTTTCGCCAGCAGCATGTCCATCATTTCCGAGGTCTCGGCGAAGTCATCGCCCAGGGTCAGCTGCACCAGACGCCGGGTATTGGGGTCCATGGTGGTTTCGCGAAGTTGCGGCGGGTTCATTTCACCCAAGCCTTTGAATCGGGTGACTTGCGGTTTGCCGCGTTTCTTCTCGGCCACCAGGCGATCGAGAATCCCGTCGCGCTCGGCTTCGTCCAGGGCGTAGTAGATTTCCTTGCCCAGGTCGATGCGGTACAGCGGCGGCATGGCGACGTAGACGTGACCGGCTTCCACCAGCGCGCGGAAATGCTGGACGAACAAGGCACACAGCAAGGTCGCGATGTGCAGGCCGTCGGAGTCGGCGTCGGCGAGGATGCAGATTTTGCCGTAGCGCAGCTGGCTCATGTCCGCCGCGCCCGGGTCGACGCCGATGGCCACGGCAATGTTGTGCACTTCCTGACTGGCCAGCACTTCGCTGCCATCGACTTCCCAGGTGTTGAGGATCTTGCCGCGCAACGGCAGGATCGCCTGGAACTCTTTATCCCGCGCCTGCTTGGCCGAACCGCCGGCAGAGTCACCTTCGACCAGGAACAGCTCGGAACGCATCGGGTCTTGCCCGGCGCAGTCGGCGAGTTTGCCCGGCAACGCCGGTCCCTGGGTGATGCGCTTGCGCTCGACTTTCTTGCTGGCCTTCAAGCGACGACCGGCGTTGTTGATCGCCAGTTCAGCCAGGGCCAGGCCGGTTTCCGGATGGGCGTTGAGCCACAGGCTGAAGGCATCCTTGACCACACCGGAGACGAATGCCGCCGCTTCACGGGACGACAGGCGCTCCTTGGTCTGGCCGGAGAATTGCGGCTCCTGCATCTTCATCGACAGCACGAACGCGATGCGCTCCCAGACGTCTTCCGGCGCCAGCTTCACGCCGCGCGGCAGCAGGTTGCGGAACTCGCAGAACTCGCGCATGGCATCGAGCAGGCCCTGACGCAGGCCGTTCACATGCGTACCGCCCTGGGCGGTCGGGATCAGGTTGACGTAGCTTTCCTGCACCGCGTCGCCACCTTCGGGCAGCCACAGCAACGCCCAGTCCACCGCTTCCTTGTTACCGGCCAGGCTGCCACAGAACGGTTCATCCGGCAGGCGTTCGAACTCGCTGACGGCGTCGACCAGATAGGAACGCAGGCCATCTTCGTAATGCCATTCGACTTTCTCGCCGGTGGCCTTGTCTTCAAAACTGACCAACAGCCCCGGGCACAGTACGGCCTTGGCCTTGAGCACGTGCTTGAGACGGCTGATGGAAAATTTCGGTGAGTCGAAGTATTTCGGATCCGGGGAGAAGTACACGCTGGTGCCGGTGTTGCGTTTGCCGACGGTACCGACAACTTCCAGCTCGGTGGCCTTGAAGCCGTCGGCGAAGGTCATCTGGTATTCATTGCCGTCGCGCTTGACCCGCACCCGCACTTGCGTCGACAGGGCGTTGACCACGGAAATACCCACCCCGTGCAGACCGCCGGAGAACTGGTAGTTCTTGTTGGAGAATTTGCCGCCCGCGTGGAGCTTGGTGAGGATCAGCTCGACGCCCGACACGCCTTCTTCGGGGTGAATGTCCACCGGCATGCCACGACCATCGTCACAGACTTCCAGCGAGTGATCGGCGTGCAGGATGACCTGCACCGATTTGGCATGCCCGGCCAAAGCTTCGTCGACGCTGTTGTCGATGACTTCCTGGGCGAGGTGGTTCGGTCGGCTGGTGTCGGTGTACATGCCGGGGCGCTTGCGCACCGGGTCGAGGCCCGAGAGGACTTCGATGGCGTCGGCGTTATAAGAGCTAGCGCTGGGAGTGGCCATGGGGTCTCGTCGTCCTTCAGTGAAAAGCTGTTCGTTGAAATAAATTCAGTACAACAAGTGCAATGTCTGCTTTTGAAATCAAAGCGCCGTGAAATCGATGCCCTGATATAAATCTGCACCAATCCCGGCAAAACTCAGCATGGCCGGCAGCCGTGCGGCAAAGCCCTGGAAACCATGGTCGCCACCGGCCTGGATACGCAAGGCGCAGGCCCGGTAATACTGTTGGGCGAGGCGATAATCCAGCGTTTCGTCCCCGGTCTGCAACCACACCTGATAACGATGCGGATCCTGCGGCGCCGGCACTTCCAGCTCGGCCAGAGCCGTCACGTGGTCGTGGGTCAGTTCCCAGGTCTCATCGGTATACAGGTTTTTCTGCGTTCCCAGAAATCCGTCGAACATCCGGTGCGGACTGACAGCAGGGTTGATCAACAGGGCTTTCAAGCCATGACGCTCGGCCAGATGAGTCGCATAGTAGCCGCCGAGCGAGCTGCCGACCAGCAATGGCCGACCGAGCTCGGCAATCGCCCGCTCCAGCTGGCCAATGGCCTCGCGGGGATGGTGATGCAAAGCCGGGACACGCAGGTGATTGCCCAGGCCCAGGCGCTCCATCACTTCGCTCAACACCGTGGCCTTTTTCGAGGCGGGCGCGCTGTTGAAACCGTGGATATAGAGGATCGAGCCGGGCATGAGGACTCCCTGTGGGTCGGGTAAGGAAGGCGGAGTTTACAGGGTGTCGGAGATGTTGGGGTGCCCCTGTAGGAGCGAGCCTGCTCGCGATGGTCGTCAACGATAACGCTGGTTGTCTGATTCTCCGCGGCGTCCTTGCGTTTATCGCGAGCGTGCTCGCTCCTACAGTAAAGCTTCGGTGTGTCAGTAACCGTTGGAGTCGTAGTCGACCTGAAAGTTGAAGCCGGTGACGCGTTCCACACCGGTTTCCAGCCGCCCATCCGGCAGCAATCGCAGCCAGCGATAGCCCGGAGCCTGTTCCCCGACCTTGAAATCTTCGCTCCCCGGTTCGAACTGAATGCAGGTCGACGGCGAAGCCATCAGGCGCACGTCGTTACGCATTTGATCGATTTCCTGATGCACATGGCCCCAAAGCACGGCGCGCACCTGCGGGAAACGATCCAGCACCGCAAACAGCGCATCGGGATTGCGCAGCCCGATCGGCTCCATCCAGGCACAACCGATCGACACCGGATGGTGATGAAAGCACACCAGATGATGGCGCTGCGGTGCCTCGCTCAACGAGCGGGCCAGCAACTGCAACTGGTCGTCCCGCAAATACCCCGGTACCGAACCTGGCACCGCTGAATCGAGCAGGGTGACGCGCCAGTTGCCAATGTCCACCACCGCCTCCAACAACGGACTTTCCACGGCAGCTTCGGCCATGATCTGCGGCTCGTCGTGATTGCCGGGAATCCAGCGCGCCGGCGCATCGAGCTGCCGGGTCGCGTCGCGAAATTGCCGGTAAGACGCCAGCGTGCCGTCCTGGGACAGATCACCGGTGGCCAGGATCAGATCAATCCGCGGTTGCTGCGCGCTTACCAGTTCGATGACTTTTTGCAGGCTATCGCGGGTATTCATGCCCAGCAGCGCACCGTCTGCCTCGGCAAACAGGTGGCTATCGGAGAGTTGCACCAGCAACGCCGGATCGGCGGTGGTCAATGTGGATACGCTCGACAAGGCGTTCTCCCAGGGCGTGATCACGGGATGGGGTCAATGGCGCAATTATGCTGGGGGAAGATCGAAAAGGGGAATCGGCGAACCTGACGCAGTTCACAAGAACGTTAACGTACAACTTCGTACTCATGCCCCAACGCCAGGCAATGGCTCAACCACTCACCCAGGAACATGTTCAATTGGGCCTTTTCATCAGGCTGGTGCATCAAGGCGTTCGGGTAAGGGTAGATACCGCGAAAACGCCGGGCATGTTCGGCACTGACCACTTCGGCCATGCAGGCGTCGTGGTAGACCTGCACTTCCAGTTGCGGCACCGGCAACCAGGGCAGGCTGTGCTCCTGCCGCACTTGCAGGGTGGTGGTGTAGGGACAGACCTGCAGCACTTCCAGCGCCAGTACGCCGAGCATCTGGTCGCCATGGGTCACGGCAATGCGCCGCGCCGCCGGCTCGTTGCGCATATCCGGCAGCAGTCGCATCAGGCGCGCGTAGTTCGCCTCGCAGGACGCTTGCAGCCCCGCCAGGTCCACCCGATAGCGCTCGCGCAGCTTGTTTACGACCATAACCCCCTCACTTCAACGCGGTTCAAAGCCAGCCATTGCAAGGCAATGATCGTGGCCGCGTTGGCAATTCGTCCATCGCGTACGGCTTGCAAGGCATCATCAAAGGCCCACACCGTGACGCGGATATCTTCTGCCTCTTCCTCCAGCCCATGCAGGCCGCCGACCCCGGTTGTCTCGCAACGCCCCAGGTACAAATGCACGAATTCATCACTGCCGCCGGGCGATGGAAAATATTTGGTCATCGGCCACAGCGCCCCGAATACAACCCCAGCTTCCTCCTGCCCTTCGCGGTGAGCAACTTCTTCCGGTTGTTCATCCTTGTCGATCAGACCAGCGACCAGTTCGACCAGCCATGGATTGTCGGTCTTGCCCAAGGCGCCTACGCGAAACTGCTCGAGCAGCACCACTTCGTCGCGCTGCGGATCGTAAGGCAGGACACACACCGCATCGTGGCGGACAAACAACTCCCGATTGATTTCACGACTCATGCCGCCGGAGAACAATTCGTGACGCAGGTGCACACGATCGAGCTTGTAGAAGCCTTCGAAGCACTTTTCGCGCCGAACGATATCGACGGCGGTCGGAATGGCATTGGCAAAATCAGTCATGACGATCCTCGTGTCTACAACGAGGCTCCAGCCTCGACTTCGCGCCATCCTAACGCGCCCGCGCCGTTTGATGCAGCCCCTTTCCCGTCAGCGGGATAGACGGTGAGGACGAAACCCACTCTAATTAGCTTAGTGGCGAACTGATTGCGTCGTTGAGAGTCGAAGCGGGTAACTTTTTGCCTTTCCCTGTTTTATGAAGGACACCCATGTCGCTTTTTAAAATGGCCTCCGCGGCCGCTATCGCCCTGACTCTGGGCGCCTGCCAGAGCCTGTTCCAGCCCAACTATCGTGTGCCGCTGGAGACAACCCGCGATGCGACCGAACAGCTCAAGCCAGGCTGCTCGGACCAGGACTGCCCACTGGTGAACATCGACACCGTGCACTTCCCCGCCGAACCTGCGCTGGACGGCATCATCGAAAAGCGCCTGCTGCAAATGACCCGCACCTCGCCCGACGCCCCGGCCGCGCCGACGCTGGCGGCTTACCGCGAGCAGTTTTTGCGCAACGCCGGCCCGCGCTACAGCAGTTATCTGCAATCGAAGGTACGCGAGCAGCATGACGGCTTGGTGATCGTTGAATTGTCCAGCTACCTGGACACCGGCGGTGCCCATGGCATGCCGGGGCGAGGCTTCATCAACTATTCACGCCAGGATCACAAAGTGCTGACGCTCTCGGACATGCTGGTGCCGGGGCAGGAAGAAGCGTTCTGGAAAGCCGCGCAGGTCGCGCACAATAGTTGGCTGATCAGCACCAAGCTCGATCAGGAGCCGGAATTCGTCAAGAACTGGCCGTTCCAGAAAACCCAGAACGTGGCGCTGACCTATGGCGGGGTGATCCTCAAGTACGACACCACCACCATCGCGCCTTACGCACTGGGCCATGTCGAACTGAAGATCCCCTACCCTCGCCTCAACGGCATTCTCAAGCCCGAGCTGTTTCCCGGCCGTAGCTGAAAGTACGGCCAAGCACCAGTTGCAGCAGCCCTGCCAGGACCAGTGCCGGCAGGGTTGCACCGACGTCCGGATACAGATTGGCCAGCAGATGATAAGTGCTGATACCGCCCAGCCAGGCGAGCAGCGCCGGCCAGCGCAGCGCGACTGAGGCCACCTGGGCCCTGCGCTTGCGCAGGATGAAGTGATCCACCAGCACCACGCCAAACAGCGGCGCGAACACCGAACCTATCAACAACAGGAAGTTCTGGTACTGGGCCAGAGGTGCCAGCAAGGCGATCAGGGTGCAGACCACACCGATGGCCAGCGCCAGGTGCTCGACCTTCATGCGCAGCAGAATCCCGCTGGACACCGCCGCCGAGTGAATATCGGCAAAGGCGTTTTCCGACTCATCCAGCAGAATCAGCAGCAGCGGAATACCAAGGCCCGCACCCGCCAGGGCCAGCAGCAAGGCATTGACTTCACCACTGGGCGCGAACGCCAGGGTGTAGGCCACGCCCAGGCTCATCAGCCAGAAGTTACCGATAAAGAAACCGATCGCGGTGCCACCGAAAACGTTTTTCGCGCGCTTGCCGAAACGCGAGTAGTCGGCAATCAGCGGCAACCACGACAGCGGCATGGCAATGGCGATGTCAAAACCCACGGCGAATGGCATCGAACCGTCCCCGGCCTGGGCCCACAAGGCCGCCAGGTCAGCCTTGGCGAACAGGTTCCAGGTCAGCCAGGTGCAGGCGGCCAGCAACAACCAGATGCCCCACTTGCGCAGGATCTGCCGCACGAACGTCAGCGGACCACTGACGGCCAGCAGGGTCGCCAAGGCGCCAAAAAACAGGGTCCACAGCACGGGATTGGACAACAGGCTGCCTTCGCTGAAGGCACGCTCGCCCAGCAGGCTGGCCGCATCACGCATGACGATGATTTCGAACGAACCCCAACCGATCAGTTGCAGCAGGTTCAGCACCGCTGGCAGGCTAGCGCCTTTGGCACCGAGGCTGAGCTTGAGCGCGGCCATCGACGACAGGCCAGTGTCGCTGCCAATCACGCCGACCGCGGCCAGCAGCAGAACGCCAACCAGCGTGCCAAGGAAAATCGCCAGCAACGAACCGGACAGGCCCAGACCGGGTGCGAGCAAAGCGCCAGTCTGCAGAACCATCAGGCCGATGCCGAGGGAGAACCACAGGGAGAACAGATCGCGGCCGCCGAAGACACGTTTGTCGGTCGGCACCGCGATGTCAGGTGAATAAGTACTCGGTTGAATGCTCAAGGGTGTTATCTCAGAGGGACATTTGTTGTTGTGTTGATCAGTGATCCCTTGTGGCGAGGGAGCTTGCTCCCGCTGGTCTGCGTAGCAGACCCAAAACCTCTCTCCGCGCCCTGACAGTGAAGTCGCGGTTGCCAGGTTTGCGACTGCTTCGCAGCCGAGCGGGAGCAA
>DATMUG010000043.1:0-8117 GCA_035563915.1 Pseudomonas sp. | reverse complement strand
CGATCTCGGGCGAACCGTAGTTACCGAGTCTACGACTGCTGCGCAGCCGAACGGGAGCAAGCTCCCTCGCCACAAGGGTCAGCTTTCAACTCAGGGAAGGGGTGAGAAGGGCGTCCGCCCATCGGCACTCTGCAGTTCCATCAGGTATTTACGGAAAATCTGCCCGAGTACCTGGGTCGCGACTTCCAGCTCTTCGCGGGGCATTTTCTCGGTGACTTCGTCAGCCGTGTCCAGTGCATCTTCAGCGCCGTTGACCGCCGCCATTTTCAGCAGGATGTAAGCCTGAACATTGTTGGCCGGTACGCCTTCGCCGTGGAAGAACATGGTGCCGAGTTTGAATTGCGCCTGGGCGTGGCCTTGCAACGAGGCCTTTTCGAAATAGCTCAGGGCTTGATTGAGGTCGCGCGGCGCGCCTTTGCCTTCGTAGTAGAACTCACCCAACTCGTATTGCGCCTGTGCATCCCCTTCATCCGACGCTTTCTGGCAGGCGGCGATGGCCTGTGCCAGGTCTTGCGGCTGGGTATTGAGGGTGCAGCGACCCATCGCTGGAATCAACAACGAGTTACCGCCTGCTTGTGCGAGCGCGAGCAGGGGCTGAAGGAGCAACAGGCAGCCCATTGACAGGGCGCGGCCGGTGCGGTTCATGGGAATCGACTTACCTCTGAAGGGCGCGCGGACCCAACGAGGGGATCCAATAAGCGCGCATTATGAAATAAGCAGGGCCAACCTTACAAAGTCTTTACTCGTTTTTCTGCTGCACGGGAAATATATCGCCCGGTTTGCCGGGGATTTTTGCCAGGTGCGTAAGAAAAAGCGCGGGAGTGTAGGTGAAAGCTGACGCTGGCAATGGCCAACGTCAGCGGCACAGCGTTATTTCAATGCAGCGAAGGCGCGCTCGGCGGCGTCCAGGGTCAGGTTCAGTTCGGTTTCGCCGTGGGCGATCGAGGTGAAGCCGGCTTCGAAGGCGCTTGGTGCCAGGTACACACCACCTTCGAGCATCAGGTGGAAGAAGCGGCCGAACAGGGCGGCATCGCTGGCCATGACGTCATCGAAGGTCACGATGTCGTCGGCACCGCTGAAGTACAGACCGAACATGCCACCGGCTTGAGTGGTCACGAACGGAATGCCGGCGGCATCGGCACGCACTTGCAGGCCATCGAGCAGGCGGGTGGTGTAGTCGGTCAGCTCGGCGTGGAAGCCCGGGCGGCTGATCAGGCGCAAGGTGGTGAGACCGGCGGCCATTGCCAATGGGTTACCGGACAGCGTGCCAGCCTGATAAACCGGGCCGAGCGGGGCGATGCGTGACATGATTTCGCGTTTGCCGCCGAAGCAGCCCACTGGCATGCCACCGCCGATAATCTTGCCGAACGTCGTCAGGTCTGGCGTTACGCCGTAGTGCGCCTGGGCGCCACCGAGGGCGACACGGAAGCCGGTCATCACTTCGTCGAAAATCAGCACCACGCCGTGCTTGTCGCACAGGCTGCGCAGGCCTTCGAGGAAGCCAGGCGCCGGTGGAACGCAGTTCATGTTGCCAGCCACCGGTTCGACGATGATGCAAGCCACGTCCTGGCCGACTTCAGCGAGCATGCGTTCAACGGCATCGATGTCGTTGAACGGCAGGGTCAGGGTGTGCTTGGCGAATGCCGCCGGAACACCGGCCGAGCTTGGCACGCCCTGGGTCAAGGCACCGGAACCGGCTTTCACCAGCAGGCTGTCAGAGTGACCGTGGTAGCAGCCTTCGAATTTGATAATGCTGTCGCGACCGGTGAAACCACGAGCCAGGCGAATCGCGCTCATGGTCGCTTCGGTGCCGGAGCTGACCATGCGCACCATTTCCATCGACGGCACCAGCGAGCAGACCAGGTCCGCCATCTGGGTTTCCATTTCGGTCGGCGCGCCGTAGGACAGACCATGCTCCAGCTGCTTGCGCACGGCGTCCAGTACCTCGGGGTGACTGTGACCGAGGATCATCGGCCCCCAGGAACCGACGTAATCCACATAGCGCTTGTTGTCTTCGTCGGTGACGTAGGCGCCTTCGGCGTGCTTGAAGAACAGTGGCGTGCCGCCAACGCTCTTGAACGCGCGAACCGGAGAGTTCACGCCGCCGGGGATGTGCTTCTGGGCATTGGCAAACAGTGTTTCGGAACGAGACATGATCGGGCTCTCAGATTTTCATTAATTCATTGAAGGCGCGGGCGCGGCGAGTCACCTCAGCCGTACTCTCGGCGCCAAACAGGCCGTGCACGACGGCCAGCAGATCGACCCCGTGGGCCACCAGCGGGGCGGCATTGTCCAGGGTGATGCCACCAATGGCGCAGATCGGCAGGTGCAGTTGCTGGCGGGCCTGATCCAGCAGTTCGAGGCTGCAGGTCGGCGCGCCGGGTTTGGTATTGGAATTGAAGAAGCGGCCGAAGGCGACATAACTGGCGCCTTCACTGGCGGCCTGCTCGGCGAGTTCGAGTTGCGCATGGCAAGTCGAACCGATGATGGCCTTTGATCCCAGCAACGCGCGGGTTGGCGACAGCGGGCCATCGGTCTGGCCCAGGTGCACGCCAACGTTCAAGCGGGCCGCCAGTTCGGCGTCATCGTTGATGATCAACTGCGTTTTGTAGCGCTCGCACAAATCGCGCAAGGCTTCGGCTTCCCGCAGGCGGCGGGCCTCGTCGTTGCTCTTGTCGCGGTATTGCAGCAGGGTGACGCCGCCTTCCAGTGCGGCCTCCACGTACGACAGGAATTTGCCGGCCAGCAACTGGCTGTCGGTGATGGCGTACAGGCCACGTAGTTTCATCGGGCAGGTCTCTTGGCGTTACGAACAGAAATCCAGCGGCAGGCGTCGTGGCACGAACTGGCCTTTGCCCAGCTGCTCGGCATCACGCAGGGTGCGCCATGTGTAGTTAAGCGCGGTCTGCACGGCACTGGCGAGGTTTTCACCCTGGGCCAGACGACCGGCCAGGGCGCTGGCCAAGGTGCAGCCCGAACCGTGATAGCTGCCGGGCAGGCGCTGGCAGGTATAGGTTTCGCGCAGGCCATCGCGGCTGTACAGGCGATTGTGGATTTCGGTTTCGTCGCCATGACCGCCGGTGATCAGCAGGTGTTTGACGAATGGCAGGAGCTTTTCAGCGCACTCGTCCGCGGTGCCTTCGGGCAGTTCGGCGAGGATTCGGGCTTCAGGAAGGTTAGGGGTGGCGATGATCGACAGGGGCAGCAGGCGTTCGCGCATGGCGTAGCCCACTTCGTCCTTGCCCAGTCGCCCGCCGCCGCCGGCGCGCAGCACCGGGTCGCAGACCACTGGCAGGTGCGGGTTCGCCGAAAGCAGTTCGACAACGGTGTCGACCATTTCCAGGGAACCGAGCATGCCCAGTTTGACCGCGGCGACTTCGGAATCGTTGAGTACGGCGTTGGCCTGGGCCAGTACCCACTCACGGTCGAGGACGCGGAAGTCAGTGACATTGACCGTGTCTTGCACGGTCAGGGCGGTGACGGCCGGAGCCGCATGGCAACCCTGAGCGAGCAGGGCTTCGATATCTGCCTGCAAGCCGGCGCCACCACTTGGGTCGTGGCCGGAGAGACAGAGGACAACGGGGCGTGAGCTGTAGATATTCATGGTGCGCGAGCTTACCACCAAACATCTTTTTTCGGGTGTGGTGTCCCCCGGCCATCCAATACATTGTGGCGAGGGAGCTTGCTCCCGCTCGGCTGCGAAGCAGTCGTAAGCTCAGGCAGCACTATTGAGCTGCCTTAATGATCTGGGGCCGCTGCGCAGCCCAGCGGGAGCAAGCTCCCTCGCCACAGGTGGTCTCCATGCTCACAAGCTGATTGGTTAAACGGCTCTATCTCAACAATCTGCGCTGGAACGCCCGTTCTAGAGCCTTTTCAGGAAAAATTTCTGTAGTGTTCAATGGCCATCAACCGCTATGCTAGAGTGGATCCAAATCAATAACAGGTAACACCGGTTTCGCGTCTGCTCAAAAGGAATGGGGGGCTTCCTGACAGAACCGGAAAGAGCCACGCTGGGGCATAAATGCGCTATTTGCTGATGTTGCTGTTGTGTTTGCCCCTCCTGGCGAACGCTATCGAGTTCGATGAGCTCACTCAAAGCCTCCCCCTCGGCCGGACTCTGCAGGTGTTCGAGGACGTCGACGGCCAGGCGACTATCGATGACGTGCGCAACCAGGCCGCTGCGGGCCACTTCAAACAACATGACAAAGCCACCCTCAACGCCGGGTATTCGCGTTCGGTGTTCTGGCTGAAAATAGACCTGCATTACCGCCCGGCCAATCCGGCGGCGCAACGCAGCTGGCTGCTGGAACTGGCCTATCCACCGCTGGACCACCTCGACCTGTACGCGCCCGATGCGGCCGGCCACTATCAATTGGTACGCCAGACCGGCGATGCCTTGCCGTTCTCCACTCGCGAAATTCGCCAGAACAACTACCTGTTCAATCTGAATTTCGCCCCTGACCAAATGCAAACCGTCTATCTGCGCCTGCAGAGCCAGGGTTCGATCCAGGCTCCGGTCACGCTGTGGTCGAGTACCGCGTACCTCGAAGATCAGCCGGTGCGGCTGTATGTGTTGGGGCTGATCTACGGGGTGTTGCTGGGGATGCTGGTTTACAACCTGTTCATCTACCTCAGCGTGCGCGACACCAGTTACCTCTATTACATCTTCTACATCGCCTCGTTCGGCTTTTACCAGCTGTCGGTGAACGGCGCGGCGGTCCAGTATTTCTGGCCCGACAACCCCTGGTGGGCCAATGCGGCAACACCGTTTTTCATTGGTTGTGCCGGGCTGTTCGGCAGCCAGTTCGCCCGCAGTTTCCTGCAGACGGCCTCCTTCAGTCGCTGGCTGGACCGCCTGCTGCTGGCGCTGGTGATGTTCAGCGCCTTGGTGCTCGGGCTGTCGTTGATGACCAGCTATGCCCTGGCGTTGCGCCTGGCGACGGCCCTGGCGCTGACCTTTACGGTGGCGATTTTTGCCGCGGGGATTTTCGCCTGGCTGCGCGGGTTGCGGGTGGCACGCTATTTCATCATCGCCTGGTCGGCGTTTTTGCTTGGCGGCATCATCAATACCCTGATGGTGCTGGGCTACCTGCCGAACGTGTTCCTGACCATGTATTCCAGTCAGATCGGCTCGGCCATCGAAGTGGCGCTGCTGTCCCTGGCCCTGGCCGACCGCATCAATGCCATGCGCGAGCAGCAGGCGCAGACCCTGCTCGATGCCGGGCAAAAACTGGAAGTCCTCAACCAGCAACTGGCGCGCAGTAACCAGTTGAAAGATGAATTCCTCGCGACGCTGACCCACGAACTGCGCACGCCGATGAACGGTGTGATCGGTTCGCTGGAGTTGATGCAAACCGTTGAGATGGATGCGGAACTGGAGCAATACCAGCAGACGGCCGCCGGGTCGGCGCGGGAGATGATGCGCATGGTCAACGGCATTCTGACGCTGACCGAGTTGCAGGCCGGCAAGCTCACTGCCAGTACTTCGACCTTCAGCCTGCGTGGCGTGGTCGATTCATTGCGCATGCAGTTCGAAGGGCATGCTGGCAACAAGTCGCTGGACTTCAAGGTCGACGTGGCGCCTAACGTGCCGGATCGCCTCTACGGCGACAGTGCCAAGCTGGCGCAATGCCTGGAGTGCCTGCTGGATAATGCCATCAAATTCACTCGGGTCGGCGGCGTGGCGCTGCGGGTGAGCGCGAAAACGGTAAAACCGGATCGACTGGCGCTGACCTTTGCCGTGATCGACACCGGTATCGGCTTCACTGATCTGGGCGAGGCGACGCTCTATCAACGTTTCTTCCAGCTCGACGGTTCGATGACCCGCGAATACGGCGGTCTGGGTATCGGCCTGGCGATCTGCCGGCAACTGATCGAATTGCTCGGCGGTCGTCTGACGCACCGTTCCGAACCCGGACGCGGTAGTCGTTTTCAACTGGATGTCGAGCTTGATATATCGGCCGCCGAGTCCCCCGCAGTGTCCTTCATGGACCCGGACTTCACGCGTTTGCGACTGCCGCAGGAGTGCAAGGTGCTGGTGGTGGATGACAACAGCATCAATCAACTGGTGATGCGCGGCATGTTGCTCAAGCTGGGATTCCGGGTAAGAACGGCCGACAACGCCAGTGCAGCCTTCGACATCCTGCAACGGGAAACCTTTGATGCCGTGCTGCTCGATTGCCAGTTGCCGGCGCAGGAAGGTGAGTCAGCCTGCTGCCGGATCCGTGCTTTGCCCGGTTGCGCCGAGTTGCCGGTATTCGTGATTGCCTTGAGTGTGGATCGAGAACGCTGCCCGACCGGAGCGTTGATCGATTATTTGAGCAAACCGGTGAAATTCGAAGATTTGCAGGCGGCACTCTATCGCCGTGTGCTCTGTGCGCAGCAGGGTGAAAGCGCCGGAAGTTAGGCAGATATGACACTTTGTTTCGGCCAGCGGGCGGTGCTTAACTGAAATCCCTTGGCTGACCAAAGGAGCCCTGCCATGAACCTGCATCAGTTCGCTGAAACCCACGAAGTGACCAATCAGCCGCCCTCGCTGGATGGCGCCAACCTGTATCGCATTGACTTGCCATTGCAGGAGTGGTCGCGGCGCTTCGGAGCCGGTTGGGCCGCGTCGCGGGTCGAGGCTTATGGCGCTCTGGCCGGCGGGCCGCTGATGGAAGCGGGGTTTCTCGCCAATCAGAACAAGCCGGTGTTCAACAGCCACGACCGTTATGGCCATCGGATCGACCTGGTGGAATTTCACCCCGCCTATCACCAATTGATGCGCGCTGCGATCGAGCATGGCCTGACCTCTCTGCCTTGGGCGCATCCGCAGGACGGGGCCCATGTCGCCCGTGCTTCCATGACGTATTTGCACAGCCAGGCCGAAGCCGGCAGTGGCTGTCCGTTGACCATGACGTTTGCCAGCGTCCCGGCGTTGCGCCTGCAACCGGACCTGGCGGACAAATGGCTGCCAAAGATCCTCGCCACCGAATACGACCCGCGTAACGTCGGCATGGCGCACAAGGCTGGCGTGACCATCGGCATGGCCATGACCGAGAAGCAGGGCGGTACCGATGTGCGGGCCAACACCACCAAGGCGTTCCCGGTGGGCGCCAGTGGACCCGGCCAGGCGTATGAGTTGGTGGGACACAAATGGTTCTGTTCGGCGCCGATGTGCGACGCGTTCCTGACCCTGGCCCAGACCGACAAAGGCCTGACCTGTTTCCTGCTGCCGCGCCATCGTCCGGATGACACGCGCAACCAGTTCTATATCCAGCGTTTGAAGAACAAGCTCGGCAACTGCTCCAACGCCTCCAGCGAGGTGGAGTTCCGCGGTGCCCTGGCGTGGATGGTTGGCGAAGAAGGGCGTGGCGTGCCGACCATCATAGAAATGGTCGCCATGACCCGTTTCGATTGCATGGTCGGATCCAGTGCCTTGATGCGTCAGGCATTGACCCAGGCCAGCCATCACTGCGCGCACCGTTCGGTCGGCGGCAAGCTGCTCAGCGAACAGCCATTGATGCAGAACGTGCTGGCTGACCTGGCGCTGGAGAGTGAAGCGGCGCTGGCGTTGAGCCTGCGCATGGGCCGGGCCCTGGATCATCTGGATGATTCCCAGGAGGCGAAATTCGCCCGGCTGGTGACGGCGGTGGGCAAGTACTGGATCTGCAAGCGGGCGCCGGCCATGATCAACGAAGCCGCCGAGTGCATGGGCGGTGCCGGCTATGTCGAAGACAGCATCCTGCCAAGGTTGTACCGCGAGGCACCGGTCAATTCGACCTGGGAAGGTTCCGGCAACGTGCAATGCCTGGATGTATTGCGCGCCCTGTCGAAAGAACCGGGTGTGCTGGATGCGCTGTTCAACGAAATGGGCGATGGTCATGGCGACAAACGCCTGGCCGCGCACATCAACCAATTGCAGGCGGCGTTCAAGGACACCAGCGACATTCAGTACCGCGCCCGGCAGTTGACTGAAGATATTGCCTTGGGACTGCAGGCCAAGCTGTTGCTGGAGGCGGGGAATGCGGCGGTCAGTGATGCTTTCATTGCCAGTCGTCTGAATGGCGGCGGTAGGGTTTACGGGGCGTTGCCCCGTGGGTTGGATGTTGAGGCAATCGTCGCCCGATCGACCC
>DATMUG010000042.1:0-15565 GCA_035563915.1 Pseudomonas sp. | reverse complement strand
CCGTCATCGCTGGCAAGCCCGCTCCCACAGGGTTCCCGGAATTTTGTGAGGGGAGAAAAAAGCCCCGGCATTCACTGAATGCCGGGGCGTTTTTTTGCGCCTTTACTGCGTGACTGGCAGGTCGCGATGTCGGGCCATGCGTATCCGATAGAACACGTAGATGACCGCGATCCAGACCGGAATGGCATAGACCGAAGCGCGTATGCCCGGAATCATCCACATCACGTAAATGATCACGGCCATGAAGGCCAGGCACAGGTAGTTGGTGTACGGCGACCAGAATGCCTTGAAGCCGGGCACGATGCCGCGCTGGCCCATGGCCTTGCGGAACTTCAGATGCGTCAGGCTGATCAGCGCCCAGTTGATCATCAGCGACGCGACCACCAGGGCAAACAGCAGCTCCAGCGCTTCGTGCGGTGCGACGTAGTTGACCACCACCGCCAGCATCGTGATCAACGCCGAGATGCCCAGCGCCAGCAGCGGCACGCCTTGCTTGTTCAGCTTCATCAGCGACTTGGGTGCGTCACCCTGTTCAGCCAGACCGTAGAGCATGCGGCTGTTGCAGTAGACACCACTGTTGTAAACCGACAAGGCGGCGGTGAGTACGACGAAGTTGAGAATTTGCGCGGCGGCGTCGCTGCCGATCAGCGAGAAGATCTGCACAAACGGGCTGCCGCTGTAGGCATCGCCTGACGCGCCCAATGTCTGCAACAGTTGATCCCACGGGTACAGCGACAACAACACGGTGAGTGCGCCGACGTAGAAGATCAGTACCCGGTAAACCACCTGGTTGATGGCCTTGGGAATGACCTTGCGCGGTTCGCTGGCTTCGGCGGCGGTGATGCCGACCAGTTCCAGGCCGCCGAAGGAGAACATGATGAACGCCATGGCCATCAGCAGGCCGCTGTAGCCATTGGGGAAGAAGCCACCGTGATCCCACAGGTTGCTCACCGAGGCCTGCGGGCCGCCGGTGCCGCTGAACAGCATGTAGCAGCCCAGGGCAATCATGCCGATGATCGCCACCACCTTGATGATCGCGAACCAGAACTCCATCTCGCCGAAGATCTTCACGTTCAACGTGTTGATCAAGTTGACCAGTACGAAGAACACCGCGGCGCTGACCCAGGTCGGCACCTCTGGCCACCAGAACTGGATGTACTTGCCGACGGCCGTCAACTCCGCCATGCCCACCAGCACATACAGCACCCAGTAGTTCCAGCCCGACAGGAAGCCCGCGAAGCTGCCCCAGTAGTTGTGGGCAAAATGACTGAAAGAGCCGGCGACGGGCTCTTCGACAATCATCTCGCCCAGTTGGCGCATGATCAGGAAGGCGATGAAACCGGCGATCGCGTAGCCGAGGATCATCGATGGACCGGCGGACTTGAGTACCCCGGCAGACCCCAGGAACAGCCCGGTACCAATGGCTCCGCCCAATGCGATCAGTTGAATGTGTCGATTCTTCAACCCCCGCTTGAGTGTGCCCGTTTGCAATATTTCGTCCGCCATCGCGTTCCCTTCTGATTTTTGTTGTTACAGCTGAATTGAAGGGTCAGATATTACTCTCAGTGAACTTTTCGTAATACAGGTGCAGGTTTTCCAGGGCCTGTTCCTGCAACCAGGTCTTGATGGATTCGACCATCGGCGGAGGACCGCAGACGTACATATCGGCCTCGACGTCGCGCAGCTTTGCTGCATCGAAATGCTCGGCGATGTAACCACGTTTTCCTGTCCATTGCGGGGACGGTTCGCTGACCACTTCGGTGTAGCGAAAACCCGGAATGCGTTCGGCGTAGGCGGCGATGCGCGCCTGTTCGCACAGATCGGCCGCGTCCCGTACACCGTAGTACAAGTGCACGGGTTGTCCGCAGTCACGCTCGGCGAGTTCGTCGAGCATGCCCAGCAGAGCCGACAGGCCGGTGCCGCCCGCCACCAGGATCAGCGGCCGGGTGACATGGCGCAGATAAAACGCGCCCAACGGAGCTTCCAGGGCAATTTCGTCACCGACCTGACAGCGCTCGCGGATGTAGTCGCTCATGACCCCTTCGGGCAGCAGACGAATCAGGAACTGCAATTGATTGCTGCTGCCGGGGCGGTTGGCGAACGAGTAAGAACGCATGTTTTCGGTGCCAGGAACCTGCAGCCGGGCGTATTGCCCCGGCAGGAAGTCCAGCACTGGCGTATCGCTGCCCAGATCCAGATGCAGGATCGCCGTGCTGGTCGAAATCTGCCTGACGTCGGTGACCGTCGCGCTCAATCGGTCAGGACCGCTGGCGTTGCACAGGCTGGAGGCGAAGTCGAAATAGAACGCGGCATCGGACTTCACCCGCGTCTGGCAGGTGAGCATTTTGCGCTGCTTGAGGTCGAGGCTGGAGAGGGCTTCCTCGTCCACATAATCCTGGCTGTAGTCGCCCGATTCGCAGCGACCCTGGCAGGTTCCGCAGACGCCTTCGCGGCAATCGAGCGGAATCTTGATGCCGTTGCGCAGGGCGGCGTCGAGCAGGATTTCGTTGGGTTGTACGGGAAAGAACAGCGTTTTGCCGTCGGCAAAGCTGAACGCTACTTTGTGAGTCATGCCTCGGTCTCCATGGATTCAGAGGTGGTAGAAGTCGAGTACCGAGTTGATGGTGTCGTTGAGCAGCAGCACATGCTTGCGCATGATCAGCCAGCTGTCGGCATGGGGCTTGAGCCGATAGGTCGCGCGGCCATAGAACTGCTCGGACGTGGCCAGGCGATAGAACAGGGTGTGCCAGTTCAGGCGTACTTCCAGGTCACCACCTTCGAGTTCGGCGATCCGCACGTTGTTGATCAAGTGCAGGGTGCGCGGCATGGGCGTCGCGGAGGCGGATTTGCCCGTGCGCAGGCGGAACACACGGTCTTCCAGGCCCGAACGGTTGGCGTAGTAGATCAGCGACATTTCCCGCTTGGGGTCCTGGGTGTAGACGTGTTCGGAGTCCCATTGCGGCAGGTGAAACTCGCTCTGTGGGGCGAACAGCGCGACGTAGGCGTCCCAATCCTGGGCGTCGCACAGTTCGGATTTGCGATAGAAAAACTGTTCGATTTGATACTGCAATTGCGCATTCATCATTGCACCTCACGGAGTTTCAGGGATTTGGCGTCCAGGCCCTCGAGCAGGAATTTCTGCCAGTTGCTGTGCTGGTTGACGTACAGCCCTTCGTGGGTGAATTCAGTGCCGGTCATGGCCGGGGCGATGCCGATGGCCTCGCTGTTGGGCGTGGCGCCGGTGGCCCATTGATGACTGCCGCGTGAAATGTCACTCCAGCGTTCCAGGCGCGCCTGGAAACCGCGCTGGGCTTCACGGAACTCCACCAGGTCATCGGGTGTGCCCATGCCCGAGACGTTGAAGAAATCCTCGAACTGGCGGATGCGGTTTTCGCGGTCGGCGTCCGATTCGTTTTTCACCCCGATGCACTGGCTGATGATTTCGGTCTTGTTCCACGCCACCGGGCGGATGATGCGCAGCTGCGAACTGATCTGATCGAGGAAAAACAGGCTCGGGTAAATGTTCAGGTTACGCAGGCGATGCATCATCCATTCGGCCTTTTGCTGGCCGTGTTCTTCGATCAGCCGCGGCATGATCGTCGCGTAGCCGGAGCGCACCGTGGGGTTGGGCATGTCGCTGAACAGCACGCTGTGCCCGTTGTTGAAGGCGAACCAGCCGTCGTCGGTATTGGCATCGCCGGCACCCAGTTTGCTGTAGTCCAGGGTGCTGCCGGAGGCGTTGCCGTTCTCGCTGTTGACCTGCTGGCGATGCTGCACGGTGGCCACGTAGTTGTAGTGCACGGTGCTGACGTGATAACCGTCCAGACCGTTTTCGTTCTGCAGTTTCCAGTTGCCGTCGTAGGTGTAGGCCGACTTGCCCGGCAGCACTTCCAGTTCACCCGTCGGTGACTGGGCGACCATCATGTCGAAGAACACCCTGGAGTCGCCCAGGAAGTCTTCCAGGCTGTTGGTCCCGTGAACGTCCAGACTGATGAACACGAATCCCTTGTAGCTCTGGATCCGGGCTTTTTTCAGGCCACGGGTGGCCTTGTCGAAACCTTCCGGGTACTCGCCGGGGGCCTTGACCTTGACCAGGCGGCCGTCGCTTTTGTAGCACCAGGCGTGGAAGGGGCAGGTGAAGGTCGACTGGTTGCCCTTGCCCACCCGGGTCAGGGTCGTGCCGCGATGCTGGCAGGCGTTGATCAGCGCGTTGAGTTGGCCGTCGCCGTCACGGGTGATAATCATCGGCTGGCGCCCGGCGCGCATCGTCACGAAGTCGTGGTTGTTGGCCAACTCGCTTTCATGGCAGGCGTAGATCCAGTTCTTCTCGAAGATCAGTTCCATCTCCAGATCGAACAACTGCGGCTCGGTGAACATGTCCCGGGCGATGCGGAACACGCCCTCGGCCGGACGGAAATCCAGACAGCCTTCGATAAAGGCTTTCCACTGCTCGACGTTTTTTTCGCCACTCATGGGGTGTACCACCTGTTGTTATTGGGTGTGGTTATTGGGCTAATCAGTGCACTCATTAAAGGGAGCGGGGCAGGTGGGGGTCTATCCGGTTAGTCGGCGAAGGCAGTCCATAAAATGTGCGGGGTAACACCCACGCCTTCACACGCTGGGCAGCGAGTACCCAAAGCGATGAACGGCTGCACCGGTTTGTGGCAATCAGGTACTGTTTGGCCAGAGGTTGGCAGCGGTTCGACCGCTTATTCCTGGGTCAGGACCGACACCTTTATCCGCTTTGTCGAGGATCACTATCCGAAAAGTCGGCATGGATATTTTGTGGCGTGGAACTTGCCGTTCCAGAACCGACACGCGCCGTCAGAGCGCGCAAGAAAACAGCCTGTGGGTGCACCGTGATGAGCAGCAAGACCGATCCGCATGTTCACGATATTCGTGTCGACAGCGATGACCTCGAAGCCGCCAGAAGCTGGATGTCCGGCATCTGCGGGCCGCACCGACTGGTGACCGCGACACCCGAGCGGATCCGTTTTCATCACACGGCCAACACGTTCAAGTCGATGGCCACGACATTGGGCACCATCGAATACGGCACCGATGTCACCATCGACATCGAAGACCCCGAGCACTTTTCCAGCTACAGCCTGAGCCTGCCCCTGTCGGGCGAGCAGGAGTTGAGCAAGGACGGTAGTGTGGTCAGGTCCGACCGCGACCAGGGCGTCATCATCTCCCCCAATGAAAACCAGCTGCTGGCGATTTCCGGAGACTGCCGCAAAGTCCAGGTGGTGATTACGCGCGTGGCCATGAGCGAGTCGCTGGAAAATTTACTGCAACGCCCAGTGGATGTGCCGCTGCGCTTCGAACCGATGATGGATGCGGTCGGCGGTGCATCCGCTTCGTGGTGGCGCATGGCGCGTTACTTCATCGAGGAGCTTGAGCGCAGCAGCGAACTGTATGAGCAGGTGGCCTTCACCCGGGACATTGAAAGCTCGCTGATCAAAGGCCTGATCCTCGCCCAGCCCAACAATTACTCGGAAGAACTGCGGGAGGTGTTGGGGGTGAAGTTGCCGCACTATCTGATCAGGGCGCGGCAATACATCCACGACAATGCCCGCGAGGCGCTGCATCTGGAAGACATCGAAGCCGCGGCCGGGGTGTCGCGCTTCAAGTTGTTCGAAGCCTTCAGGAAATACTTCGCCCTGTCACCGATGGCCTACCTGAAAAAATACCGTTTGAACGCCGTGCGTCAGGAGATGCTCGAGCACGGTTCTGCACGCAATATTTCCGCGATCGCCATGGGCTGGGGCTTCACCCATCTCGGGCGTTTTTCCGCCGAGTACCGCAAGCTGTTCGATGAGTCCCCCAGCATGACCCTGCAACGCAACGATGCCCGACGTATGCGCTAATGCTGTTCACTTAAGTAGATCTTGAGACGTACCCACTCCTGTGGCGAGCGAGCTTGCTCGCGTTGGGCTACGCAGCGGCCCCAAAAATGTCACAACCACCGCAATTTTTATGAGTGCTGCGCACTCAAGCGGGAGCAAGCTCCCTCGCCACAGATTTCTCGCTGACTCAGAATTCATTTATTTGAACAGCATCAGGCGCATGCTCGGGTTTTGAGCATCCGCTTTACTTGCGAATCACCAGATCCAGCAACTCATCGCGCTCCTTGATTTTCTGCAGGACGATTTCCGAGCGGATATCGGTGACGCCCGCCGTGCGGTTCAGGTGATTGACGATGAAATCGGAGAAGTGCTTGAGGTTGCGCGCCTGGACCCGCAGCACATAGTTGCTCGCCCCGGTAATCACATACGCGGTGACCACTTCCGGCCAGGACTGCACCTTCTTGATGAAGGTCTCGTGCCAGTCCGCGACGTCCTGTCGCAATGACACGTGGACGATGGCTTCCAGCTCGATGCCCAGCCGTTCGGCATTCAGTACGGCGCGATAGCCGCTGATGATTCCCTCACTTTCCAGCAGGCGCAGACGACGCAAACAGGCTGACGGCGAGAGGGCGACTTTCTCCGCCAGTTCCTGATTGCTGATACGTCCATCCTGTTGCAGTTGATGCAGGATTCGCAGGTCTGTCGAGTCGAGATTCATGGGTGAAATAAATCCGCGGTAATTGGGTGGTGATTCGAATTTTCTGCGAGATAACTACGCTATGGCAGCGCACTTTGCACGAAAATTCTCCAGGGCTTCGTTCATTATCTCTCCACCAAAAAGGCGCGAATCCGCCCCGCAATACGGCGTTTTGCCCTCGCTCACCGCGACGTTTGCGATCTGCCCGGACGGCATGTCACTCCAAAAACAGGACTCTCAATGACTACAAGAAACGATTGCCTGGCGCTTGATGCGCAGGACGCCCTGGCTCCCCTGCGTCAGCAGTTTGCTTTGCCTGAAGGCGTGATTTATCTCGATGGAAACTCCCTGGGCGCACGCCCTGTCGCGGCATTGGCACGCGCTCAGGCGGTGATCGCCGAGGAATGGGGCAATGGCCTGATCCGCAGTTGGAACAGTGCGGGCTGGCGCGATCTGTCCGAGCGTCTGGGCAACCGCCTGGCCGGCCTGATCGGCGCCCGTGACGGCGAAGTGGTGATCACCGATACCACCTCGATCAACCTGTTCAAGGTACTCAGCGCCGCCTTGCGCGTGCAAGCCACCCGGTCGCCAGAGCGCCGGGTGATTGTCACCGAATCCAGCAACTTTCCCACCGATCTGTACATCGCCGAAGGCCTGACGCAGATGCTGCAGCAGGGCTACAGCTTGCGTCTGGTCGACAGTCCCGAAGAACTGCCGCAAGCGATTGACCAGGACACCGCGGTGGTGATGCTCACCCACGTCAATTACAAGACCGGCTACATGCACGACATGCAGGCCCTGACCGCGCTGAGCCACGAGTGTGGCGCACTGGCTATCTGGGATCTGGCGCATTCCGCCGGGGCGGTGCCGGTTGATTTGCATCAGGCGGGCGCCGACTACGCCATCGGTTGTACTTACAAATACCTCAATGGCGGTCCGGGTTCGCAGGCGTTCGTCTGGGTCTCGCCGACGCTGTGCGATCTGGTGTCGCAACCACTGTCCGGCTGGTTCGGCCATTCGCGTCAGTTCGCCATGGAGTCTCATTACGAGCCAAGCCGCGGCATCGCCCGCTATCTGTGTGGGACCCAGCCGATTACTTCCCTGGCGATGGTCGAGTGTGGCCTGGAGGTCTTCGCCCAGACCGACATGGCCAGCCTGCGGCGCAAATCCCTGGCGTTGACCGACCTGTTCATCGAGCTGGTGGAACAGCGCTGTGCCAACCATCAACTGACCCTGGTCACACCGCGCGAACACGTCAGACGGGGCAGTCATGTCAGCTTCGAACACCCCGAAGGTTATGCGGTGATCCAGGCCCTGATCGCCCGTGGCGTGATCGGTGACTACCGCGAGCCGCGAATCATGCGCTTCGGTTTTACCCCGCTGTACACGACCTTCACCGAGGTCTGGGACGCCGTGCAGATCCTCGGCGAAATCCTCGATGAGAAAACCTGGGCGCAGGCGCAATTCCAGGTTCGCCACAGCGTCACCTGATACCGCTCTGTTGAAGAACAATAAAATCCAGAGGCCAGAATAAATGACCGATAACGCCGGTTTTGAAACGATATCCAACCGTGAACACGGCTTGCGGCGTCAGCTGACGTCAGGGCAGATGAGCATGATCGCCATCGGCGGTGCGATTGGCACCGGGTTGTTCATGGGCAGCGCCTACGCCATCGGCTATGCGGGGCCGAGCGTGCTGCTCAGCTACGCCATCGGCGCGATCATCACCCTGCTGTTGATGGGGTGTCTGGCGGAAATGACCGTGGCCCATTCGACCTCCGGGTCGTTCGGCGCGTACGCCGAATTTTATGTCAGCCCGCTGGCCGGTTTTTTGGTGCGCTATGCCTACTGGGCGGCCATCGTGCTGGCGGTCGGCACGGAAGTGACGGCGGTGGCGATGTACATGAAGTACTGGTTCGCCAACGTGCCGGAGTGGGTGTGGATCGTGTCGTTCTCCAGTGTGCTGATCGTGCTGAACGCTATCAGCGTGAAAACGTTCGGCACCTTCGAGTACTGGTTCTCGACCATCAAGATCGGCGCGATTGTCGGCTTCATCATTCTGGCGGTGTACCTGGTGTTCGGCTCCGCGAACCCGGAGTACGGTGTGCACCACTACACCGCCCATGGCGGGTTCTTTCCCAATGGCCTGCACGGCATGTGGATCGCGGTGATTGTGTCGATCTTCAGCTACCTGAGCGTGGAGATGATCGCGGTGGCGGCCGGTGAGGCCAAGGACCCGGAACAGGCCGTGAAGAAAGCCTTTCGCGGAACCATCGTGCGATTGGTGGTGTTCTACCTGCTGACCCTGGCGCTGATGCTGGCGATTGTGCCGTGGGATCGCTCCGGGCAAACCCAGAGCCCCTTTGTGACGGTCATGCAGGCCATCGGCATTCCCGGTGCCACCGGCGTGATGAACTTCGTGATTCTGATCGCGGCGCTGTCGGCGATGAACAGTCAGCTGTACATCACCACGCGCATGATGTTCAGCCTGTCCCGTGGTGGCTACGCCCCCAAGGCCATGGGCAAGCTGAGCACGTCGGGCATTCCGCTGAACGCCTTGTTGCTGTCGAGTTCGGGCATCGCCCTGGCGACGTTGCTCAACATCCTGTACCCGGAAAGCTCGTTCACCCTGATGATGGCGATCTCCATGTTTGGCGCCATCTTCACCTGGTTCATGATCTTCCTGACGCACTACTGCTTCCGTCGTTATCACCAACGTCGCGGCGAGCGCCCATTGTCGTTCCGCATGCGCCTGTTTCCGTACTCGACCTTGCTGGGTTTGCTGCTGATGGGGGCGGTGATGATCACCACGTACTTCACCGCCGACTTCAAGATGACGCTGGTGTTCGGCGTGCCCTTCCTGCTGTTGCTGACGGTGGTCTACGGCCTGTTTTTCCGCAAAGGCCAGGCGGCTTCAGTGGGCGCACAGCGCGTCGAGCAAGGTTCTGGCATAGCCGGGCAGGTCGGTGAATGACCGGGCGCACAGCAGCAGTTTTCGCTGTGCCCAGTTTTCTTCAAGGGTGAAGCTTTTCAAGGGTTGATCCGCGGGCCGTCGCTGGATCGCCGCCAGTGGCACGATGGCCAGGCCGGCGCCGCGGGCGACCATGCGGATCACGCCGTCGAAGCCTTCGACACGGATGCGTATTTGCATGCGAACGCCGGCGTGCAAGGCCTGTTCTTCGAGATACACCGACAGGGCGCTGTCAGCGGCGAGCCCGACATAGTCGTAACCCAGCGTATCGCTGAAACGCGGGGTCGCGCCGCCAGCCAATGGGTGCCCAATCGGCACGATCAGGGCCAGAGGATCGTCGCGAAAGGGCAGGGTTTGCAGCGTGTGCGTGTCGACGGCGTCGGAGACGATGCCAAGGTCCGCCGCACCCAGGCGCAAGGCGTGGACAATGCGCAGGCTGGGCATTTCCTGCAGGTCGATGTCGAGGTTGGGATGGCGGCACAAGAAATCCGCCAACACTTCCGGAAGGTGCTCGGCGATCGCGGTGGTGTTGCACAGCAAACGCACCTGGCCTTTGACGCCTTTGGCGTATTCGGCCAGATCCTGCTGCATGCGCTCGGCCTGTTGCAGCAAGAGCCTGGCGTGTTGCGCCAGGGCTTTGCCCGCCGGTGTCGGCGTGACACCTCGCCGACCGCGCTCCAGAAAGTCGATGCCCAGCGATGACTCCATCGCCCGGATGCGCGCGCTGGCTGCCGCCAGGGACAGATGGCTACGGGCGGCGCCGGCGGTGATGTTGCCGGTGTCGAGGATGTTCAGGTAGAGGCGCAGGTCGGTGAGGTCGAAGTGCATCGGCAACCCTTGGTTGTGTGTTGTCTGGGCGGGCCTCTTCGCGAGCAAGCCCGCTCCCACAGGTTTTGTGTTGTTCGCCGATTTTGAGAACACCACAACACCTGTGGGAGCGGGCTTGCTCGCGAAGGCGTCAGTAGCCATTGCCTTAATTCAGCCTCTTGCTACAGAAGAGGCACCCTCAGTATATGGCAGATTTTCAACCGCCCACCCCTGGCGCACCCTAGCCCCATGAATACTCTCGCCACGTACTACCAAAACCTCGGTCTGGCCCTGTCTTTACTGGTCATCGCCACCTTTCTCCTGGCCGGCACCATCAAGGGCGTCATCGGCCTCGGCCTGCCGACCATCTCCATGGGATTGCTCGGTCTGGCTATGGCGCCGACGCAGGCTGCGGCGTTGCTGATCATCCCGGCCACGCTGACCAATGTCTGGCAACTGGCATTCGGCGGTCATCTGCGGGGGCTGATCAAACGGCTGTGGCCATTGCTGCTGGCGATCTTCATCGGCACCGGCGCGGGCACGCTGTGGATGGGCATGCTCGGGGGACATTGGGTGGTGCGCGGCCTGGGCGCGGCGTTGTTGCTCTATGCCTTGAGCGGACTGTTGCTGCCCACCTTGCGCGTTGGCGAACGCAACCAACGCTGGCTCGGCCCACTGTGCGGCCTGGTGACCGGCATCATCACATCGGCCACCGGCGTGTTCGTGATTCCGGCGGTGCCGTATCTGCAAGCGCTGGGGTTGAGCAAGGACGAACTGGTGCAGGCACTGGGGTTGTCGTTCACCGTCTCGACCCTGGCCCTGGCCGCCGGGCTGTTATGGCGCGGCGCCCTGGGCGGTGGCGAGTTGAGCGCCTCGCTGCTGGCGCTGATCCCGGCGTTGCTTGGCATGTGGCTGGGGCAGTGGTTGCGCCAGCGGATCAGCGCGGTGTTGTTCAAGCGCGTGTTCTTCATTGGCCTGGGGTTGCTCGGCGGCCATTTATTGATCAGCGGCTAGCGGCTGTGGGACGAGGGGCTGATCATCTCGATAGCGCGGATCTCGAAATCCCGTTCCAGGTACTCCTCGCGCCGAGCAAGAAACTCTTTCATATGCGGCAAGTTGGAATGCACGTCGAGGTGCGCCTGGGATTGCCAGATCTCATAGAAGATAAACAGGGTCGGGTCCTGCTTGTCGCGCAGCATGTGGTACTCGATGCAGCCGGGTTCGGCGCGACTGGCTTCTACATAACCACTGAAAAAAGCTTCGAAGGCGTCGGATTTTTCCGGACGGGTCTTGGCGTGCAGGATGAAGCCTTGCATTTCACTCACTGAAAACTCT
The DNA here is from genome assembly GCA_035563915.1 of Pseudomonas sp. Classification (GTDB taxonomy): domain Bacteria; phylum Pseudomonadota; class Gammaproteobacteria; order Pseudomonadales; family Pseudomonadaceae; genus Aquipseudomonas. The sequence continues at coordinate 3,906 of DATMUG010000042.1, read as the reverse complement.
CCTCAAGTCAGAATCAGCGCCAGTTTACGGCAACAATCGGTTAGTGATTCGTGCGTGTGGGTCAAATGAATTTTGCGAAGTCGGTGCTTATTCCGCGCGAGGCGGATCGCTACTCTGCCCGCCATCCAATTTCTGACCTTCCCGAGATCACTCATGAAAAAAGTCCTGTTGCTCAATGGTGGCAAACAATTCGCTCACTCCGATGGCCGCTACAACGCCACCCTGCACGAGGCCGCGCTGAGCGTGCTGGACCGGGGCGGGCTGGACGTCAAGACCACCTTCATCGACGGCGGCTACGACATCGCCGAAGAAGTGGCCAAGTTCCTCTGGGCCGACGTGATCATCTACCAGATGCCGGGCTGGTGGATGGGCGCCCCCTGGACCGTCAAGAAATACATCGACGAAGTGTTCACCGAAGGCCACGGCAGCCTCTACGCCAGCGACGGCCGCACCCGTTCCGACGCCTCGCAGAAATACGGCAGCGGCGGCCTGATCCAGGGCAAGCAGTACATGCTGTCGCTGACCTGGAACGCACCGCAGCAAGCCTTCGACGACCCGACCGATTTCTTTGAGGGCAAGGGTGTGGACGCGGTGTACTTTCCGTTCCACAAGGCCAATGAGTTCCTCGGCATGACCGGCCTGCCGACCTTCCTCGCCGTGGACGTGATGAAGCGCCCGGATATCGAAGGGCATGTGGCGCAGTATGAGCAGCACTTGAGCGAGGTGTTTGGCCTCAAGGCGTAACGCTCGGCTACTATCGAAAGTCTGAAACTGTGGCGATGTTGCTTTTTGTGGCGAGGGAGCTTGCTCCCGCTCGGCGGCGAAGCCGTCGTAAACCGGTTGACGCGAACTGCCTGAACCAGCGAGTCGGCCGGGTTGGGTCCGCTTCGCGTACCCGCGGGAGCAAGCTCCCTCGCCACATTGGATGTTCATTGCAGCAAACGGCGCTATTGATAAGGGACACCCGTGAAAGCCAGATCCGATGAATTGCAGATCTTCGTCTGTGTGATTGAATGCGGATCGATTTCCGCGGCGGCCGAGCAGGTCGGGCAAACGCCTTCGGCGGTCAGTCGCACCTTGTCGCGCCTGGAAGCCAAACTCGACACGACCCTGATCAATCGCACCACACGGCGAATGGATCTGACCGAGGAGGGCAAGTACTTCTTCGAGCACGCCAAGCTGATTCTCGATCAGATGGACGAACTCGAAGAACGCCTGACGTCGCGCCAGCAAACCCCGTCGGGGCGACTGCGCATCAACGCAGCGTCACCCTTCATGCTGCACGCCATCGTCCCTTACATCGATGAGTTCCGCAGGCTTTATCCCGATATCCAGCTCGAACTCAACAGCAATGACCTGATCATCGACCTGCTCGAACAAAGCACCGACATCGCCATCCGTATCGGCACCCTGGCCGACTCGACCTTGCACGCTCGCTCACTGGGTTGCAGCCCGATCCACATCGTCGCCAGCCCCGCGTACCTGGAAAAATACGGCACGCCGACAGCGGTGGCCGACCTGGCTAACCATACGTTGCTGGGCTTCACCCAGAACGAAGGCCTCAACCAATGGCCGCTGCGCTACGTGCATGGCGATCGCTGGCCGATCGAGGCCTCGCTCAGCGCCTCCAGCGGCGAGACGATTCGCCATCTGGCGCTGGAAGGCCAGGGTATCGCCAGCCTGTCGCATTACATGACCATCGAAGACATTCGTGCCGGGCGCTTGAACGTGTTGCTGGCCGAATTCAACAGTGGCTATCGCCAGCCGATCAATGCGGTGTACTACCGCAACTCCCAACTGGCCTTGCGCATTCAATGTTTCCTCGACTTCATCCAGGGCAAGTTGGCGCTTTATGCCGGTTCGGACTTCAAGGCCTGATTCGGATTCGTGACCCTGAGCAAAAACGTGCCGAGAGTTCGCTGCAGACCGCGTTATCGTTCTTCGTGGGCAAGCCACGCTCCCACAGGTTTTGTGGCGAGGGAGCTTGCTCCCGCTCGGCTGCGCAGCAGTCGCCAATCCATCCAGTGCGGTATGCCTGTCGAAACCGCATCGCCTGATAATGGGGCCGCTTCGCAGCCCAGCGCGAGCAAGCTCGCTCGCCACAGGCGTTCATCGTCAGACACGGATTTTGCGTACCCCCCTCAACCTGTGTGAGCGGGCTTGCCCGCGAAGGCTTCTGTGCAGGCACAGAAGCTGGCCGGCTCAGGCGCAAATCCGTAACATCCGCGCATTCTTTCTCGCTACTCCCGCGGTCCCCCATGAAACCAAAACATCTGCGCGCCGACATCCTGGCTGGCCTCACCACGTCTTTTGCCCTGCTGCCCGAATGCATCGCCTTCGCGCTGGTGGCTCATCTCAATCCGCTGATGGGGCTGTATGGCGCGTTCATTATTTGCACCCTGACCGCGTTGTTCGGTGGTCGCCCGGGCATGGTGTCCGGTGCCGCAGGTTCCATGGCGGTGGTGATCGTCGCGCTGGTGGTGCAGCACGGTGTGCAGTACCTGCTGGCCACCGTGCTGCTGGGCGGGTTGATCATGATGGCATTCGGTCTGCTCAAACTCGGCAAACTGGTGCGCATGGTGCCGCACCCGGTGATGCTGGGTTTCGTCAACGGCCTGGCGATCATCATTGCCCTGGCGCAGCTGGAACACTTCAAAAGCGGGGAGGCCTGGCTGAGCGGGACACCGCTGTACATCATGATCGGGCTGGTGGTCGCGACCATGGCGATCGTCTATGTGCTGCCACGCCTGACCCGTACGGTACCGCCGGCGCTGGTGGCGATTCTCGGCGTGGGCCTGGCGGTGTACCTGCTCGGCCTGCCGACCCGCACCCTGGGCGACATGGCGCATATTGCCGGTGGCTTGCCGACCTTCGCCTTGCCGGACATTGCCTGGAACCTCGACACCCTGCGCATCATCGCTCCCTACGCGATCCTCATGGCCCTGGTCGGTCTGCTGGAAACTCTGCTGACCCTGAACCTCACCGACGAAATCACCGAGAGCCGCGGTTATCCGGACCGTGAATGCGTGGCGCTGGGCGCAGCGAACGTGGTGTCCGGTGCATTCGGCGGCATGGGCGGTTGCGCGATGATCGGCCAGACCGTGATCAACCTCAGTTCCGGCGGGCGCGGTCGCCTGTCCGGCGTGGTGACCGGGGTGGCGATTCTGTTGTTCATCCTGTTCCTTTCGCCGTTGATCGAGCGCATTCCGTTGGCGGCGCTGGTGGGGGTGATGTTCGTGGTGTCGCAGCAGACCTTCGCCTGGGCTTCGCTGCGGGTGGTGAACAAGGTGCCGCTCAACGATGTGCTGGTGATCATTGCGGTGACGGTGATCACGGTGTTTACCGACCTGGCCACGGCGGTGCTGTGCGGGATCATCATCGCCGCGCTGAACTTCGCCTGGCAGCAGGCCCGCGAACTTTACGCCGACAGCCACCTGGAGGCCGACGGCAGCAAGCTGTACCTGATGCACGGCACGCTGTTCTTTGCCTCGACCACCCCCTTTCTCAATCAATTCGACCCGGCCAACGACCCGGCGATCGTGACCGTCGACTGCCGTCATCTGAGTTTCGTCGACTACTCGGCCATCGCCGCCCTCAAGACCCTGCGCGAGCGCTATGCAAAAGCTGGCAAACACCTGCGGGTGCTGCACCTGTCCGAGCGCTGCAAGAAGTTGCTCAAGCGGGCGCACGTCAGTCATGACTGACCGGTAAAAAAGATCGCAGCCTTCGGCAGTTCCTACATGATCATGCGTACACCTTTAGGAGCTGCCGAAGGCTGCGATCTTTTGATTTTCACGATGAAAATTCGCCACCCCCATTTTCATTGATCACGACAAAACATATCCATTAACGACAAGCCTTACCTCGGAACGAAAATTACTTTCACCTCGTTTGAGTTCGGCGCCT
>DATMUG010000041.1:0-24183 GCA_035563915.1 Pseudomonas sp. | reverse complement strand
AAAGATCGCAGCCTGCGGCAGCGCCTACAGGGATCGGGGGGCCTGAACCGCCGTTGGCGTTTGTTACGAGGCTGTTTTAATGCCGTTGTCCAACGTCCACATCCTTTATCAGGACGCCGCCATTCTGGTGGTGAACAAACCGACCCTGTTGCTTTCCGTCCCCGGCCGGGCCGACGATAACAAGGACTGCCTGATTACCCGCCTGCAGGAAAACGGCTACCCGGACGCGCTCATCGTCCATCGGCTGGACTGGGAAACCTCCGGCATCATCCTGCTGGCCCGGGACGCCGATACGCACCGTGAGCTGTCCAGGCAATTCCATGACCGCGAAACCGAAAAAGCCTACACCGCACTGTGCTGGGGCCAACCCGAGCTGGACAGCGGCAGCATCGACTTGCCCCTGCGCTACGACCCGCCGACCAAGCCCCGGCATGTGGTCGACCATGAATTCGGCAAGCACGCCCTGACCTTCTGGCGGGTGCTGGAGCGTTGTGGCGATTGGTGCCGCGTGGAACTCACGCCGATCACCGGGCGCTCGCACCAATTGCGCGTGCACATGTTGTCCATCGGTCACCCACTGCTGGGCGACGGACTCTATGCTCACGAACAGGCTCTGGCCGCCTGGCCACGCCTTTGCCTGCACGCCAGCATGCTCAGCTTCACCCACCCGCAGACTGGCGAGCGTCTGCGTTTCGAGTGCCCTGCACCGTTCTGAGTGCAAGTAAACCCTTGTGGGAGCGGGCTTGCTCGCGAAGGCGGTGTGTCAGTCAACATCAATGGTGGATGATCAACCGCTTTCGCGAGCAAGCCCGCTCCCACATTGAATCGGCGTCATACTGAACATCGGGTGAACATCCCGCGCTATTAGCCCACCGCCCATTTCGCGATCAATACGTTAAACTGGCGCCATTGCTGTCTGGAGCTACTTATGCGCGAAGAGTTGAACCAAGGCCTGATCGACTTCCTCAAGGCCTCCCCTACCCCGTTCCATGCCACCGCCAGCCTCGTTCAGCGTCTGGAAGCGGCGGGTTATCAACGTCTCGACGAGCGCGAGCCATGGCATACCGAAGCCAATGGCCGCTACTACGTCACCCGTAACGACTCCTCCATCGTCGCCATCAAAATGGGCCGTCACTCGCCGCTGCATGGCGGGATTCGCCTGGTCGGCGCCCACACCGACAGCCCGTGTCTGCGAGTCAAGCCGCAACCGGAACTGCAACGCCAGGGCTTCTGGCAGCTGGGCGTCGAAGTCTATGGCGGCGCGCTGCTGGCCCCCTGGTTCGACCGCGACCTGTCGCTGGCCGGCCGCGTGACCTTCCGCCGCGACGGCAAGGTCGAGAGCCAGTTGATCGACTTCAAGGCGCCGATCGCGATCATCCCCAACCTGGCCATTCACCTCAATCGTGAAGCCAACATGGGCTGGGCGATCAACGCGCAAACCGAATTGCCGCCGGTGCTGGCGCAATTTGCCGGCGACGAGCGCGTGGACTTCCGCGCCGTGATCACCGACCAGCTCGCCCGTGAGCACGGCCTGAACGCCGACGTGGTGCTCGATTACGAGCTGAGCTTCTACGACACCCAAAGCGCTGCCGTCATTGGCCTGCACGGCGACTTCATTGCCGGCGCGCGCCTGGACAACCTGCTGTCGTGCTACGCCGGTCTGCAAGCCTTGCTCACCGCCGACACCGACGAAACCTGTGTGCTGGTGTGCAATGACCACGAAGAAGTCGGCTCCTGCTCGGCGTGTGGCGCCGACGGCCCGATGCTGGAGCAGACGCTGCGCCGCCTGCTGCCTGAAGGTGACGAGTTCGTGCGCACCATTCAGAAATCCCTGCTGGTCTCGGCCGACAATGCCCACGGCGTACACCCCAACTACGCCGAGAAGCACGACGCCAACCACGGCCCGAAACTCAACGCTGGTCCCGTGATCAAGGTCAACAGCAACCAGCGCTACGCCACCAACAGCGAAACCGCCGGTTTCTTCCGTCACCTGTGCATGGCCGAAGAAGTGCCGGTGCAGAGTTTCGTGGTGCGCAGCGACATGGGCTGCGGCTCGACCATCGGCCCGATCACCGCCAGCCATCTGGGCGTGCGCACCGTGGACATCGGCCTGCCGACGTTCGCCATGCACTCGATCCGCGAACTGTGTGGCAGCCATGACCTGGCACACCTGGTCAAGGTACTGAGCGCGTTCTACGCCTGCCGCGAATTGCCGTAATCGCTGAAAAGCTAAGCCCGCTCCCACATTGGAATGCGTTTCAACTGTGGGAGCGGGCTTGCTCGCGAAGACGGCGGCACTGCCCACGCAATGCCATGATGTAACCGGCTCGTTTCTGATGCACATCACCCCTCCCTCTCCAAAAGCCACCTAGACTTTCAATATCCCCCCTGACAAGGCAGTCACCATGATCTCGCTGTCCACCTTCAACTCCATGCTGATCCCGATCCTCGCCGGAATGATCCTGTTGGCCATCGGTTTCAACTTTCGCGACAAGAACGCCGGCGTGTTCGCCATGTGGATCGGCATGCTGACGATCCTCGCCACCGTCGTGATCAAGATCCTCGCCAAGCTCAACGAATAAATCCTCGCCTGACTCGCATAGATTTTGACGGGCTCGTACACTCGGTCGACCCGCTCACTCCGAGGTTGACCGCCCAGTGCTCGCTCGTCTCTTTGCCCTACCGTGTTTCTTTCTCATCGGCCTTTTGACACTGCTGTCGATGGCGCCTGCCCAGGCGGCCGGTTTACCGAGCCTGCTCAACAGTTCGGCCAATACCCAGCCGCAGGCACAGGAACCCCTCGGGCAATCCCTCGATGAAGTGATCAAGTCACTGGAAAATGACCAGCAGCGCACAAAATTGCTGGCGGATTTGAAGAAACTGCGCGACGCCACGAAAAAGGCCCAACCGACCCCCGAAGAGGGTGTACTGGGCCTGATCGGCGGGACGCTGGCCAGTTTCGAAAAACAATTCACCGGGGCCGATAGCCCGCTGACGCGCTGGTCCGACGAATTCGGGCTGGCCCGGGATGAGCTCAACGCCTTGATCCTGCCAGCCAACGAATGGCTGCCGATCATCTTTGCCTTTGCCATGATTCTGATGGTCTGGAGCCTGCTGGCCGCAGCGCTGATCTGGATCGGCCATCGGGTGCGCATGCGGTTCGGCCTGACCGAAGAGCTGCCCCAGCATCCCCGGGCCCTGGACATGCTGCGTTTCGCCCTGCGCAAGCTCGGCCCGTGGCTGATCGCGCTGGTCATCACCGTCTATCTGAGCTATGCCCTGCCCTCGTCGCTGGGCAAGAGCCTGGCCATGGTGCTGGCCTATGCCCTGGTGGTCGGCACCTGTTTTTCGGCCATCTGCGTGATCGCCTTTTCTTTGCTCGACGGCCCGCACCGTCACCGCGCCCTGTATATCCTTCGGCATCAGGCCTTTCACCCGCTATGGCTGATCGGCAGCTTCGCCGCCTTTGGCGAGGCCTTGAACGATCCGCGCCTGATCAACAGCCTGGGGGTGCATCTGGCGCACACCGCCGCAACCGTGGCCAATGTCCTGGCGGCGCTGTCCACGGGTTTGTTCATCCTGCGCTTTCGCCGACCGATTGCTCATCTGATCCGCAACCAGCCGTTGTCCCGGCGCCTGACCCGTCGCGCGCTGAGCGACAGTATCGAAATCCTCGGCACGTTCTGGTTCGTGCCGGCGCTGGTCCTGGTGGGCATCTCGCTATTCGCCACCTTCGTCTCGGCCGGCGATACCAGCACCGCCCTGCGTCAGTCGCTGATCTGCACCGTGCTGCTGGTGTTGTGCATGGTCATCAACGGCCTGGTCCGCCGCCATGCCCTCAAGCCCCATCGCGGCGTAAAGCGCCACGCGTTGTACTCCGAACGGCTGAAAAGCTTCTTCTACACCCTCGCCCACCTGCTGGTGTGGCTGGCCTTTATCGAACTCGGCCTGAGGGTCTGGGGCATGTCGCTGATTCGCTTCACCGAAGGCGAAGGGCATGAAATCAGCGTCAAACTGTTCAGCCTGGGCGGCACGCTGATCTTTGCCTGGCTGATCTGGATTCTCAGCGACACCGCCGTGCACCACGCCCTGACCCGCTCGCGCAAGGGCCTGGCCAACGCCCGCGCGCAGACCATGATGCCGCTGATTCGCAACGTGCTGTTCGTGGCGATTTTCATCATCGCGCTGATCGTCGCCCTGGCGAACATGGGTATGAACGTCACGCCACTGCTGGCCGGTGCCGGCGTGATCGGCCTGGCCATCGGTTTCGGCGCGCAATCGCTGGTGGCCGATCTGATCACCGGGCTGTTCATCATCATCGAGGACTCCCTGGCCATCGACGACTACGTGGACGTCGGCGGCCACCTGGGCACCGTCGAAGGCCTGACCATCCGCACCGTGCGCCTGCGCGACATCGACGGCATCGTCCACACCATCCCGTTCAGCGAAATCAAAAGCATCAAGAACTACTCCCGGGAGTTCGGCTACGCGATTTTCCGCGTCGCCGTGCCTGCCAGCATGGACATCGACAGCGCAATCAAGCTGATGCGCGACGTCGGCCAGAAGATGCGCACCGATCCGCTGCAACGTCGCAATATCTGGTCGCCGCTGGAGATTCAGGGTGTGGAAAGCTTCGAGTCCGGCAACGCCATCCTGCGCGCGCGCTTCAAGACTGCGCCGATCAAACAGTGGGAAGTGTCGCGGGCGTTCAACCTGTCGCTGAAACGGCATCTGGATGAAGCGGGGATGGATCTGGCGACGCCGCGAATGAGCGTGCAGGTCATAACCGCTGGTGGTGGCCCGCAGAACGGTGTATCTGCCTGATTCATGGGCTGGACCTTCCACCGCCTTCGCGAGCAAGCCCGCTCCCACATTTGAAATGCATTCCAAATGTGGGAATGGGCTTGCTCGCGAAGGCGTCGACACGGTCGCGCAGACAAACCAACGCAGTCAAACCACATCCACACCGACATGAATCGCATCATGGCGCCAGAACTCCAGGTCACAATCGATCAGCCGCTCATGCTGATCGTAATTGACCCGGGCAATGCGCAACCCCGGACTGCCCACCGATACCCGCAAGGCCGCTGCTGCATCCACTGACAAGGCCGTCGGCACGATCTCGAAACGCACCCGTCCGTAATGCAGGTCGTAGTGCCGCGCATAGAGCTCGGTGATCGACTGGTTCAGGTCGAACTCAAGAATCCCCGGAAAATACTGCGGATTCAGATAATGCTCGACGTACAGCACCAAGCGCCCATCGATGCGCCGGGAACGGCAGATCTGTATCACGCTCGACAGCGCCGGTAACTGCAACCAGGCACAGACCGCCGCCGATGCCGGTTGCAATCGCGCGCTGATCACCTCGGTGGACGCCACCCGCCCCTGAGCGCTGACCATCGCGTGAAAGTGACTGCGCTGCATCAGGTTGTAGGCCAGGCGCGGCGGCGAAACGAACCAGCCACGCCGCTCTTCGCGATAAATCTGCCCCTGGGCCTCCAGCTGCAACAACGCCTCGCGCACGGTAATCCGCGTCGTCCCGAACAACTCACTGAGCTTGCGCTCGGCCGGCAATTTGCTGCCCGGTGCCAGCAGCCCGTGGTCGAGCTGTTCCTGCAAGACCTGGCCAATGGCGGTCACCGCTTTTGTTGCCTCATCACGCATCAACGTTACCTATCTGGACTAGACCAGCACGGTTTCGGGGCACAACCCCACCAAAATCGGGCTCCTTCAGCACCCTGCAAGCGTAGGCAGTGCAGATGACTGTGAGATGACAAGCGACCGAACGGTCGTGCGCGCGGAGCGCTTGCAGACCTGCAATACCTCGGCCAAGTCCCTTGCACAGCGGGCGTTTGCCGATGGTCTACGCTTACCGGACACCCGCCAGTGCCGGGCAAATAAAAGCCAGTTGGGGCGACGAACGACATCAAAGTGTCATCGAGGGCCCTTAGATTGGCTCAGGTATTGCTGACCTAGACCAACCACAAACCGCAATCGCAGCGTTGAACACGACCCAAGGAGCTTTGGAATGAAAAAGTTTTTCCTGGCATCACTGTTAGGCTCGACCATTGCCATGTGCACCGCCGCCATGGCGGCTGATGATTTGAAAACCCTGGAAGCGGCCGCGAAAGCGGAAGGCGCCGTCAACAGCGTCGGCATGCCCGATGACTGGGCCAACTGGAAAGACACTTGGGCCGATCTGGCCAAGAACTACGGTTTGAAACACATCGACACCGACATGAGTTCGGCTCAGGAAATCGCCAAGTTCGCCGCCGAAAAAGACAACGCCAGCGCCGACATCGGCGACGTCGGCGCCGCCTTTGGCCCGATCGCGACGAAGCAGGGAGTTACCCAGCCCTACAAGCCATCCACTTGGGACCAGGTGCCAACCTGGGCTAAGGACAAGGATGGTCATTGGGCCCTGGCCTATACCGGCACCATCGCGTTCATCGTCAACAAAAAGCTGCTGCACGGTTCCGAAGCACCAACCAAATGGGCCGACCTCAAGGGCGGCAAATACAAGGTGTCCATCGGTGACGTAAGCACCGCCGCCTAGGCCGCCAACGGTGTTCTGGCGGCCGCCCTGGCCAACGGTGGCGACGAGAAAAACATCGACCCCGCGCTGAAACTGTTTGCCGATATCGCCAAGCAGGGTCGCCTGTCGATGGCCAACCCGACCATCTCCACCATGGAAAAAGGCGAGATCGAAGTCGGCGTGGTTTGGGACTTCAACGGCCTGAGCTACAAGGCCAAGATGGCCAACCCGGATGATTACGTGGTGCTGATCCCGTCCGATGGCTCGGTGATTTCCGGTTACACCACCATCATCAACAAATATGCCAAGAACCCGAACGCCGCCAAGCTGGCCCGCGAGTACATCTTCAGCGACGCCGGCCAGATCAACCTGGCCAAGGGCAATGCGCGTCCGATCCGCGCCGAGCACCTGACCCTGCCGGCCGAGGTCAAGGCCAAACTGCTGCCGAACGAGCAGTACAAAAAGGTTACGCCGATCAAAGACGCGGATGCGTGGGAGAAGACTTCCAAGGAGCTGCCTCAGAAGTGGAACGAAGAAGTCATCGTAGAAATGAAATGACGCTGTAGCGCAAGCGCTGAAACCAATGTGGGAGCGGGCTTGCTCGCGAAAGCGGTTGACCATTCAACATTGATGTCGACTGACACACCGCCTTCGCGAGCAAGCCCGCTCCCACAGTGGACCGAGATAAACCCGAGTTTCGTGGAGTTTTTGCCCCTATGAAGCACAACGTCATCCTTGTCGTGCTCGACGGCCTCAATTACGAAGTCGCCCGCCACACCATGGGGCATTTGCAGGCTTATGTCGGCGCAGGACGCGCAGCGCTCTACAAACTGGAGTGTGCATTGCCTTCCCTGTCCCGACCGCTTTACGAATGCATCCTGACCGGCGTCCCGCCGATCGAAAGCGGCATCGTACACAACAACATTTCGCGCCTGTCCAACCAGCGCAGCATTTATCACTACGCCACCGACGCCGGCCTGAAAACAGCGGCGGCAGCCTATCACTGGGTCAGTGAGTTGTATAACCGCTCACCGTTCGTGGCAGCACGGGATCGTCATACCGACGACCCGCAACTGCCGATCCAGCACGGACATTTCTACTGGAACGATCACTACCCCGATTCGCACCTGTTCGCCGACGCTGAAAGCCTGCGCCTGCGCCACGCGCCGAACTTCCTGCTGGTGCACCCCATGAATATCGACGACGCCGGGCACAAGCATGGCCTCGACACACCGCAATACCGCAACAGCGCCCGTTCCGCGGACATCATCATCGCCGACTACCTGCAAGGCTGGCTCGACGCCGGCTATCAGGTACTGGTGACCGCCGACCACGGCATGAACAACGACCGCTCCCATAACGGCCTGTTACCGGAGGAACGTGAAGTACCGCTGTTCGTGCTCGGTGATGCCTTCAGCTTCGACGCTGACGCGGCACCGAAACAGACCGAAATTTGCGGCACCGTCTGTGAATTGTTGGGCGTTCCCCACGACAAACCCGTGTGCCGGGGGCTGCTCAAGTGACCCCAATGACTCGCGGAAAATGGCTGGCCGCCCTGTGCCTGGTGCCTTTCGCCCTGTTCTTCATCGTGTTCGAAATCGCCCCGCTGGTGTGGGTGATGATCAACAGCCTGGAATCGGAAGAGTTCGGCTGGGGCATCGCCAACTTCAGCAAAATTTTCAGCTCCAAGTTCTATCTGCAAGCGATCCAGTACAGCCTCGAGATCAGCTTCTGGTCCAGCGTGTTCGGGATCATCATCGCGGTCCTCGGCGCCTATTCCCTGCGCCGGGTCGACTCGAAACTGCGCAACTTCGTCAACGCCTTCGCCAACATGACCAGCAACTTCGCCGGCGTGCCCCTGGCGTTCGCGTTCATCATCCTGCTGGGTTTCAACGGCAGCTTCACCATCATGCTCAAGCAGGCCGGCCTCATTCAGGACTTCAACCTGTACTCGAAAACCGGGGTGATCATTCTCTACACCTACTTCCAGATTCCCCTTGGCGTGCTGCTGCTCTACCCGGCTTTCGACGCCTTGCGTGAAGACTGGCGCGAGTCCGCCGCCTTGCTGGGCGCGAACGGCTGGCAGTTCTGGCGTCACATTGGTCTGCCGGTTCTGACCCCGGCGCTGCTGGGCACATTCGTGATTCTGTTGGCCAACGCCCTGGGCGCTTACGCCACGGTGTACGCCCTGACCACTGGCAACTTCAACGTCATGCCGATCCGTATCGCCGCGATGGTGTCGGGCGATATTTCCCTGAACCCGAACCTGGCCAGCGCCCTGGCCGTGGTGCTGGTGGCGTTGATGACCCTGGTGACCGTCGTGCATCAGCTGCTGCTGAAGAGGAGCTACCATGTCTCGCGCTGAACTGGGCCCTGTCGGTATCTATCACCGGGTCGTGGTCTATTTGCTGTTTGCCATCCTGCTACTTCCACTGCTCGGCACCTTTATCTATTCGATTTCCAGCAGCTGGTCGGCCACCATCCTGCCCAGTGGCTTCAGCATCAAATGGTATGTGCAGCTGTGGAGTGACCCGCGCTTTCTGAACGCTTTCGGTCAGTCGCTGCTGGTCTGCGTTGGTTCGCTGATCCTCTCGGTGGTGCTGATTCTGCCGTTGCTGTTCGTGGTGCATTACCACTTCCCGAAACTCGATGCGCTGATGAACATCCTGATCCTGCTGCCCTTCGCGGTACCGCCGGTGGTGTCGTCGGTCGGCCTGCTGCAGCTCTACGGTTCGGGGCCGTTGGCCATGGTCGGTACGCCATGGATCCTGATCGGCTGCTACTTCACTGTGGCGCTGCCGTTCATGTACCGGGCCATCACCAACAACCTGCAAGCAATCAACCTGCGCGACCTGATGGACGCCGCCCAACTGCTCGGCGCCAGCACCTTTCAGGCAGCGCTGCTGGTGGTGCTGCCGAACCTGCGCAAAGGCCTGATGGTGGCGTTGCTGCTGTCGTTCTCGTTCCTGTTCGGGGAGTTCGTGTTCGCCAACATCCTCGTCGGCACCCGCTACGAAACCCTGCAGGTCTACCTCAACAACATGCGCAACAGCAGCGGCCACTTCACCAGTGCGCTGGTGATTTCCTACTTCTTTTTCGTGCTGGTTATGACCTGGGCGGCCAATATCTTGAACAAGGACAAAAGCGAATGAGCTATGTCAGCGTCCAACATCTGCAAAAGACTTACGCGGGCACCCCAGTGTTCAGCGACATCAACTGCGAGATCCAGAAAGGCGAATTCGTCACTCTGCTAGGCCCATCCGGTTGCGGCAAATCCACGCTGCTGCGCTGCATCGCCGGGCTGACACCGGTGGACGGTGGCCAGATCCTGCTCGACGGCGTCGATATCGTGCCATTGAGCCCGCAGAAGCGCGGAATCGGCATGGTGTTCCAGAGCTATGCGCTGTTCCCCAACATGACCGTCGAGCAAAACGTCGCCTTCGGTCTGCGCATGCAAAAGGTCAACACAGACGACAGCCAGAAACGCGTGGCTGAGGTGCTGAGGCTGGTGGAGCTGCAGGATTTTGCCGCCCGCTATCCCCATCAAATGTCCGGCGGCCAGTGCCAGCGCGTCGCCCTCGCCCGCTCTTTGGTGACCCGCCCACGGCTGTTGCTGCTGGATGAACCACTGTCGGCCCTCGATGCGCGGATTCGCAAGCACTTGCGCGAACAGATCCGTCAGATCCAGCGTGAACTGGGCCTGACCACGATTTTCGTCACACACGATCAGGAAGAAGCTTTGACGATGTCTGACCGGATTTTCCTGATGAATCAGGGAAAAATCGTACAAAGCGGCGACGCCGAAACCCTCTACACCGCGCCCATCGATGTGTTCGCCGCCGGTTTCATCGGCAACTACAACCTGCTGGACGCCGAGAGCGCGACAAAACTGCTGCAGCGCCCGATCAACCATCGCATTGCAATTCGTCCGGAGGCCATTGAACTGAGTTTGAACGGCGAGATGGACGCACAGGTCCGCAGTCACAGCCTGCTGGGCAACGTGATCCGTTACCGGGTCGAGGCCCGGGGCGTGGAACTGGTGGTGGACGTGCTCAACCGCTCGGGCGCCGATCTGCATCCCGATGGTCAGCGCCTGGCGCTTTCCATCGATCCAACAGCCCTGCGTGAGGTAGCCTGATGCCTTTGCTGACGCTTAAGAGAGAACTGCACTGATGGCCCTGGCAATTTTTGATCTGGACGACACCCTGATCCACGGCGATTGCGCCACCCTCTGGAGCGAGCAAATGGGTCGCCTGGGCTGGGTCGATCCCGAGTCCTTCATGCGCAAGAACAACGAATTGATGGACGCCTACAGCCACGGCAAGCTGCGCATGGAGGATTTCATGACCTTCAGCCTGGAGCCGATGATCGGGCGCACGCCAGAGGAAGTCGAGCATCTGGTCGGCCCGTGGGTGGAAGATTTCATCGAACCGATCATCTACAGCGATGCCACCAAAACCATCGCCGCTCACCGCAAGGCCGGCGACCGCATCCTGGTGATCTCGGCCTCGGGCACACACCTGGTCGGCCCGATCGCCGAACGCTTAGGCATCGACGAGATTCTCGCGATCGACCTGGAAGTGGCGCACGGGGTGTATACCGGCAATACCGTCGGCACCCTGACCTACCGCGAAGGCAAGATCACCCGGTTGCTGGAGTGGCTGGATATCGAGGAGGAAAACCTGGAAGGCGCGAGCTTCTACTCCGACTCGCGTAATGATCTGCCGCTGTTGCTGAAGGTGGATTACCCGCACGTGGTCAATCCGGATCCGGTGTTGCGCGAACAGGCAGAAAAGGCCGGCTGGCCGATCCATCTCTGGAAATAAACCACATCCAATGTGGGAGCGGGCTTGCTCGCGAAAGCGGCGTATCAGTCAACATATGTGTTGATTGTCAGGCCGTCTTCGCGGGCAAGCCCGCTCCCACAGGGGCGGTGTTGTCAGGTCAGGCTTTCGTCGATCACCAACACCACCTTCCCCGCCACCGTGTTGCTCGCCAGCTCGGCAAACGCCGCATCGGCGTCCTTGATCGGGAAGGCCCTGGCCAGTTGCGGGCTCAGGCGTTTTTCGTCGAACAGCGGCCACACATGCAGGCGTAGATCGCTGATCAGATCCGCCTTGAATTGATCGCTGCGGCTGCGCAGGGTCGACCCCAGCAACTGCACTCGCTTGGCCAGGACTTGCGCCAGGTCCAGCGTGGCCTCGCGGCCGCCCATCAACCCGATCAACACCCATCGACCGTCACCGGCCAGCAGCTTCACATTCAGCGCCGCGTAGTTGCCGCCCACCGGGTCGAGGATGACATCGAACGGCCCCAGCTCACGCAAACGCTCCAGATCGTCGGTGCGCACCACGCCGCCCTGGGCACCGAGGGCTTCGCAGTAGGCCAGGCGCTCCGCTGAGCCCACGCTGACCCAACACGGGTTACCAAACGCCTTGCACAGCTGAATGGCGGCTGAACCGATTCCACTTGCCCCGGCATGCAGAAGCACTTTCTCACCCGGTTTTAGCGCGGCGAGTTGAAACAGATTCAGCCAGACGGTGGCGTAGACTTCCGGCAAGGCAGCGGCTTCGGCCAGCGACATTTCGTCGGGAACCGGCAACACGTGCCGCCCGTCGACAACCACCTCTTCGGCCATCCCGCCCCCGGCCAGCAAGGCGCAAACCCGATCTCCCACCTGCCAGGAAGAGCCCGGCCCGACCTCGCTGATCACCCCCGAACACTCTAGACCGAGCACCTCACTGGCCCCCGGTGGCGGCGGATACAGACCGGCCTTCTGCAACAAATCGGCGCGATTGAGTCCCGCGGCCGCCACTCGAATGCGAACTTGCCCTGCATCGCATGCAGGACCGGGCTGTTCTACCCACGCCACTTGACCGTCAACGCCTTGCAATGCTTTCACAGTGCCTCCATAGTGAGTCTGGACTGAGCCCGAAGCGCTAGCGCCGGGCTTTTTGCATTATGCGACCGGCTCTTGTGGAACCGGCGACTTCAAAAGACGGCCTAATATGCGTTATCAATTGTCCCCGCGTCGAATCAACATGAAGCGTTTGTTCCCCAGCACCGCCCTCGCCCTTTTCATCGGTATCGGCATGCTGCCGTTGTCGAGCAACTCCTTTGCAGCCAACAGTTGGGACAAGCTCCAGCCCGATCGTGACGAAGTCATCGCCAGTCTGAATGTCGTGGAACTGCTCAAGCGCCACCACTACAGCAAACCACCGCTCGATGATGCGCGCTCGGTGATCATCTATGACAGCTACCTGAAATTGCTCGACCCGTCGCGCAGCTACTTCATGGCCAGCGACATCGCCGAATTCGACAAGTGGAAAACCCAGTTCGACGATTTCCTCAAAAGCGGCGACCTCAACGCCGGGTTCACCATCTACAAGCGCTACCTGGACCGCGTCAAGGCGCGGCTGGACTTCGCCCTCGCCGAGCTGAACAAGGGCGTCGACAAGATCGACTTCACCGCCAAGGAAACCTTGCTGATCGACCGCAAGGACGCCCCTTGGCTCAAATCCACCGCCGAACTCGACGACCTGTGGCGCAAACGCGTCAAGGACGAGGTCCTGCGCCAGAAGATCGCCGGCAAGGACTACAAGCAGATCCAGGAAACCCTGACCAAGCGCTACAAGAACCAGTTGGCACGCCTGGACCAGACCCGCGCCGAAGACATCTTCCAGGCGTACATCAACACCTTCGCCATGTCCTACGACCCGCACACCAACTATCTGTCGCCGGATAACGCGGAAAACTTCGACATCAACATGAGCCTGTCCCTGGAGGGGATCGGCGCCGTGCTGCAGAGCGATAACGATCAAGTGAAAATCGTGCGCCTGGTGCCGGCAGGCCCGGCGGACAAGACCAAACTGGTCGCCCCGGCCGACAAGATCATTGGCGTTGCCCAAGGCAACAAAGAGATGGTCGATGTGGTGGGCTGGCGCCTGGACGAAGTGGTCAAGCTGATCCGCGGCCCGAAAGGCACCGTGGTGCGCCTGGAAGTGATTCCGGCCAGCAACGCGCCGAACGATCAAACCAGCAAGATCGTGCCGATCACTCGTGAAGCGGTGAAGCTCGAAGATCAGGCAGTGCAGAAGTCGGTCCTCAACCTCAAGCAGGACGGCAAGGACTACAAGCTCGGCATCATCGAGATCCCGGCCTTCTATCTGGACTTCAAGGCGTTCCGTGCCGGTGATCCGGATTACAAGAGCACCACCCGTGACGTGAAGAAACTGCTGACCGAGTTGCAGAAAGAGAAAGTCGACGGCGTGGTCATCGACCTGCGCAACAACGGCGGCGGCTCCTTGCAGGAAGCCACCGAACTGACCAGCCTGTTTATCGACAAAGGCCCGACCGTCCTGGTGCGTAATGCCGACGGCCGTGTCGATGTGCTCGAAGATGAAAACCCTGGCGCGTTCTACAAAGGCCCGATGGCATTGCTGGTCAATCGCCTGTCTGCTTCGGCTTCGGAAATTTTTGCCGGCGCCATGCAGGACTACCACCGTGCACTGATCATCGGCGGCCAGACCTTCGGCAAAGGCACCGTGCAGACCATCCAGCCGCTGAACCATGGCGAGCTGAAACTGACCCTGGCCAAGTTCTACCGGGTTTCCGGCCAGAGCACCCAGCATCAGGGCGTACTGCCGGACATCGACTACCCGTCGATCATCGACACCAAGGAAATCGGCGAGAGCGCCCTGCCGGAAGCCATGCCGTGGGACACCATTCGCGCAGCGATCAAGCCTGCGGCCGACCCGTTCAAACCGTACATCTCCCAGCTCAAATCCGAGCATGACCTGCGTACGGCCAAGGATGCGGAGTTCGTGTTCATTCGCGACAAACTGGCCTTGGCGCAAAAGCTGATGTCGGAAAAAACCGTGAGCCTCAACGAAGCCGACCGTCGTGCACAACACGCCGACATCGAAGCCAAACAACTGGCCATGGAGAACATCCGTCGCAAGGCCAAGGGCGAAGAGCCGCTCAAAGAGTTGAAGAAAGAAGACGAAGACGCCGCCGCGGCCGAGCCGGACAAGGTCAAGCCGGAAGACGATGCCTACCTGAGCGAAACCGGGCGTATCCTGTTGGACTACCTCAAGCTCAATAGCGCAGTGGCGAAGCACTGATCGGTGACCGGCAACTGATGGCAATTTAATGCTGACGCCCCCGGATCGTCATCAAACAGTCATCATCCTGTCGTGAAATAAAGGACTGGGCGGGCTCTCTTACCAAGAGCCCGCCCGGTCCTTTTTTTATCGCCAGAGAACGCCATGACCACGACTGAACAGCTGAGTGCTTTGAGCTCAATTTTGACTCAAGGCGGTTTGCACAGCCTGTTCCAGCCGATCATCAGCCTCTGCGAGCGACAAATTCTCGGCTATGAAGCCCTCAGTCGTGGCCCCTCCAACAGCCCGCTGCACTCCCCCATCGCCCTGTTCGCCGTGGCCCGCCAGGCCGGGCGCTTGAACGAACTGGAAATCGCCTGCCGGCAGAGCGCCTGCCGTCGTTTCAATGAACAGCAACTGCCCGGCAAGCTGTTCCTCAACGTGTCCCCGGAATCACTGCTCGAGTCGGCGCATCAGCCGGGACGTACCTTGCAACTGCTGCAGGACTTCGGCATTCCGCCCAGTCAGGTGGTCATTGAACTCACCGAACAGACGCCGATTGACGACTTCCAGTTGCTGCAAAACGCGCTGCATCACTACCGGGCGATGGGGTTTTCCATTGCCCTGGACGACTTGGGAGCAGGTTATTCGAGCTTGCGCCTGTGGTCCGAATTGCGCCCGGATTACGTGAAGATCGATCGTCATTTCATCGACGGCATTCACCAGGATGCACTCAAACGCGAATTCGTCGGCTCGATCCTGCAAATCGCCAAGGCGTCGCGGGCGCAGGTGATTGCCGAAGGCATCGAGTTGCCTGAAGAACTGGCGGTGTTGACCGAGATGGGAGTGGATCTGGTCCAGGGCTATCTGCTCTGTCGCCCGCAAGAACATCCGCCACGGGATGCGCGCACCCTGATGCCGAGACCGGACAACTGCGCGGTTGCATTGAGCGACGAAGCCAGCGACCTCAGCGCCCTGCTCAACGACCAGCCCGCGGTAGGCCGCGAAACCCCGACCGCCACCGTTCTGGAAGCGTTCCGCCGCCAGGCCAACCTGAACTCGCTGGCGGTGCTGGACGAGCGGGGCCAGCCCTGTGGCATCGTCCACCGACATTCACTCTCGGACGCCCTGCTCAAGCCGTTTGCCACCGACCTGTTCGCCCGCAAACCCATCAGCCGCCTGATGAGCGATGACTTCCTCGCGGTCGAGTTGAGCCAGTCGCTGCAACAGGTCAGCCGCCTGATTACCAGCCGCGCCCGGCAACGCATCGAAGAAGATTTCATCATCACCCTCAATGGCAGCTACCTGGGCCTGGGGCGGGTGATCGATGTGCTCAAGTTGATCACCGAACTGAAAATCCAGCAGGCCCGCTATGCCAATCCGTTGACCTTGTTGCCGGGCAACGTGCCGATCCAGCAATGCCTCACACGGTTGCTGCAACAGCAACGCGAATCGGTAATCTGCTACGTCGATATCGACAGCTTCAAACCCTTCAACGATATCTACGGCTATGGCCGCGGGGATGAAGTGCTGTTGTGCCTGGCGCAATGCCTGAACGATCGCATCGACCCGTCCCGCGACTTCGTCGGCCACATCGGCGGTGATGATTTCCTGTTAGTACTTGGTCCGGAAGACTGGCGCAAACGTTTAAACCAGCTGCTGGACGACTTCCAGAGCCACTGCCGTCGCTTCTACCGTAGCGAACACCTAGAAGCCGGCTGCTTCATCGCGCCCAACCGCCAGGGTGTACGACAGGAGTTCCCGCTGTTATCCCTGTCCATCGGCGTGGTGCACCTGCATCCCGATGCCTGCTCAGCCATCGATGCCAGCGATCTGGCAGAGATGGCATCCCAGGCCAAACACCACGCGAAGAATGTGCCGGGCTATAGCGTGCATGTGATCGACAGCCTGGCGGCGCCAGAGCCTGAGCTTGAATTAATGTCAGGTCATCGCTGAATCAACTGACGCCTTCGCGGGCAAGCCACGCTCCCACACAATCTGTGCCGTTCGCGACGTCTGTGTTCGACACAAAACACTGTGGGAGCGTGGCTTGCCCGCGAAGGGGCCTGCTCGAACAACACAAATCCCCAGGCTGGAAGAGCCACTGAAGCTCAGACCGAGATTTCTGTCAGTTCATCGCATCACGGCCAGCAAGCTCCTGAAGCTTGATCTGCGCCAGCGGATGCCCCGCCTTCGCGGCGATCCCCCAGAAGCGCGCCGCTTCAGCAGGGTCGGGCGCCTTGCTCGGGCTGCCCGCGAGGCTGATCACCCCCACCTGATAGGCCGCTTTGCCATCACCGGCCAAGGCGGCCAGGCGCAACAGGCGAATGCCCTCTTCGCGCGCCCCCAGTCCCACACCGCGGAAGGTCAGAATGTGGCCGTAGAAACTCATGGCGCCGACATCGCCCAGGTTCGCCATACGGGCGAACTGCCCTTCGAGCCAGTTCCAGCCACGGGGCTGGCGTACAAACCATGACCAGTGAAACAACCTGCGCGCCAACCAGTAACTGAGCCGCGCCTTAATCCGGAAAAGCACTCAGGCCTCCGCCGACTCGGGGTACTCGTACTCGAACACCCGCACCACTTCCGACGCATGCCAGGACGCTGCCGCGACCCCATCCGACGGCCCGGAAAATCGCCCGAGGCGCTCGACGCATTCAAAGAATCCGGTGCGCGGCAGGCGACTGGCTCCCTGGCTGATCACCAGCGAGCTGCGCAAGGGTTGTTCGGCCCTGGCATCCAGTGCCGCCAGATGCTCAAGCGCGGCCGTCAAGGTTTGCATGGCTGGCGTAGGCAGCTGCAAACGCTCCAGCAACGCCCGATAAGTCAGGAGGTGACGCTGACGGCGCGCCTGATCCAGCTCGCCCAGCAATCCGTCCCAGTGTTGACGACTGATGCGTACGCTCACAATTCATCCCTCCACCCTGGCACCGTCAATTCCCAGGCCAGGCTGCGGCGAATCGCGGCGTCGGGCTGACGCTCGCCACTTTCGATCATGGCCAGATAAGACGGGCTGATGCCTACCGTGCGGGCGAGCGCCTCGATGGCGATGCCCTTTCCTTCGCGCAAACTGCGGAGTTGATCAAGACCTGGAAGAGTCGGGTCCTGGGTTGTCGCAAGCGGCGCCGGGGCCGGACGCGACGGTGTTTCGTTGATGCCTGCAGCTTTGAGTAGAGCCTGGTACTGAGCCCACGGCAGAACCGCATATTCGGGTTCGCCTTCGCGTGTAATTATCTGAATATCCATGACTACCCCGTAGGACAAAAACACTTAGCGAGTCGGCACTTTTCCTTTGAAGTGTAATCCTAACAGCGGCTAAGGTCGCGGGGGGCATCTATCTATGGATGGAGTTTGATCAACTTAGCGCTTTTTCGGCCCTTGAAGCTGGAGTTGTTCGGGCGTGGCGGGCAAGCGTTCGACCAGTACGAGCTTCTCTGGCGCCTGACGCTTGCGCCAGATTCGGAAGGCAGTGAGTTCGTCGTCCAAAACCTTCATCAGCCAGCCCAGCACGGCAATGTCATCGAGCATGCCGAACAGGGGCAGGAAATCCGGAATCGCATCCACCGGACTCAGGAAGTACATCAGCCCCGCCACCACCGAGATGATCGCCTTGGGACTGATTGCACGATACTCACCGCGCCAGTAAGCAAGGCAGAGTGCCTGCAGCAGGCGCAGATCCTCCTTGAGTTTCCCCAGCCGATTACCCTGACTGGCGCCCTTGGCGGCCACGGCGAACAACAGGGTCGGCAAGCGCCCACGTGCCAGCAGGCGTCCGGCCAATGGCAGGAAACGCGCAAAATTCCAGGGTGCTTTCATGGGATTCTCCAGCGGAAATGTTATCCACACAAATTGTGGATAACCTTGTGAACAGAGCTGCTTTTCATGGCTGAAAGCCCCGTTGCACAAGGGCTGAGCTTAGATCGGGCGTTTTTTACTCATCAAAAAAAACCCAATATTTCATTGACTTGGCGGTCTGTCGCGGTTACCCCAGCCCTACAAAGGCTATGACTGCGACCTGCAACATCGGTTCGTTTTGTTTACCTTTGATGAACGCCAGATGCAACAACGCCCCGCGAGGGCGAGGCGTTGTTTTGAAGTTGCTGCTTATTGCTTGGCGGCTTCTTCTTTGCTCGGATCCTTGATCGCAAGCAGTTCCAGATCGAATACCAGCACCGAGTTGGCCGGGATTGCCGGGCTTGGGCTTTGCGCGCCGTAGGCCAGTTCGCTAGGAATGTACAGCTTGTACTTCTCGCCGACGTGCATCAGTTGCAGGCCTTCGACCCAACCCGGAATCACACCGCTGACCGGCAGATCGATCGGGCTGCCGCGCTCGACGGAGCTGTCGAAAACGGTGCCATTGGTCAGCTTGCCGGTGTAGTGAACGGTCACCACGTCAGTCGGCTTGGGCTGAGGACCATCGGCTTTCTTTTCAACTTCGTATTGCAGGCCGGAAGCGGTGGTCACGACACCTGCTTTCTTGCCGTTTTCTTCGAGGAATTTCTTGCCGGCGGCTGCCGACTCTTCACTCATCTTGGCCATGCGCTCTTCGGCACGCTTTTGCAGTGCGGCGAAGGCTTCGACCAGTTCTTCGTCCTTGAGCTTCTGCTCTTTCTTGCCAACGGCGTCTTCGATGCCCTGGGCTACAGCTTTGGAATCCAGATCATCCATGCCTTCCTGAGCCAGGCTCTTGCCCATGTTCAGGCCAATGCCGTAGGAAGCCTTTTGCGCCGGGGTTTTGAGCTCTACGCTGGTTTGCGAGTCGCAACCCGCGAGTACCAGGCTAACCAGGGCCACCGCCGCCGCCAACCGATGCTGTTTCATGCTATTTCCTTGTTCATTCGCCTATAAGGGCAATCGAGTAAAGTCGCGAGCTTATCAGGCGGCCACGACCAATGGCTACCGGCATAAGAGACGTATATTTGCGATAAGTTCAGGTGTTTAAACGCTTTTCGCAGTGTAGATGATGAAACTTCTGTCATCTGACTCTGACAGGAAAAGTTTCGCAACCCGCCAATCTGGCGTGATGGCCACTTGCCGCTCAACTTGTGCTCAGGCATAACGGAAGAATAAATCGACAAGGATGTTCATCTTGCGCCTCTTCTTCCGCTTTCTGATTCTGATCGCAGTTCTGCTTGGCGTTGCTCTCGCGGTGATCCTGTATTACGTCGCCAACCCCAAGCTACCGCTCTGGACCCCGCCCCAGCAGGTGCATTACCTGGATCAGTGGAGCGCGGACGACCGCCAGACCTATTACTTCACTCCTCAGGGCACGCAGGTCAAAGGCTTGCGTTATGACTGGTTCACGGCGCTCGAATTGCCGTTCACGCAGGACCGTTTTGCCGCGCCGGAGTATCTGGCTCGTTTCGGTTTCCTGGTCGACCCCAGCCAAAAGCCTACAGAAAACAACCCGGGAAATTTGCCGGTCGGCTTCGCGCGCCATCAGAATCCCGGCAGCACGGATACATTTCTGGATATTACTTGCGCCGCCTGCCACACCGGCGAGCTGCGTTTCAAAGGTCAGGCAGTGCGTATCGACGGCGGTACCGCGCAGCACGTTTTGCCTTCCAGTGTTCCGACATTGAAAGGTGGCAGTTTCGGACAGGCTTTGGTCGCAAGCCTGGTGTCGACTTACTACAACCCCTGGAAATTCGAGCGTTTCGCCCGCAAGGTCCTGGGCTCCGACTACGACGCGCGCCATGAGCAACTGCGCAAGCAATTCAAACATTCCCTGGATACCTTCCTGAAAGTCGCCTGGAACGACACCCACCGCGGACTCTACCCGACAGAAGAAGGCCCGGGACGCACCGACGCCTTCGGCCGCATCGCCAACGCCACCTTCGGCGACGCCATCTCCCCGGCCAACTATCGCGTGGCCAACGCCCCGGTGGACTATCCGCAGCTGTGGGACATGTGGACATTCGAATGGGTGCAATGGAATGGCTCGGCCAAGCAACCCATGGCGCGCAATGTCGGTGAAGCGCTGGGCGTGGGCGCCACGCTTGATTTCTTCGACAAGAACAGACAGCCGCTGACGGGCGATGACCGTTACCCGTCCAGCGTTCGTGTGCGCGACTTGCACCTGATCGAACAAACCCTGCAACGCCTGGAACCGCCTGCCTGGCCGGAAGCGCTGCTGGGCGCCATCGACAAGCCCCTGGCCGCCAAAGGCCGCGCCCTGTTCAGCGAAAACTGCGCCGGCTGCCACGTCCCGCCCGTGACCCAGGGTGAAGGGCGCTACGTACAGCACCTGAAAATGATTCCGGTGGAACACATCGGTACCGATCCGAATGCCGCCGACAACATCGCCAACCATCGCTATGACCTGACGGCGCTGCAATGGAATCAGCAGGAACTGGCAAACCTGGACGTCGAGCCCAAGCCCACCGCGCCGCTGGACCTGAGCCAGATGTCGGTGGCCAAGGGTCTGGCTTACGTCACGGCTTTCGTGGAGAACCGCGCCTATCGCGACGCGGGCGTTACCCCGGCCGAGCGCCCGGACATGGACGGCTTCGGCCTGCCGATCGGTGTCCGCGAACTGCGCGCGTACAAGGCTAGACCGCTGGCCGGCGTGTGGGCCACCGCGCCGTTTCTGCACAACGGTTCGGTGCCGAGCATTTATCAACTGCTCTCGCCGCAGGATGAACGCGCGACCACGTTCTACACGGGCAACCTCGAATACGATCCGCTGCATCTGGGCTATCGCACGCAAGCCTTCACCAACGGCTTTGTGTTCGACACACGCATCAGCGGCAATCACAACAGCGGTCACGAGTTCCGCGCCGGCAAGCTCGGCAACGGCGTGATCGGCCGTCTGCTGGAACCGCAGGAGCGCTGGGCGCTGATGGAGTACCTGAAAGTGCTCGGTGGCCCGCTCGAGTCGCAATTGCCGTGACCTTTAATACGCTGCAAAAGGATGACCGCATGTTGAAGTCCCTCTGGCTGCGCCTGGGCGCCTTTCTCGGCAAGATGCTGCTCTGGCTGCTGGGGCTTGGATTGCTGGGCTGGGCGTTGGCAACGGCGTGGTTCGCCTGGCAACACCGCGGACCGGTGTCAGCCCAGGAGCTGATTCCCGAGGGCGAAGCGGCGATGACCCAGGGAATCATTCAGACCGCCGTGCGCATCGTCGATCAGCACAGGGAAAACACCCGCTATCTGCGCGATGCCCATGCCAAGGCCCACGGCTGCGTGAAGGCGCAGGTGCAGGTGCTGCCGGATCTGGCGGCCGAGATGCGCCAGGGGGTGTTCAGTGAACCGGGGAAAATCTGGCAGGCGACCCTGCGCCTGTCCAACGGCAACGCCTACCCGCAGTTCGACAGCATCCGCGATGCCCGGGGCATGGCGATCAAGCTGCACGATGTGCCGGGCAAGCAGCTACTGAGCGATCAACCTGCGCGTCACGAGCAGGATTTCGTGATGTTCAGTCATCCGAACTTCTTCGTCAGCGATGTGGCCGAGTATCGTCAGAACGTTGCGGCGCAGGCCGATGGCAAGAAAATCATGGCGTTCTTTCCCGGCTGGGATCCACGCAGTTGGCAGGTTCGTCATTTGTTTATTGCGCTGGCCACGCTTTCCCCTGCACCGGACAGCCCGACTCAGTCGACCTACTTTTCGGTATCGCCCTACAAGTTCGGCGAGGCCAATGCGAAGTTCAGGGTGATGCCAGATCCGGATAGCTGCCCGGCCTATGCCCTTCCAGCCCAGAACCATAAATTGCCGAATTTTTTGCGCAGTGCGCTCAATCAGCAGCTATCCACCGACCGGACACCCGCCTGTTTCGTGTTGCAGATCCAGCGCCAGGATGCAAACAAGTACATGCCAATCGAGGACACCAGCATTGAATGGCGTGAAAACGATGCGCCTTTTCAGACCGTGGCGCGGATCACTTTGCCGGCACAGGACTTCGACACGCCTGCGCTGAATCTGCAATGCGACAACCTGTCGTTCAATCCCTGGTTTGGCATCGAAGCGCACCGCCCCATCGGAGGTATCAACAGGTTGCGCAAAGCAGTCTACGAAGCGGTCAGCGATTATCGACACCTTCGCAATGCCGAATCAGCGCAGCGCTGAGGTCATTGATTGACAATGACACTGGCGGTCGGAGCGATCACCTGGCCTTTAGGCCAGGTCCTGCTCGGATACAGGACACTCAGGTTGCCGGCAGCAGCCACCAAATCAACGAAAGCCTGGGTTGTCCATTCATTCGAAAGGATTTTTCTGTCGATGTCCTGGTAATCACTGTTCCGCGGATCAAGCATTGCGCTTAGCGCTTGGACTTTCTCCGCATCCGGCTTCTCGAAACGCAGCACTGCGCCATCAGATGTACAAAGAAACAAGCGGCGATTAGGCCCGTTCGCGATGCGACTCAGGCCAACTCGCAGTTCCTCGACCGTGAAAAAATTCTTGTAGAGCTCACCTTCTATAGAGGGCAACTGGCGTTCAGCGGCTGGTTTAGCCGAATGATAAAAACCATGAATACGGAACTGGGGCACAAGAATCGGATTACCGTGCACATCCCGTGGAAAGATCATGGTCCGGTCAAACGTGGTGTAGGGGAATTCGACAGGGCTGGTGACGATAAAGAATTCCTCGGTTACATGTTTCAGAACGACGCCAACCTGTTGCCGACTGGTTCCTGACTCGAGAATTATCGTATGAAGATATTGGGCCACTTCCACGCCATTGCGCAGAATCGGCCCACAGACAGGCATGAGTTCGATCGGTGGATCCTGTTGGAGAATGTCATTTCTCCAGCTCGCTTTGAGTGCTCCCCTTCGCCGCCAGAGACTGCCGGGCACCACCGTGGTCACCTTGCCGGCGGCTATCGCCAACAAGATCAGGATACTGCTGGGCATGGCGCCTTTTTCGTACAGGCTTTCAAAAGGCTGGAGATTGCCACGGGGGGCTCTGCCAAGTTGGCGAGACAGCTCCTGTTCGAACGTCGAATCATTGGAGGCGTACGAAATGAGCGCTCCATCGCTTAGCGAGAGGTAGCACCGGGAAAATTGTCGGCGCTGGGTCATGGT
This sequence comes from Pseudomonas sp., assembly GCA_035563915.1. Lineage (GTDB taxonomy): Bacteria > Pseudomonadota > Gammaproteobacteria > Pseudomonadales > Pseudomonadaceae > Aquipseudomonas. Next base: position 523 of record DATMUG010000041.1, on the reverse strand, counting down.
GCCGAACAGGTCGGGAATGGAAAAAAACAGCTTGCGCTGACTCCACTCTGTTTGGCTTTCGGTGATACCTCTACCGGTCTCTGCATGGCAGACCAAACAGGCTTCGAGGGTGTATCCGCCAGGTGCCTTCAGTTGTCCATCGAGGTTCACGATCACGGACAACGTAAAGTTCGGACCGTTATCGATGTCAGCATCTTCGTCGGGCTGCATTGCCTTTCGGGCGCAAAAGTAACGCCCTTGCGCATTACTCAGGATAAATCCGGTGAATTCGAATCCGCGGCGATCTTTCAACGACTTATGCATGAAGGCCGCAGCATCATCGCAACTCATGAAGGCTGAGTATTGCGAGATTGGGGGGACTATATTTTCAGAAGGGATGATATTCATGTGTGCAAGACTCTCAGTGAGATGAGTGCTCTCCATGACAGTCATGGAAAGGCCCACTAGCATCCAAAAGCCGTGCGACTGGACGGCACTACATAGTTACAGCCAGGTATCCGGGTACAGGATTGGCAAATCCCGG
>DATMUG010000040.1:0-3735 GCA_035563915.1 Pseudomonas sp. | reverse complement strand
CGCCAATCTCCAATCTGAACACCCCTCCCCCAATCCCCGTATAATCTCGCTTTTTTTCCAAAAGGCACCCCGCTCGTGGCAGACAAACGGTACAGCTGCATTGGTTTGTACAACCCCAAATCACCGGAAAACGTCGGTTCCGTGATGCGCGCCGCAGGCTGTTATGGCGTGGCGTCGGTGTTCTACACCGGCAAGCGCTATGAGCGCGCCGCCGACTTCGTCACCGACACCAAGCGCGTGCACTACGACATTCCGCTGATCGGCATCGACGACCTGAAAAAGATCCTGCCCCTCAATTGCGTGCCCGTTGCCGTGGAGTTGGTCGAGGGCGCCCGCCCGTTGCCCGAGTACACCCACCCGGACCGCGCGCTCTACATCTTCGGCCCGGAGGATGGCTCGCTGGACAAAGAGATCCGCGACTGGTGCGAAGACGTGGTTTACATCCCCACCACCGGCTGCATGAACCTGGCCGCCACGGTCAACGTCGTGCTCTATGACCGCATGGCCAAAGGCCTCAACACCCGCTCGGGCCCGAAATTCCGCTGATTTTCGCCACATTGGATGGAACAAGCGGGCAATATCGGCAGTCAGCTTAACTATCGACCCACGACGCCTGGAGACAGATCATGAGCGAGCTCAAACGCGTAGAACGCATCGAATCCACCCCGTTTCAGAGCCCTTCCGAGCAGAATGTTCAGGGTTGGGAACGCCTTGGCTCCCTGGCCGGCGGTGTGGTCATGGTCGGCAAGGGCCTGCGTCGTGGTGGTATTTTCGGCTTGATCCAGGTGGCCATCGGCGGCGTTGCCCTGGCCCGAGGCATCACCGGCCATAGCTCGGCCAAAAGCCTGCTGGAGAAGAGCCGTCAGGACATGAATAACGTGCGGGCGAAGATTCAGCGGGCGGGTGAGGAGCTGAGCCAGTTGAAGGCCAATGCCGAAGCGGCGACCAGCACCGCGACGGTGACCGGCAATGATTCGTTGAAATCGCCGAAAGCCTGAAAGCAAAAGATCGCAGCCTTCGGCAGCTCCTACAGGGCGTTCGCCATCCCTATGCAGGAGCTGCCGCTGGCTGCGATCTTTTTATTGCAACAACTCGGTATTGAGTACCCTGGAAGACTCACCCAGCACGCTCTCACTGAGCTGAACGAACTCCTTGGTATCCAGGCTCCCCAAACGCATCGCCCCGCGTAACACATCGTCCAGCGACCGCTTGTTGCGGGTTTTCAGGCGAATCTCGCGATCCAGTTCCTGCAATAAAACCACGGCTTTTGCAATCTGCGCCGGGTTGACCTGCTCGCCGCGCAAGGTGGTGACTTTCTGACCCGCCTTGGCCAGGCGCCCCTGCAAACTCTGATAACGCTCATCACTCATGCCACCGGCGCGGCGCACCAGTTCGATGGCGTAATACTCGGCAAAACCTTCGCTGATCCAATCGCTGCGCTGCTTGTCGTTGATTCGCCCGAACAGCTGCGCCAATTCCCGCACCAGGGCGCTGCTGCCGCTTTCACTGACCAAAGGCAAGCGACTGTTCAGGTAGATGGACTCATGGGCCGCGAGGCTGCCACGCCACATCGGATCGCTCGCACCGACAATCAGCAGTTTGGTGGGATGTCGGGGAAATACGGCCTGAACTTGTGGCCAGACGAAGGTCAGCAGGGTCAGCACATCCATGCGCCGCATGCCCTGCCCCTGGGGCGAAGCCACGGTGACTTCGGTTTCCCCCAGGCGGGTGCGACGGCTGCCGAGGTTACCGGCGAGCATCCAGCCGGTCGGCCGGTCGAACAATCGGGAGACGTTGTCGATACGGAACTTGTTTTTGCCAATACGCGGCCAGGCCGTCTCGACGCTTTTCCAGCCGCTGGGCAATTCGAATTCCAGGCGCGAGACCAGTTCGATGCCATCCTGCTGATCGAGCCTGGCCGGCGGCACCAGGTCCTCGCCGCGCAGCAGCGCCCAATTCGGTGTCATACGCGTATCGAAACTACCGTTGTTGCGGCCGTGGCTGACATGGACACGGTAAGTCAGACTGGCCTTGTCCGTGGCCGGGTGCCAGACACCACGAGCCGGTGCGCCCGGTGTCAGTTGCCACTGGCCGTCAGCCTTGAAATCGCTGTAATGGCTGCCGTCGCCAAGGTCGAAATCCAGGCTGCGCACCGCCGAGCCCTGGGCCAGGGTCAGGCGCACTTCCGCCTGATCGCTTTGCGGCAACAGGCGTACGTGGTAATCCAGATCGACCTTCTTCGCCGCCCACACGGGCGAACCGAGGGTCAGTAGCCCAACGACCAGTGCTCGCCGCCATCCCACAGCCATACACACTCCTTGGTGAGACCTGAACTCGCCTGGACGTCAGCCCGCACGGAAAATCAGATGGTCTTCCCAATCTTCTTCCGGCACGCTGCCTTCAGCGAGCATGCGCCCGGACTGGGAAATGCGTTCGTGATGTACGGCATCGCGATCACCGCATACCAGGTGATGCCACAAAGGCAAATCCTTGCCCTCGCTGACCAGGCGATAACCGCAGGTCGGCGGCAACCATTTGAATTCATCGGCCTTGCCGGGCGTGAGCTGGATGCAATCGGGGACCGAAGCGCGACGGTTCGGATAATCGCTGCACTGGCAGGTTTTCAGGTCCAGCAGTTTGCAGGCGATACGCGTGTAATAAACACTGTTGTCGTCTTCGTCTTCGAGCTTTTGCAGGCAGCACAGGCCGCAACCGTCGCACAGCGATTCCCACTCCTCCTGATCGAGTTGATCGAGGGTTTTGCGTTTCCAGAACGGTTCGACTTTGGCGGCCATGGCTCAAGCATCAACATCAGGTGGTGAAAAGGCCGCCAGTCTAGTGCCCAAGGCCCCTGGGGCCAAGCACTGGCGACTGCCGGTAGATCGGGGCTTGTCAGTTTTTGCGCCGACCAGTAGCTTTGCCAGTCCCAAGGCGCCCTGCCCGCGTGCCATTAACGCTCGACCGCGTTGCATGACGGTGAATCGCCACGGCTCTGGAAAAACCTCATCGCCCAGCCCAACTGCGCCCGCAGGTTTAAAAAACCCTCACTTTCAAACGTAGCAAGGAATCTCTTGATGAGTGCAAACCCGCGCATTGCCGATTACGCCATCCACCCTCAGTTTACCGATCGCTGGTCGCCTCGCGCCTTCACCGGCGAAGCCATCCCCGTCGAGACCCTGCTGAGCTTCTTCGAAGCCGCGCGCTGGGCGCCATCGGCGTACAACTCGCAGCCGTGGCGCTTTTTGTACGCCCGTCGTGACACGCCGAACTGGGAGCGTTACCTGGGCCTGCTGAACGAGTTCAACCGCAGCTGGGCGCAACATGCCTCGGCCCTGGTGATCGTGATTTCGAAAACCACCTTCGCCGTACCTGGCGCCACCGAAGAAACCCCGGCCCTGTGGCACACCTTCGATACCGGCTCGGCCTGGGGCCATCTGGCGCTGCAAGCCAGCATCAGCGGCTGGCATACCCACGGCATGGCCGGTTTCGACCAGGAACTGACCCGCAAGACCCTGAACATTCCCGAGGGATATGCCCTGCACGCCGCCGTCGCGGTCGGCAAACTGGGGGACAAGGCAACGCTGGCCGAGTATCTGCAGGCTCGCGAAGAACCGAGCCCGCGCCGCCCACTCAGTGAATTGGCTGCCGAAGGCGATTTCACCCTCTAAGCCACGACACAAAAACCCATGTGGGAGCGGGCTTGCTCGCGAAAGCGCCGTATCAGTCACCATAATT
>DATMUG010000039.1:0-5388 GCA_035563915.1 Pseudomonas sp. | reverse complement strand
GAATGCAATCTGATGTAGGAGCTGCCGCAGGCTGCGATCTTTTAACGGCGGTTAGCCCAACGCTGGCGCAACCACTCTAGATCTTCGGGACGCGTCACCTTGAGGTTATCGGCCCGCCCCTCGATCAGACGCGGCGATTGTCCCGCCCACTCCATCGCCGAGGCTTCATCAGTGATGACCACATCCGCCACCAGACTGTCCGCCAACGCCCGATGCAAGGCACCGAGACGAAACATCTGTGGCGTATAGGCTTGCCAGATCACGCTGCGATCCACGGTTTCGACGACGCGACCGTGCTTGTTGACTCGCTTTAGCGTGTCCCGTGCCGGTACCGCCAGCAGCCCGCCCACCGGATCATCCGCCAGCTCGGCGAGTAGATTATCCAGATCGTCACGACTCAGGTTGGGTCGCGCGGCATCGTGGACCAGCACCCAATCTTCATCGCCTGCGCCCTGCCCGTGCAAATGCAGCAACGCATTAAGCACCGAACCGGAACGCTCGGCGCCACCTTCGACACGGGCAATGCGCGGGTCGCTGGCACAGGCCAGGTTCGGCCAGTAAGGATCATCGACAGCAAGACTGACCACCACACCTTTGAGGCAAGGATGATCAAGGAAACAGCCGAGGCTGTGTTCGAGAATAGTGCGCCCGCCCAGTTGCAAGTATTGCTTGGGACGGTCCGCGGCCATACGGGCACCGACGCCCGCGGCAGGAATCACGGCCCAGAAGGCCGGTAGGGACTGGTTCATTGTGCCAACTGGTAAAGGGTTTCACCGTCCTTGACCATGCCCAGTTCATGGCGAGCCCGCTCTTCAACGGTCTCCATGCCTTTTTTCAATTCGCTGACTTCAGCATCCATCACCCGGTTGCGCTCGAGCAACGCCTGGTTCTCAGCTTGCTGATCCGCAATTTGCTGCGTCAGCTCGGCCACTTGCGCCAGACTGCCGTTTCCCACCCAAAGGCGGTACTGCAGGCCAGCCAGCAACAGGAGCAAGACGAGGAACAACCAATTGGGACTGCGCATCGAATATCAGGTATCCAGTGGAAAAAGACCGCCACACAAAAACATGAAGCTACTGACAGCACGAAGCCTGGAAGATCCAGGCTTGTGCTTATAACGCATCAGATTAGTGGCAAAACCGTCGCCGTAGCGATTTTTCCGACACAATCTGTCGTCTTTTTTTCAGCATCGATCAACCGCGGAACTCGCCGCGACCGTTGTACTTGGCTTTACCGTTCAACTGCTCTTCGATACGCAGCAGTTGGTTGTACTTGGAAACGCGATCGGAACGGCACAGGGAGCCGGTCTTGATCTGGCCAGCCGAAGTGCCCACGGCCAGGTCGGCAATGGTCGAGTCTTCGGTTTCGCCGGAACGGTGCGAGATCACGGCGGTGTAACCGGCAGCCTTGGCCATCTGGATGGCTTCCAGGGTTTCGGTCAGGGTGCCGATCTGGTTGAACTTGATCAGGATCGAGTTGGCGATCTTCTTGTCGATGCCTTCTTTCAGGATCTTGGTGTTGGTCACGAACAGGTCGTCGCCTACCAGCTGAGTCTTCTCGCCGATCTTGTCGGTGAGGATTTTCCAGCCAGCCCAGTCGGACTCGTCCAGACCGTCTTCGATGGAGATGATCGGGTAACGCTCGGTCAGGCCTTTGAGGTAGTCAGCAAAACCCTCAGCGGTGAACACCTGGCCTTCGCCGGACAGGTTGTACTTGCCATCTTCGTAGAATTCGCTCGCCGCGCAGTCCAGGGCCAGGGTCACGTCGGTGCCCAGTTTATAACCGGCGTTGGCCACGGCTTCGGAGATCACTTTCAAAGCGTCTTCGTTGGAAGCCAGGTTAGGCGCGAAACCACCTTCGTCACCGACGGCAGTGCTCAGGCCACGGGCCTTCAGAACGGCTTTGAGGTGATGGAAGATTTCGGTACCCATGCGCAGGCCTTCCGAGAAGGACTTGGCGCCGACCGGCTGAACCATGAACTCCTGGATGTCGACGTTGTTATCGGCGTGCTCGCCACCGTTGATGATGTTCATCATCGGAACCGGCATCGAGTAAACACCCGGGGTACCGTTCAGGTTGGCGATGTGAGCGTACAGCGGCAGGTCCTGGTCCTGTGCTGCTGCCTTGGCCGCGGCCAGGGAAACGGCGAGGATCGCGTTGGCGCCCAGGGTCGCTTTGTTATCGGTGCCATCCAGCTTGATCATCGCCAGGTCCAGCGCTTTCTGGTCGCTTGGATCGGTGCCTTTGAGCAAGTCGCGGATCGGGCCGTTGATGTTGGCTACAGCCTTGAGGACACCCTTGCCCAGGTAACGGCTCTTGTCGCCATCACGCAGCTCGAGTGCTTCACGCGAGCCAGTGGAAGCACCGGACGGCGCGCAGGCGCTGCCGATGATGCCGTTATCGAGAAGCACGTCCGCTTCCACGGTGGGATTGCCACGGGAGTCGAGGACTTCACGACCTTTGATGTCGACGATTTTAGCCATTGTTGTAAACACTCCAAAGTTGACGAAAAAGCTTGTACCGCTCGATTTACAATTTTGTACGCCACACTAACGCATAGGACCGACAAGCTCACGGCGTTCAGACGGACGCCATCGCGAGCAAGCTCGGCTCCTACACGGAGAAATGAGGATTACGCGGTTTCTACCGTCGGAAAACTCTTAACCAGTTCGTCCAGGGCTTTGAGCTGGGCCAGGAATGGCTCCAGTTTGTCCAGACGCAAGGCGCAAGGACCATCGCATTTGGCGTTGTCCGGGTCCGGGTGGGCTTCGAGGAACAGACCGGCCAGAGACTGGCTCATGCCGGCCTTGGCCAGATCGGTGACCTGAGCGCGACGACCGCCGGCGGAATCGGAGCGACCGCCGGGCATTTGCAGGGCGTGGGTCACGTCGAAGAAGACCGGATATTCGAACTGCTTCATGATGCCGAAGCCCAGCATGTCGACGACCAGGTTGTTGTAGCCGAAGCTCGAACCACGTTCGCAGAGGATCAACTGATCGTTACCCGCTTCCACGCACTTGTTCAGGATGTGTTTCATTTCCTGAGGTGCGAGGAACTGGGCTTTCTTGATGTTGATCACCGCACCGGTCTTCGCCATCGCGACCACCAGGTCGGTCTGGCGCGACAGGAAGGCCGGCAACTGGATGATGTCGCAGACTTCAGCGACGACCGCGGCCTGCTCGGGCTCGTGGACGTCGGTGATGATCGGTACGCCGAAGGCTTGCTTGATGTCCTGGAAAATCCGCATGCCCTCTTCCAGGCCAGGGCCACGATACGAGGTCACGGAGGAACGGTTGGCCTTGTCGAAGCTGGCCTTGAACACGTAAGGGATACCCAGCTTCTGGGTAACCTTCACGTATTCTTCGCAGACTTGCATGGCCATGTCGCGGCTTTCCAGCACGTTCATGCCACCGAACAGCACCATCGGCTTGTCGTTGGCAATCTCGATATCGCCTACGCGGATGATCTTCTGCGCCATCAGGTTTTACGCCTTCTTCTGGTGTTGAGCCAAAGCAGCTTTAACGAAACCGCTGAACAACGGGTGACCGTCGCGAGGCGTCGAGGTGAACTCCGGGTGGAACTGGCAAGCGACGAACCATGGATGATCCGCAGCCTCTACCACTTCAACCAGCGCGCCATCACCGGAACGACCGGAGATTTTCAGACCAGCTTCCATGATCTGCGGCAGCAGATTGTTGTTCACTTCGTAGCGATGACGGTGACGCTCGACGATCACGTCCTTGCCGTAGCAATCATGAACCTTGGAGCCGGCTTCGAGCAGGCATTCCTGAGCGCCAAGGCGCATGGTGCCGCCCAGATCGGACGCTTCGGTACGGATTTCAACGGCACCGGTGGCATCTTCCCACTCGGTGATCAGACCCACGACCGGGTGGCCGCTGGCACGATCGAACTCGGTGGAGTTGGCGTCTTTCCAGCCCATGACGTTACGAGCGAACTCGATGACCGCCACTTGCATGCCCAGGCAGATACCCAGGTACGGAACCTTGTTTTCGCGAGCATATTGAACGGCAGTGATTTTGCCTTCCACGCCACGCAGACCGAAGCCACCTGGGACCAGAATTGCGTCAACACCTTCCAGCAGCGCGGTGCCCTGGTTTTCGATGTCTTCGGAATCGATGTAGCGCAGGTTGACCTTGGTACGGTTGCTGATGCCAGCGTGACTCATCGCTTCGATCAGCGACTTGTAGGCGTCCAGCAGCTCCATGTACTTGCCGACCATGGCGATGGTGACTTCGTGCTCGGGATTGAGCTTGGCATCGACGACCTTGTCCCACTCGGACAGATCGGCACCGCCACATTGCAGGCCGAAACGCTCTACGACGAAATCGTCGAGACCCTGGGCGTGCAGGATGCCCGGGATCTTGTAAATGGTGTCGGCGTCTTCCAGACCGATGACCGCACGCTCTTCAACGTTGGTGAATTGCGCGATCTTGCGACGGGAGGAGACATCGATAGGGTGATCGGAGCGGCACACCAGCACGTCAGGCTGCAGGCCAATGGAGCGCAGCTCCTTGACCGAGTGCTGGGTTGGCTTGGTTTTGGTCTCGCCGGCGGTGGCGATATACGGTACCAGCGTCAGGTGCATCAGCATCGCGCGCTTGGCGCCGACTTCGAAACGCAGCTGACGGATGGCTTCGAGGAACGGTTGCGACTCGATGTCACCCACGGTGCCGCCGATCTCGACCATTGCCACGTCGGCATCGCCAGCGCCCTTGATGATACGGCGCTTGATTTCGTCGGTGATGTGCGGAATCACCTGGATGGTTGCACCCAGATAGTCACCACGGCGCTCTTTGCGCAGTACGTGCTCGTACACGCGACCGGTGGTGAAGTTGTTGTTCTGGGTCATGGTCGTGCGGATGAACCGCTCGTAGTGGCCCAGGTCCAGGTCGGTCTCGGCGCCGTCATGGGTGACGAACACTTCGCCGTGCTGGAACGGGCTCATGGTGCCCGGGTCGACGTTGATGTACGGATCCAGCTTCAGCATGGTGACCTTAAGCCCCCGCGCCTCCAGGATGGCCGCCAATGAAGCCGATGCAATGCCTTTCCCCAAAGAAGAAACAACACCGCCCGTGACGAATATGTAGCGCGTCATGAAAAACCCTAGAAGTCTGCGTTAAAGCGGTCCGAGCCGCCGGGGAAAGCGAAGGAAGGCCGAAGCCCCCGATCACCTGCATTAATCACAGTGCACCTTTCAAAAAAACCGCCGCGTTGGGACAGACCGGGAGATGAAACACCGGTACGTTGCTCGCTACACATTTTTTGGAATCGCCCAGCAAAGACTGCTTGGTAATCGGCAACTCCTGCAATTCAGGCGAATCCACAGAAGTTGTATCAAGAAGGGAGCGTAGTCTACCGGAATGCCCC
>DATMUG010000038.1:0-5860 GCA_035563915.1 Pseudomonas sp. | reverse complement strand
CCGCGAAAGCGGTGGGTCAGATAAACATAGGGTCGACTGACACACCGCATTCGCGAGCAAGCCCGCTCCCACATTGGAACAGTGCTGTTCTTACTTGCGGTTAAGCATCACCGGCAACTGCGCCACCAGCTTGGCATTATTCAACGGCGCCCGAATAAACCCACGCTGCGTACCATCAGGCCCGATCACCGCCAGGTTCCCACTGTGATCCACCGTGTAATTCGGCTTGCTGGTGTCCGCCGGAATGAACGGAATGCTCACTGCGTTCGCCACCTGCTGCAGCTCCTCGATCGATTTCGGCGTCAGGCCGATGAACTGTGGATCGAAGTAGCCCAGGTACTGCTTCAACTGCGCAGGGTTGTCGCGGTTCGGGTCGACGCTGACCAGCACGATCTGCAACTTGTCCACAGCATCCTTCGGCAGCTCGCTCTTGATCTGGCGCAGTTGGGCGAGGGTGGTCGGGCAGATGTCCGGGCAGAAGGTGTAGCCGAAGAACAGCAGGCTCCACTTGCCCTTGAGCTCGTTGATCGTAACCGGTTGGCCGTCCTGATTGGTCATCGTCACGTCCGGCAGGTTGCGACTCTGCGGCAGCAGGATGATGCCGGCGTCGATCAGTGCGGTCGGGTCGCCCTGGCCCTTGCCGCTCAGCACTTTGTTGACGGTCAGGCCGAGGATTAGCGCGATCACGGCGACGAGGATGAAGACGGTTTTCTGGGTTCGAGTCATAGGTTCAACAGTAAGTAGTGGTCTACGAGCAGGGCGATGAACAGCAGAAACAAGTACCAGATAGAGTACTTGAAGGTGTTGATCGCCGCGTGCGGCCGGGTGCCACGGTACAGCACCACCGCCCATTGCAGAAACCTTGCGCCCAGCCCGAGCGCGCAGATCAGGTACAGCAGGCCGCTCATGTGGATCACATACGGCAGCAGGCTGACCGCCAGCAGGGCGAAGGTGTACAGCAGAATGTGCACCTTGGTGTAGTGCTCGCCGTGGGTGACCGGCAGCATCGGAATGTCGGCCTTGGCGTATTCCTCCTTGCGATGGATCGCCAGCGCCCAGAAGTGCGGCGGGGTCCAGGCGAAAATGATCAGCACCAGCAGCAACGGTTCGGCGCTGACGTGACCGGTGGCAGCGGTCCAGCCGAGCAGCGGCGGGGCGGCGCCGGCGAGGCCGCCGATGACGATGTTCTGCGGCGTAGCGCGTTTGAGGAAACCGGTGTAGATCACCGCGTAGCCGAGCAGCGAGGCCAGGGTCAGCCACGCGGTCAGCGGATTGGTGAAGGTCAGCAACAACGCCTGGCCGAGCAGCGCCAGCACCAGTGCAAACGTCAGTGCAGCGGCAGGCGAGACCCGACCCTCGGCCAGCGGCCGTTTGTGGGTACGAGCCATGACCGCGTCGATGCGCCGGTCCACCACGTGATTGACCGCCGCCGCGCCGCCGGCACACAGCGCGATCCCCAGGTTGCCGAACACCAGCACCGTCCACGGCACCCCGGCGCGGGTCGCGAGGAACATGCCGACCAGCGAGGTGATGAGCATCAGCACCACGACTTTCGGTTTGGTCAGCTCCAGGTAATCACGCCACAGCGCCTGCGCCGGACGTTCGCCGATCAGAACCGCCATGGCGTCTCTCCTTTTATCGTGATGGGCGCGGCCGATTGTTTACGCGGGCTCAGACGCCAGCGCACAAGCATCGGCTGCTTGACCCGAACCAGACTGGTTCGCGCGTGATAGTTGACCAGCACCATGGTCAGCAGCAGCGCCGCGCCACCGGCGTTGTGCGCCACGGCCACCGGCAGCGGCAGATGAAACAGCACGTTGCTGATGCCGAGGGTGATCTGCGCGGCGAGGGCGATCAGCACCAGCCCGGCCAGTCGGGTCATGCCCACCACTTTCAGTTGCCAGGCCAGACCGAGCAGGATGACCGTCACCAGCAATGCGCCGATGCGGTGGGTCAGGTGAATCGCCGTGCGCGCATCGCTGTCGAGTTGTCCGCCGAGGTAATTGGGGCCGATATGTTGGGTCAGGTGAAAGCCATTGGCGAAATCCGCCGGCGGCAACCATTGACCGTGGCAGGTCGGGAAGTCGATGCAGGCCACCGCCGCATAGTTGGAACTGACCCAGCCACCCAGCGCAATCTGGCCGATCACCAGCAACAGGCCGGCAGTCGCCCAATATTGCAGACGCTTGGGCACCGTCAGCGCCGGCAGCACGCCGGACAATCTCAACGTCAGCAGAAACAGCAGACTCAAGGTCGCGAAACCACCGAGCAAATGCCCGGTCACCACTTGCGGCCAGAGCTTGAGCGTCACCGTCCACATGCCGAACGCCGCCTGAGCGAACACCACCGCCAGCAGAAACAGCGGCAGTTTCAGCGGTTGCCCCGGATGCCGCCGATTGACCCACGCCCGCCCGGCCAGAATCGAAATCAGCAGGCCCAGGGTGCCGGCGAAGTAGCGGTGGATCATCTCGTTCCAGCCTTTGTGCGCTTCCACTGGCGATTCGGGGTAATGCAGTTCGGCATGGGCCAGTTGGGCTTCGCTTTTCGGCACGCTGATAAACCCGTAGCAGCCCGGCCAGTCCGGGCAGCCGAGGCCCGCGTGGGTCAGGCGGGTGTAGGCGCCGAGCAGCACCACGATCAGTGCCAGCAGAGTGGCAAACAGCGCGAGGCGAAATCCAGGTTTGGCCATGACGATGCCCTTATCCGATGTTCGACAGTTTCAGCAGGTGGCGCAGGTCGTTGAGCAGGTCCTTGCCTTTGACCGAGGGGTCGTAGCGCAGCACCAGGTTGCCGTGGGGGTCGATGATCCACAGGTGCGGCAGGGTCTGGTCCGTCGAGGTTTTACGGAACGCGTTCAGATCCAGCGGATAACGCTGCAACTGTGGATACTCGCGGGACAGCTTGGCCTCGTAGTCGCCGCTCAGGGGTTGGGCCGTGGCGATGGCATGGCTGGCGCGCGAGGCATCCTTGCCCAGGCCGATCTGAATCTGCCGGGCCAGGTACACCAGTTGCTGGCAGTCCACGGCGCACTCCTGAGGCGCGGTCACCAACAGCTGCCAGCGCTGCTCATCGGCCTGCACGCCAAGGTCGGCGCGGGACTGACCATTGCCGATCAGTTCGCCGTGATAGCTGCGGCCCTCCGGCACCCAGAACTGCAATTTGTACATACCGGTGGCGAGGATCATCGGGCCGACGACCCCGAGCAGGATCAGCAGCAGTTGAATGCGCCCCTTGCGCCGTGTCGCCGGTGATTTGGCCTCAGACATGCTGGGTGGATTCATGGCCGCTCCCATGGTGTTTCTCCTTTGTGTTGTGCCAGCCGAGGTACAGATAAAGGCCAAGCAGGGCGATCGACAGGGCGAACCACTGCACGGCATAAGCGATATGTTTCTCCGGGCCCATGGCGACCACCGGCCAATCGGCCTGGTAAGTCGCGGGGCCGGTTTCTGCGCGTAATTCGTAGGCAAAACCGTCGCGGTCCAATGCTGTCCAGAGTGCCTTGGGGTCAATGGCCGTCAGCAGTTTTGGCCAGGTGCTGGTGCTTGGGTCGGCGTGGAGCTGGAAGGCCGCGCCGGGGGGCACGTAGACCCAGGCGTCGAGACTCAGGGCTTGTGCGGGCGTGGTGAATTGCGGCGGTGTACGGCGATCCGGCCAGGGTAGCCAGCCGCGATTGACCAGCAGCCACAACCCCGTTGCCTGATCCTGGAACGGTTGCAGCAATTCGACTCCGACCTTGCCGTCACGCTGGCGGTTATCCAGCAGCAGGCTGTGGGCGGTGTCGAATTGACCGTGTAGACGCACCCGGCGAAAGGCTGGGTCTGTGCTGTGTTGCAGTTCGGTGCTGGCCATCGGCTCGGCGGCCCGGCGTTCGGCGTAGCTTTGCAGCAGCGCGCTTTTTTCCGCGCCCCGACTCAATTGCCAAAACCCGAGCGACACCAGCAGCGGCAGCAGGAGGGCGACCACCAGCGTCGGTACAACGCCCGGCCGAAAGCGCTTCATGGCGTGGCCAGAAAGTCGGTCAGCGCGATAGCTATACTCAAATGCATCGCATGTCCCCCGGAGTTTCCCCATGCTCAAAGCAGCTATCGTCCTGATGCTGATTGCCACGGTTGTCAGCCTGTTCAGCGGCCTGTTTTTTTTGGTCAAGGACGACAGCCGTTCGAACCGCCTCGTCATTGCCTTGAGTGTCCGTGTTGCCTTGGCCGCTGTAACCGTGGGCTTGATAGCCTGGGGTTTTTTCAGCGGCCAGCTGGTGTCGCATGCGCCCTGGTAAGGCGTTTAAAGGAACGCGTCACAGCACATAAACGAAGACGAACAACCCGATCCACACCACGTCCACGAAGTGCCAGTACCAACTCGCCGCCTCGAAACCGAACTGATGCTCGTTGTCGAAGTGCCCGCGCATGATCCGCATCAACATCACGAACAAAATGATGGTGCCAATGGTCACGTGGGCGCCGTGGAACCCGGTGAGCATGAAGAACGTGGCGCCATAGATGCCCGAACCCAGGGTCAGGCCCAGTTCGTGATAGGCGTGCATGTACTCTTCAGCCTGGAAGCCAAGGAACGCGCAGCCTAGTAGCACGGTGATCGCCAGCCAGAGTTTCAACGCGCCGCGATGGCCCTTTTTCAAGGCATGGTGGGCGATGGTCACGGTGACGCTGGAGCTGACCAGCAACACGGTATTGAGCAGCGGCAAGCCCCAGGGGCTGATGACTTCCTTGGGTGGCGGGAAGATCTTGGAATCGGGGTTTTCCAGCAGCGGCCAGGTGAACTGGAAGTTCGGCCACAGCATATGGGCAATGCCCTTGGCGCCTTCACCGCCAAGCGCGGGCCCGGTAATGTGGCGCACGTAAAACAGGGCACCGAAGAAGGCGATGAAGAACATGACCTCCGAGAAAATGAACCAGCTCATACCCCAGCGGAATGAGCGATCCATTTGCGCGCTGTACAACCCGCTGCGGCTTTCCTTGATCACCGTGCCGAACCAGCCGAACAGGATGTAGGCCAGCATCAGGCCGCCAACGAAAAAGATCAGCGGACCGTGGGATTCCGGCCGCGCGGACTTCAGATCGTTGAACCAGGTGCCCAGGCCGTACATGGTGACGAACATCCCGACGGTGGCGATGATCGGCCATTTGCTCTGGGCCGGAACGTAATAATGCTCATGAGTTGCCATTTATTGTTCTCCTTATCGGGCACGCTCAACCGCCAGTGTTTACTGCGACCGGTGGATGTCGGGCGGTGATATCGAACAGCGTGTAGGACAGCGTCAAATGCTTCACATCCTTGGGCATGTCACGGTCAACAATGAAACGCACCGGCATTTCTATTCGTTCACCGGGCTGCAGCACTTGCTGGGTAAAGCAGAAGCATTCGGTTTTGTGGAAGTACGCCGCTGCCGCGCTGGGTGCGATGCTCGGCACGGCCTGTGCACTCATCGGGCGGTCGGTTGGGTTGTGCGCGATGAAGATCATCTCGTTCACCGCCCCGGGGTTGGTGGTGAGCTCTTCGCCCTTGGGGTAGAAATCCCAGGGCATGTCAGCGGAGTTGGTCGACAGAAACTGCACGCGGACCTGCCGCGAAGTGTCGACCGTCTGCTCACCCTCGTACTGCCCGGCGGTCTTGCCATTGATGCCGAACGCCTTGCACATCACGTCGTAGATCGGCACCAGGGCAAACCCGAAGACAAACATCGCCACCACCACCAGCAACAGGCGGGTGACGAGTTTCTTCAGTGAAATCGAGTCAGCCATGGTTCCCGGCCTCTGCACCAATCCCTGTAGAAGCGAGCTTTTGTGGCGAGGGAGCTTGCTCCCGCTGGGTCGCGAAGCGGCCCCAAAAGCTTTGCGTCTGCTTC
>DATMUG010000037.1:0-9840 GCA_035563915.1 Pseudomonas sp. | reverse complement strand
CTGACACTCCGCATTCGCGAGCAAGCCCGCTCCCACAGGTTTTGCGTGACCTTAACGCTCGATGATCGCAGTCACACCCTGCCCACCCGCCGCACAAATCGACACCAACCCCCGCCCCTGCCCCGCCGCCTCCAGCAACTTCGCCAGATTGGCCACAATCCGCCCGCCCGTGGCGGCAAACGGGTGCCCCGCCGCCAGCGAGCTGCCTTTGACATTCAGCCGGCTGCGATCGATCGAGCCCAATGGCGCTTCAAGTCCCAGGCGAGTCCTGCAGTAGTCCGCATCTTCCCAGGCCTTCAGCGTACAAAGCACCTGCGCGGCAAAGGCTTCGTGGATTTCGTAGTAATCGAAGTCCTGCAAAGTCAAACCGTTGCGTGCCAGTAAACGTGGCACGGCATATACCGGCGCCATCAACAGGCCTTCGGCACCGTTGACGAAATCCACCGCCGCCGCTTCTCCGTCACGCAGGTAGGCGAGGATCGGCAAGCCGCGTTCTTTCGCCCACTCTTCACTGCCCAACAGCACCAGCGACGCACCATCAGTCAACGGGGTGGAATTGCCGGCGGTCAGCGTCCCCTTGGCGCTTTTTTCATAGGCGGGTTTGAGGGCGGCGAGCTTTTCCAGTGTTGAATCCGGGCGCAAGTTGTTGTCGCGGGTCAGGCCCAGGTACGGTGTCATCAGATCGTTATGCCAACCCTCGGCGTAGGACGCGGCCAGCTTTTGGTGACTTTCCAACGCCAGTCGGTCCTGATCCTCACGGGATATGCCCCAGGTCTGCGCCATCAATTCGCAGTGCTGGCCCATGGACAACCCGGTGCGCGGCTCGCCATTGCGCGGGAACTCGGGGATCAGATGCCGGGGGCGCAATTGCAGGAAGCTCTTCAACTTGTCGCCGGTGGTTTTCGCGCGGTTGGCTTGCAGCAGAATCTTGCGCAAGCCCTCGCTGACACTGATCGGCGCATCGGACGTGGTATCGACGCCACCGGCAATGCCGCACTCGATCTGCCCCAGGGCAATCTTGTTCGCCACCAGCAACGCCGCTTCCAGCCCCGTGCCGCAGGCCTGCTGGATGTCATAGGCGGGCGTTGCGGGCGACAGTCGCGAGCCGAGCACGCACTCGCGGGTCAGGTTCATGTCCCGCGAATGCTTGAGTACCGCACCCGCGACCACTTCGCCGATACGCAGGCCATGCAGGTTGTAGCGCTCGATCAAGCCTTCGAGCGCCGCCGTGAGCATGTCCTGGTTGCTGGCCGTGGCGAACGGCCCGTTGGAGCGGGCGAATGGAATCCGGTTACCACCGATGATCGCGACGCGGCGCAGTTGGGTCATTAGAAACTCCTGATGAACTCAAATATGAACACTCCCCCCTGTAGGAGCTGCCGAAGGCTGCGATCTTTTGCCTTTGTTTTTGAGAATCAAGATCAAAAGATCGCAGCCTTCGGCAGCTCCTACAATGACCAAGCGTAGGCCTTATCTCGCGGATCGAACGACTGATTGCCAATCATGGTCCACACTTTGAACCCCAGCTTGCGGAGCGCGTTCCATGTCTGATCGCTATATCGAATTCGCCAATTCCTCCCTCGGCCACCGCCTGGTCGGAGCCCTGGGTCTGCCTTCGCCGGTGCGCCTGGAGCGCTGGCAGGCCGGTCGGTTGCGGCCGATCGAGGGTGCGCTGCTGATTGGCGGCGGCCCCCTGGCGCAACACGTCAGTGCCTTCGCCAACCGCTTGACCGATGCGATTTACGGCTACGGCACCGAGCCTTCGATGGCGACGCAGTGGATTCCCGGCCACGGGCCGAAACTCAAGGCGGTGGTGTTTGATGCCAGCGATCTTTTGCAAACCGATCAGCTCAAGCAACTGCGCGAGTTCTTCCAACCGCTGATGAAAAACCTCGAGCATTGCGCGCATCTGGTGATCCTGGGGCGCGACCCGAAGACCCTGAACGACCCATTTGCCGCCAGCGCCCAGCGGGCCCTGGAAGGGTTCAGCCGCTCGCTGGCCAAGGAACTGCGCAGCGGCGGCACCCTGCAACTGATCTACGTCGGCGAAGGTGCCGAAGATCAACTCGAAGGTCCACTGCGGTTTTTCCTCTCGCCCAAAAGCGCCTTCGTCTCCGGGCAAGTCATTCGCCTCAAGGCTTGTGACACTCAGGTCACTGACTGGACGCGCCCCTTGGCCGGGCGCAAGGCGCTGGTTACCGGTGCGGCCCGAGGCATCGGCGCGGCCATCGCCGAAACCCTGGCCCGGGATGGCGCCGACGTCATCCTGCTCGATGTACCACCGGCCAAAAACGATCTCGATGCCCTTGCCGCACGTCTCGGCGGGCGCAGCATCACCCTGGACATCTGTGCCGAAGATGCCGCAACCCAGTTGATCGAACAGCTGCCCGAGGGCGTCGATATCGTGGTGCACAACGCCGGCATCACCCGGGATAAAACCCTGGCCAACATGACCCCGGATTTTTGGGACGCCGTGCTCGCGGTGAATCTCAATGCGCCGCAAGTGCTGACCCAGGCGCTGCTCGACAACGGCACGCTGCGCGACAACGCCCGGGTAATTTTGTTGGCCTCGATCAGCGGCATCGCCGGCAATCGCGGGCAAACCAATTACGCGGCGAGCAAGGCCGGGCTGATCGGTCTGGCCCAGGCCTGGGCGCCTTCGCTGCAGGCGCGCGGCATCAGCATCAACGCGGTGGCGCCCGGTTTTATCGAGACCCAGATGACCGCCCGCGTCCCCTTTGGCCTGCGCGAGGCCGGGCGACGCATGAGCTCCCTGGGACAGGGTGGCTTGCCCCAGGACGTGGCCGAAGCGGTGGCGTGGCTGGCGCAACCGGGCACGGGCGCGTTCACCGGGCAGGCCTTGCGCGTGTGCGGGCAAAGCGTTCTGGGGGCCTAGACATGAGCACTGACTGGCACCTGCTCGATGGCGAACCCGGCTTGCCGGCGCTCTATGCGAAAGCCGCAACACGACGGAAAATCACCGGCACCACCCTGCCCGAGACCGGTTTGCGCTGCTGGGTGGATATCGACCCCGAACACCTGGCGGCCTATCGCAAGGTCTGCGGTTTTGCCGACAACAGCCTGCTGCCACCGACTTATCCACACATCCTCGCTTTCGCGTTGCAGATGCAATTGCTCACGGCCAGGGAGTTTCCGTTCCCCTTGCTGGGGCTGATTCACCTGAGCAACCGCATTCGCGTGCTGCGGCCCATGGGCGGTCTGCATCGGGCCCGGGTCAGCGTGAGCGTGCAGAATCTGCAACCCCACGCCAAGGGCGCGACCTTCGATCTGCTGACCACCCTGGATGACCAGCTCGGGACGCTGTGGGAGGCGCAGAGCCAGATGTTGTGTCGCGGGGTCAAGCTTGAGGGCGAGCCTGTGGAAGAAGTGCTGACTTCGACGCTGCCGCTGGCCCAGATCGCGCAATGGCAAGCGCCCGCGGACATCGGCCGGCGCTATGCCAAAGTTTCCGGCGACTACAACCCGATTCACCTCAGCGCGGCCAGCGCCAGGCTGTTCGGCTTTCCTGCGGCCATCGCCCATGGACTGTGGAACAAGGCCCGCACGCTGGCAGCGCTGGAGGAGCATTTGCCGACGGCGAACTACGAGATCCTGGTGCAGTTCAAGAAACCGGTACGCCTGCCCAGTGAGGTGGCGCTACTGGCCAGTGCGGCGGGGTCGAGCGGGGAGTTGCAGTTGATCGGCAATGGGGATCTCGAACATATGATCGGCCAATGGCGCCCAGTCGCCTGACACCTCCCTTGTAGGAGCTGTCGAAGGCTGCGAGCTTTTGATCTTGATCTTAAAAAACAAAATCAAAAGATCGCAGCCTTCTGCAGCTCCTACAGGGTAATAGACGGGTTATCCGTGGGGTGGATAGTTGGCCAGGATGCGGGTGACCGTTTCGTGTATCGCCGTGCTGCGATCAGAGGGGTTGGGGGTGCGGCTTAGGATCTGCTCGTCACTGCCGCGCCACACCAGTTTGCCGTCCTTGCCGTCGAGCATGTCGATCTGGATCGTCGCCACCTTGTAGGACACCAGGCGCGTTTCGTTGTACATCGGCGCTCCCCAATAGCCATACCAGGGGTTGCCCCAACCGCCCCCGTAGTTGGTGGTCACCTGTTGCTGGCGCTCCTCGACGATCAAATAGGTCTGAATATTCAGGTCGCCCTTGGCCCCTGCAGCGGCTGGACGCAGCCCACGCTGGTCCAGTTGCTCGGTCACCGCCTGGCGCACGCGCTGCTCGGTCAGGTCGCTCTTGATCCGGGGATCGTCGGGGCGGTATTGCAGCGCGGGTTCTTTCCAGCTCCAGCTGCGATAGGCGGCGAAGTCGCGGCTGGCGTCGTAGTCGTGATTGACCTGGTTGGCGGCGCAGGCACTGAGCAGCGCGGCCACGACCAGTAGAGCGAAACGGCGGAACATGATGATTCTCCGGATGAAGACATGAACCAGCGAAATGCTTCTTATCTTCAAGAAGCTAACTGGGAGGATACGCCGACATCGCCTTTTCCACAGCCTCGCGAATGGCATCCACTTGCTGGCTCTGGGTGCCACGATGACCGGTCTCGGCGCTGGAGCTCCACACCGGCTGACCGTTTTTTGCGTCGAACAGGTTCACATGCACGACCACCACCTGTTCCTCGTACGTACGCACGATGGGCACCGAGCCGTACACGCCGTATCCGGGGCCATAGCCATAACGGTTGTAGCCGCCATAGCCGCCGTAGGCACCGTAGTCGTCCTGAACCTGGCGCAGGCGGGTTTCCAGGCGCAGGTCGGCGCTGACAAACAGGTCCGCCGGACGATTGTCATGCAGCGGGCGCAAACCCCGTTGATCGAGGGCACTGCTGACCGCTTCGGCGACCTGGTCCGAGTCCGCCCAACGGGTGCCCGGCGGCAGTTGGCCGTCGAGCCACGCCCAACTGCGATAGCGCCCGTAGTCTAGCGGCGCAGCCGGGTAAGCGCTGCGGTCGAAGGTGGTGGCCGCCTGCGGCGGCGCCGGGGGAATCGGGTTGGAGGACGCCACGTACGGGTTGGTGCCCTCACAGGCAGTCAGTCCCAGGCAGATCACCAGCAACCCTGAACGACTTTTCATTTCGCGCTCCGATCAAACCGGCCGACAGATCCAGTGCAAGTAACGCCCAAGCCCGGCAAAGCTTGGGTGGCGGCGGTGCGCCAGCTCCATTTCGAGCAAGTCCGGCAACTCGGCGCGGGCCTGGAATTCCACGGGCATGTAATCGTGAAAAACCCGCACGCCACTCTGTGTTTCGACCTGCCACAGGCCTTCAAGTTGCGCCGCCAATTCCCGTGGATCAAGCGGTTGCTGCGGGGTCAGGCTCTGCTTTTCCCCCGCCATCTCGTTCTTGCGCAGCTTGCGGAAGTGGCCCTTGAGCAAGTTGCGATAAATCAGCGCATCACGGTTGTAGAACGCCAGGGACAGCCAGCCGCCGGGCTTGGTCAGTTGATGCAGGACGGGAAGGATTGCGTGGGGTTCGGCCAGCCATTCCAGCACGGCGTGGCACAGCACCAGATCGTAGGGTTCATTGAGCTGTCCGAGCAGCTCCTGCCAGGGTGCCTGGATGAAAGTCGCGGTCTGCCCTGCTTCGGCGAAGCGCTGGCGGGCGCCTTCGAGCATGGGTTCGGCCGGCTCTGCCAGCGTCACCTGATGCCCGCGCTCGGCCAGCCACAACGACATGTGGCCCAGGCCCGCGCCGATATCCAGCACTCGCAGCGGGCGATCCGGCAGGGTTTCGGCCAGGTCGGCCTGCAACACCGCCAGACGAATCGCGCCTTTGGCCCCGCCGTAGATTTTTTCCGCGAAGCGCGTGGCCAGTTGATCGAAATGACGGTCGCTCATCAGCTGAACCTCCGTTCGCTGTCGGCCAGTTTGCTGCGCACCACTTCATTCATGTCCAGGCCCAATTCGCCGCACAGCAACAATAGATAGAGCACGATATCGCCGATTTCCTGCCCGGCATGGGCGAGTTTCTCCGCCGGCAATTGCCGCGACTGGTCTTCGGTCAGCCACTGGAAAATCTCCACCAGCTCGGCCATTTCGACACTGGCGGCCATGGCCAGGTTTTTCGGGCTGTGAAATTGCCGCCAGTCATTGCGGTCACGGATGGCGTGCAAACGTTCGGTCAGTTCAACAAGGTTCATCGGGCTCTCCTGAAGGCGTATAGCTTCGGGGGGATGGCGGGGGATGGCAAGTGACAAAGCAAGAGCACATGGAGATGCTTTTAAGGGTGCAACTGTCTTTGTGGCGAGGGAGCTTGCTCCCGCTCGGCTGCGCAGCAGCCGTAAACCTGCTGATGCGGTGTGGCCTGTTATCGGGGCCGCTTCGCAGCCCGGCGCGAGCAAGCTCGCTCGCCACAGGCGTTCGTAGTCAGGCACAGGTTTTGTGTTCGGCACAGATTGTCTGCAACCTTCTATGCTTTCGGGGAACTCGGCACCGGGATCAATAGCCCAACCTTTCTTTGATCAGGACACTCATTCCATGCAGGTAGAAGGTTTTTTCGAATGGCTCGGTCAGGCGCTTGGCACAGTCATCCGTTTCATCGTTGATGCCCTCAGCGGCCTGTTCCAGATGGTGAGCCGCGCCAGCAGCAACTTTGTCGACGGCCTGTCCCGTGCACTGGGCATGGACACCTCGATCATCAGCATCGCGGTCCTGATCATCGGCCTGGTGTTGCTGTGGTCGGCCATCCGCGCGTTCATGAATGCGTCGATCATCATGGGGCTCATCTGGTTGATGCTGGGGTTGTGGTTGCTGAGCTGGATCATGCACTAGCGCCGCTCCCACCCTCTTTCAACCGGGAATCCGCTGACTATGATTCTCATCCCATCGCAGGCACTTTTTTGATGGTTGCAGAATCACCGTGAGCTGGTTGAACAGATGAATATCGGCATACAGGGCAAAGAAACGGTTAAGCATCTCGCCGAACAGGATGACGTCGCCGTCGCCGCAAAAGCCGCTGGTGTCCAGGGTAACTTCGATATCCACACCCCGTAGCAGGAAGCCTTTTTCGAAGCGCTCGATCAGGAAGTGGTTCACCTTGGTAATGGCTGCGAGACGGCGCTGGTTCAGTTCACTGCCAGTCCATTCGTACAGCGACAGGGTGCCGCGCAGTACTTCGCCGTTGTCGAGCATTGGCAGGAAATTTGACCCCAGGTGGCTAAGAATGCGCCAGTGGAAACGGTCACGGTTGGGCGGGTAGCA
This sequence comes from Pseudomonas sp., assembly GCA_035563915.1. Lineage (GTDB taxonomy): Bacteria > Pseudomonadota > Gammaproteobacteria > Pseudomonadales > Pseudomonadaceae > Aquipseudomonas. Next base: position 2,621 of record DATMUG010000037.1, on the reverse strand, counting down.
AGGCAAGGTGGGAGGGCAGAGATTGCGCACGCGCAAACCGGTCTTGGAGGCTTGCGCCAGTGTGTCGAGCAATATGCTTTGCAGGGCCATGCGTGGGAGCTGGCCGTTAGTACCGGTCATGCGCAATGACAGACTCGGGTTTTCGCCTAGCGCATCGGCTTTAAACCCCTCACCTCCAAGGATCAACCAGGTCTCATTCCGACCGCTGGGACCACGCTTCATCCGCGTATGGAAGTAACGCTCGGGCTCGTCGTGGCGCAGCATGCCACCCTTGTGGCTGAAACTGCTGAAGGGTTCATAGTCGTGTCTTGCAGTGTTTTTCGAGGCGCTGACCTGGTCCACGGAGTAAATTTCAGTATGACCGTCCTGCAAACTCGCGCCGCGAAGCCGATACTCCGTTTGCAAAGGATCCAGACTCAGCGGCTCGGCCTTCACTGCGAACAGGTTGATCACCGGCACCGCGTTCAGACGAATGTGCTCGGCTTTCGGTTTGAACTCATGTGGCCATGGTTCGCTCAGTACCACCTCCACTTCGAACCAGGGCGTTCCGGGCGTGAAGGTCCGCTTTTCCAGTCCGCACAGGCGTACGAACATGAATTTTTCACGAAAGGTGAAGTACTCAAGCATCAACTGATAATCGCTGTACTCGCCGCCGCCTTTGGGCCACAGGCGATCCTCTTCGGCAAAGCCCTTGGCCGCGAAGTACCCCTCCAACGGATGACGCTGCGAATCGCCCGGTAAGCGTACATACATCGCTTCGGTGTTGAGTGTCAGCGCTTGGTGCAAGGCACTGGCCAGCGGTGCGTCGGCATTGAGGTACAGCGGCAGGCGGCTCAGGTCGATCTCGTTCCAGTCGCACTTTGCACCGCAGGCGAAACGCAGCCGCAGCAGCGAGCGTCCGTTGGGTTCCTGGTCAACCTGCACGGTTTCCATCGCCAGCGGTTGCAGCATCAGGTCCTGGGTGGTGGTGTAACGGCAGCGGGGGCCTTGCGGGCCGATAGGCTGTGACATGACCTCCAGACCCGCAGCGATCAGCTCGCTGCGCTTCATCTGCTGGATATCGGAAACCAGCTCGACAATGGACAAGGATGGAATGCAGCGAAGGTATTGCGGCCACATCATGCCGACCAGGCTTTCCGTCAACTCCGGGAAGTCATCGTCGAGTTTTTCTCGAAACCGTCCCATCAAAAAGGCAAAACCCTGGAACAGTTGCTCCACGCTGGCATCAGGAGCACCGGGCTTATCCAGGTTCAGTTGTGCCGCGATTTCGGGAAAGTCTTTGGCAAACTCCCGGGCGGCCTCCAACAGGTAGCGCATCTCGGCGTCGAAATACTCCAATGTGCGATTGTCCTTATTCATACAGAGCGTCCTTTTTTTGATGAGATGAGCGCGCAGCCGGCGCCTACGGTTTTGTGTTCGATGCAACGCCGTCGAGAAAAATCTGCGTCGGCAACTTGAAGCCACGCAGTTTGAGCAACGCCAACGGCCCCGTTCCCAGTTCGGTGCGCATATACCAGGTCAGGTCGATGCCATCGGGGGCTCTGATCTGCACGCGGTAGTCGCTGCCGCTGTCAGTCAGCGGCGTGACCTTGGCTTTTTCCAGCAGACGGATCAGGCCCCAGGTGCCTTCGTAATCACCGAACAGCCGTTCGCCGGTCATCACGCTGGTCCACAAAAGACGGGTACCCGGATGGCTGCTGAAACCCGGCCAGCTGAAGCGCTGCCAGCTCTCTTTCTGGTTGAAGTAGTGGTGTCTCTCACCGTTGAGAATGAAGGTGGTCTGCACCACGTCGCGCACCGCTTTGCCCTGCAATTCAAAGCTGATGCCCATGCCGCCGTCGGTGTAGAGCACATCGGCGAGATGAGTGAGCTGATTGATCGCGGTGAGAAACTGCGGGTTGAGGCGCAAGCCCTGGCCGTGCCGGGTGTCGGCGACCCAGCGACTGCCTTCCTTGCGCAGCACGCCGCCCAGTTGCTGCTGCAAAAACTGCTCGATGCGCCCGGAATCGGCGCGAATCATCTGCCCGAGCATCGGCAAGGAGGCGTCGCCGGCGGTGGGGGCAAAGGGATAACGTCCGGCGAACGCGCTCTGCCACTCGTCGACAATCGCCCGCTGCCACTGGCTGTTGAGGCCCGCGGCCGAGGGTTTCAGGATCCGTTGCCAGGCTTGTTCCAGCGGCTGCACGAACAGCGTCTGGCCAACGCCCTCCCACTCCGCGCCGAGGCTGGCGGCGAGCAGGCTGCCGTAGGCCAGGGTGTCGGTGAGGTCGACATTCCTGCCTTGGAAAACCGACTGCGCCAAGGCCTGGGTCATGGCCTGCGGGTCGGTGGCACTGCGCACTTGCTGCAGTTTAAGGCGCACCTGGGTCACGCGGTTGAGGAAGGCTGGCAGGCTCAGGCGCTCGTCGTTTTTGCCGTCAGCGTCCTTGCCCAGCAACGCCAGCAACGGCCCGAAGCTGGTGTCCAGCGGATGGGTTGGCGCCTGCTGTTCGATCATCGGCACCTTGTCCCGAGCGATCAGTTTCTGCGCCGACTGCACCAGTGAATCGCTCAACGCCTGACCCCGAGCACCGGCCTGGCCCTGATAGGCCAAGGTGTTCATCAGCGCGATCAACGGCGAC
>DATMUG010000036.1:0-8565 GCA_035563915.1 Pseudomonas sp. | reverse complement strand
ACTGGCCGCCGCCGCGCTGGCCGTACTTGCCCTGCTGGTGACCCTGATTACCTTCCGCCAGAACGGCAATGCCGAGCTGGCGCCTGCTTCCAACTGATCAACTTCCTTAATTAAAGAGAGGCTTTTAGACATGGCGACTATTTTCGACCCGATCAAACTCGGCGACATCGAGCTGAACAACCGCATCATCATGGCCCCGCTGACCCGCTGCCGCGCCGACGAAGGCCGTGTGCCGAACGCGCTGATGGCCGAATACTACGTACAACGCGCCTCGGCTGGCCTGATCCTCAGCGAAGCCACTTCGGTAACGCCGATGGGCGTCGGCTACCCGGACACCCCGGGCATCTGGTCCAACGATCAAGTGCGTGGCTGGGCCAACGTGACCAAGGCGATTCACGGCGCCGGCGGCAAGATCTTCCTGCAACTGTGGCACGTTGGCCGCATTTCTCACCCTTCGTACCTGAATGGTGAAGCACCGGTTGCGCCAAGCGCCATCCAGCCAAAGGGCCACGTCAGCCTGGTGCGTCCGCTGGCCGACTACCCAACGCCGCGCGCGCTGGAAACCGCTGAAATCGCCGACATCGTCGACGCCTACCGCACCGGTGCCGAGAACGCCAAGGCCGCCGGTTTCGACGGCGTGGAAATCCACGGCGCCAACGGCTACCTGCTCGACCAGTTCCTGCAAAGCAGCACCAACCAGCGCACCGACCAATACGGCGGCTCCCTGGAAAACCGTGCACGCCTGCTGCTGGAAGTGACCGACGCCGCCATCGAAGTCTGGGGCGCCGGCCGTGTCGGCGTACACCTGGCGCCACGGGCCGATGCCCACGACATGGGCGACGACAACCTCGCCGAGACTTTCACCTACGTCGCCCGCGAACTGGGCAAACGCGGCATCGCCTTTATCTGCTCGCGCGAAAAAGAAGCCGACGACAGCCTCGGCCCGCAAATCAAGGAAGCCTTCGGCGGTCCGTACATCATCAACGAGCGTTTCACCAAGGACAGCGCCAACGCCTGGCTGGCCGACGGCAAGGCTGACGCGGTGGCCTTCGGTATTCCGTTCATTGCCAACCCGGATTTGCCTGCACGGTTGAAGGCGGATGCACCGCTGAATGAACCGCGTCCGGAGCTGTTCTATGGCAAGGGTCCGGTGGGGTATATCGACTACCCGACGTTGTAAGCGTTAGCGGTTGAAATAAGAAAGCCCCGGACTCGGAAGAGCCGGGGCTTTTTGTTGCGCTACAAAAGCGCTGCCAACCTCAGCCCTGCGATGGTCAAACCCGGTTCATCTTGGGTAAGCTCGGTGCAACATTGCGCAACAGACGCATCAAGGGACTAGCATGCAAAGGGAAAAACATGGCCGCGAACAGTAACTTCTCCTTTCTCCAGGAACATGACCCCATCTTCCTGCAGTTGGCGACCACGGCCGAACAGATCTTTGCCCGCGACCCCAACACCACCCTGATCAAGCTGCGACAGCTGGGTGAAGCCTTGGCTCAAGACCTGGCGAGCCGTGCCGGTATTGAGTTCGATGCCAACACCACACAGTCCGACCTGCTCTACAAACTGGGTCGCGATATCCAGCTTGATCAAAATATCCGCGGCCTGTTTCGCACCCTGCGCGTCGAAGGCAATAAAGCGACCCACGAATTTCGTACCCAACACCGCGAGGCCATGGACGGGCTCAAGGTCGCCCGCTCTCTAGCCATTTGGTATCACCAGTCCTTCGGTAAAAACGTCGACAACTTTCAACCTGGCCCGTTTGTAAAACCGGATGATCCCAGCACCCCGTTGCGCGATCTCCAAAACGAAATCGAGCAACTCAAAGCGCAACTGAGCGAATCCAGCCAACAACTGGAAAGCAACCAGCAACTGGCTGAGCTGATCAAGCGCGAGGCCGAAGAGTATGCCGTGCTGGCGCAGCAGATGGACGCTGAATCGCGCCAGCATAAACAGCAGGCCAAACAGCACGAAGCCGAACTGGCAAAGCTGCGCATCGAACACGAACAACGCATCAAAGCGCTGCAAACCCAACTGCTGACCCAACCCCAGGCTTCTTCTCAGGTCATGCACCGCACAATGCGGGCCAGCAAGCAATTCGACCTGAGCGAAGACCTCACCCGCATTCTCATCGACCAGCAGCTGGTCGAGGCCGGTTGGGAAGCCGACTCCCTTGACCTGACCTACGAAAAAGGCGCGCGCCCGGAAAAGGGCAAGAACAAAGCCATCGCCGAATGGCCCACCCGCATTCCAAAAGCCAATGCGGACTATGTCTTGTTTGCCGGGCTGACGCCGATCGCCATCGTAGAGGCCAAGCGCAAACGCATTAACATTGCAGACCGTATTCCCCAGGCCCAGCGTTATTCCCGCGAGTTCAAATTCGCCCCGGAGCAGCTCAAACCCTGGCTACTGTCCGGCCACGCCACGGCCTGGGACGATGGTGAAGGCAGTACCTTCCAGGTGCCCTTCGCCTTTGCCTGCAATGGTCGCCCTTTCATCAAGCAACTGGCTGAACAATCGGGCACCTGGTTCCGCGACCTGCGCAGCCCCGCCAACACCGCCCGACCGCTGCAGGATTTCCACAAACCTGATGATTTGCTGGAACTGCTCAAACGCAGCCGTGAGGAAGCCGAAGCCAAGCTCAAGGAAGAAGGCTTCACTTATCTGAAGTTGCGCGATTATCAGGAAAAGGCGATCCATGCCGTGGAACACGCCTTGGCCAATAACCAGCGCGAGTGCTTGCTGGCCATGGCCACCGGTACCGGGAAAACCCGCACCATCATTGGCCTGATGTACCGCTTCCTGAAAACCGAACGCTTCAAGCGCATTCTGTTTCTGGTCGACCGCAGCGCCCTCGGCCAACAGGCCATCGACTCGTTCAACGACACCACCCTCGAGCAACACCACACGCTGGCGCAGATCTACGACATCAAAGAACTGGGCGACATGGCCGCCGAGGCGGAAACCCGTGTCCAGGTGGCCACCGTGCAGGCCATGGTCAGCCGGATCTTCCGTTCGGACACGCCGCCTTCGGTGGGCGAATTCGATTGCATCATCGTCGACGAAGCTCACCGTGGTTACACCCTCGATCAAGAGATGAGCGAGGGCGAGCTGCTTGTGCGCGATCACAATCAGTACCTCTCACAGTACCGGCGCGTGCTGGACTACTTCGACGCCTGCAAGATTGGCCTGACCGCCACCCCGGCCAAGCACACCAGCGAAATTTTCGGCAAGCCTGTATTCATCTACAGCTACCGCGAAGCCGTGGCGGATGACTGGCTGATCGACCATGAGCCACCGATCCGCTTCAAGACTCAACTGAGCGAAAACGGCATCCATTTTGACAAGGGAGAGTCGGTTAGCATCATCGATACCCAGACCGGGGAAGTCGATGTCGCGGAGCTTGAAGACGAACTCAACTTCAACATCGAGTCGTTCAACCGCCGTGTGATCACCCCGGCCTTTGACAAAGTCATCTGCGAGGCCCTGGCCAATGAGCTGGACCCCTTCGGCGAAGAGAAAACCATGGTGTTCTGCGTCAACCAGGCCCATGCCGAACGGGTGAAAAACCTGCTCAATGATGCCTTCAAAGACGCTTACGGCGAGCAGTACAACCAGGCGACGGTGCAAATCATCACCGGCCAGAGCGACAAGGTTGAACAGCTGATTCGCAAGTACAAAAACGAACCGTACCCCAGCATCGCCATCACCGTTGACCTGCTGACCACCGGCATCGACGTACCGACCATCTGCAACCTGGTGTTCATGCGTCGGGTGCGCTCGCGCATTCTTTATGAACAGATGAAAGGCCGCGCCACACGGCGCTGCGACGAGATTGGCAAAACGGTGTTCCGCATCTACGACCCCGTCGACCTCTACGCCAGCCTGGAAGCCGTCGACACCATGAAGCCGTTGGTGAAAAACCCAGATGTCTCCCTGGAGCAGCTGGTCAGCGAACTCACCAGCGACGCCAGCCACGATGCGCCCGGCAATCAGGAAGACACCAGCCACGCCCATGATGTGCTCGACGTCCTCAGCCAGCGCATCATGCGGATTCTGCGCAAAGCCGATCACAAGGCTGAAACCCGGCCGGCGTTGAAGGAAAAGCTGGCGGAGCTTGAAAACATCTGGGGCGTGGAACCGGCCCAACTGCACAAACACTTGCATGAAATGGGGCCAAGACAGGCTGCCACGTTCATTCGTGAACACAGCCAGTTGCTGAACCAACTGGAGGTGGTCAAAACAATGCTGGGTTCGGAAAACTACCCGATCATTTCCACCCACAGCGACGAACTGATCCTGCGCGAGCAAAGCTACGGCGATTATCAAAAGCCCCAGGATTACCTCGAAAGCTTCCACGACTTCGTCCACAGCCAGCTCAACCAATCCACGGCACTGGGCGTCGTGGTCAATCGGCCCAAAGACCTCACGCGCGAGCAACTGCGCAATGTGCGTTTGCTGCTCGACCAACATGGCTTCAGCGAAGTCAGCCTGAAAAGCGCCTGGCGCAACCAGACCAATCAGGAAATCGCGGCCAGCATCATTGGCTACATCCGCCAGGCCGCCATTGGCGAAGCCCTGCTGCCCTTCGATCAGCGCGTGGCCAACGCCATGCAGAAAATCTACGCCCTTGAGCCGTGGACGACCGTGCAGCGCAAGTGGCTCGATCGTTTGGCCAAGCAACTGGTGCATGAAGTGGTGATTGATCCGCAGCAGGTCAACGAAGCGTTCTTGAACGATGGCGGCATCAAGAGCTTGAACCGGCATCTGGGTGGCAATCTGGATAGGGTCTTGGAAGCCTTGAATGACAACCTTTGGCCTGCGGTTGGCTGAGGGTTGACAGTGATAGTCCTAATATGGCCAAACTGTCCTCAGTCCTAGGACAGAGGACAGTCGCTAGCTGAGGCCGTATGAAGAGTCAAGACATCCTATTGCTGATCAAACTGATTTGCCTGGAGCAGCGCGAGCGCCAACAGCAGCGGCTCGATAGCGAAACAGCGGAACTGCTCAAGCTCAGCGCTGACCCATGGCAAGGCTGGGAGGATCAGTGCGAACAAGACCCGCCCGTCCATCACGACAGCTATTCCGTGCGCGCCCTGCAGGCTTCACTGGGCATTAGCAAAACCGAAGTGGCCGCAGCGCTCAAACGCTGTCAGCAAATTGGATTGATACGCGTAGACCCTGACACGCAACTCCCTCGAGCCAACAGCAAGGCACTGCTAGGTTTTATTGAGCATGGTTTGCGCTATGTCTACCCAGTCAAACCCGCCGAAATTGTCCGTGGTATCCCCACCAGCTTTTCCGCGCCTGTATTGGAGGGCAAGTTGATGAGCGGTGGCGACCTGATCTACGTCTGGCCGGACGCCTATGGCACTCGCAAAGGGCAATCCATCACCCCCCTGTTCAAGAGCGTCCCGGGCGCAGTCAAAAAAGACCCTCGTCTGTATGAATACCTGGCGCTGATCGATGCCGTGCGCTTGGGCAATGCACGGGAAGCCAATCTGGCGAATCAGATCCTGCGCGAGAGGATTCTTCAACCATGAGTCGCACACAGAACATCCAGATGCTTGAAGTTGTGGCCAAAGCGCTAGGCACAGAGCTGTGCCAAGAAGTCGCCTTCGTCGGCGGTTGCACGACAGCCCTGTTGTTGACCGACGAATTCACCCTGGAAGAGGTGCGCTACACAGACGATGTCGATCTGGTTGTGCACCTGACGGGCTATGCCCAATGGCAAGCATTGGTGACGCAGCTAACGCAAAAAGGTTTCAGGCAATCGCCGCAAGACGAAGTCATTTGCCGCCTGCGCCTGGGCGAGTTGAAAGTCGACTTCATGCCCGAAGATGCCGCAACCGGCAACCTGCTGGGCTGCAATAACCGCTGGTTCAGCGATGGTCTGGCCAATGCGCAGTGGCATGAATTACCGAGTGGCTGCCGCATTCGCCTGTTCAGCCCGCCTTACTTCCTCGCCAGCAAGCTGCAAGCCTACGCCGGTCGCGGCGCGCAAAATCCACTGGGCAGCCAGGACCTTGAGGACATACTCAATCTGGTGAACGGGCGAGAGGAGTTGCTGGCCGAAGTAGCCGCAACCGCGCCCGAACTTCGCGCCTACCTGAGCCAAACGCTGGCAGCTCTTTTGGGAAATAACGATTTTGGTTATCTGGTGCAGGATGCCGCGCGCGGCGATAACGAGCGCGAACACATCATCTGGCAGCGCTTGCACCACATCGTCGGGGTAACCGCCTGAATGCTTGCGACCGTCAAGTGGCACACCCAGGCCGGCAGCCACACGTCGGACAACCGCGATGCCTTTGCCCACGCCGCGCAGGCAAATGTCAGTCTCTACCTGATCGCCGATGGCAGTAGCAGCCACCCTCGCAGCGGTGAATTGGCGCAAGACCTGCTGGCTGCTCTGATACAGGGTTTTGAGCAATTACCGACCCAAGAGCTGAACGCAGAGCAACTGGCCAACGCATTCCGGCAGACCATCGCCACCCGCCATCAGACACTACGGAGCGACTATCCCTTGGCGGCCTGCAGCTATCTGCTGCTCTGTCTGTTGCCCGATACGGCATTCACCCTCCATGAGGGCGACTGCTGCGTGGGCCTCATTGAACAGGACAGTGAAATCAACTGGCTGAGTACTGTACATTGCGCACCCAATTGGCAGGGTGACCTCACCCCTGCACAGATTGCTCAGGACTCAACACGTCACAGCCTGACCCGCTGCTTCAGCGCCCGGCGCACGAGCAATCCTGAAATAAACGTGTGGCCAGCCCGCCCGAACCAGCACTGGTTACTGGCCAGCGATGGCTTTTGGGCCGGCTTATGCCTCCGGACACAACAGATATTCCTGCGGGACGGCCACTTGCCCGCCCCGCCCACCGATGACGACATCAGCTGCCTGAGCGTCATCTCCAACCCCATTGTTTAGAGCACGACCTATGACCAACAGCGACATCGTCCAGAAGCTTTGGAACCTTTGCGACGTCCTTCGTGACGACGGCATCAACTACAGCGACTACGTCACCGAGTTAGTGCTACTGCTGTTCATCAAGATGGAATTCGAACAGGTTCAGAACAACGACAACTTCAGCCACAAGCTGCCCGAAGGCGCGCGCTGGCCGGACCTGAACGGCAAATCCGGCCTGAATCTGCTCAACCATTACCGGCAGATGCTGCTGGATCTGGGGCAAAACGCCGACCCGTTGATCGCGGCTATTTACGCTGATGCCCAGACCCGTCTGAAAGAACCTCGCCACCTGGAACAACTGATCAAGAGCCTGGACGGCATCGACTGGTTCAGCGCCCGCCGCGACGGCCTGGGCGATCTGTATGAAGGCCTGCTGGAAAAGAACGCCAGCGAAACCAAATCCGGTGCCGGCCAGTACTTCACCCCGCGCCCGTTGATCGACAGCATCATCAAGTGCATCAAGCCCCAGCCGGGCGAAGTCATTCAGGACCCGGCAGCGGGTACCGCAGGCTTCCTGATTGCCGCCGATGCCTACATCAAAAGCAACACTGACGATCACTACGACCTCGACGAAAAGGCCCGCAGCTTTCAGCGCAACCGTGCCTTTGTCGGCGTGGAGCTGGTGCCGGGCACCCGTCGCCTGGCCTTGATGAACACCCTGCTGCACGGCATGGAAGGTGATGAAGAAGGCGTGGTGCACCTGGGCAACGCACTCGGCCAAACCGGCGCCAACCTGCCGAAAGTGGATGTCATCCTGTCCAACCCACCCTTCGGCACCGCCAAGGGCGGCGGCGGCCCGACCCGTGATGACCTCACCTACAAGACCAGCAACAAGCAACTGGCGTTCTTGCAGCACATCTATCGCGGCCTCAAACCCGGTGGCCGTGCGGCGGTGGTGCTGCCGGATAACGTGTTGTTTGAAGCGGGCGTTGGTACCGATGTGCGTCGCGACTTGATGGACAAGTGCAACCTGCACACCATTCTGCGACTGCCTACGGGGATTTTTTACGCTCAGGGCGTGAAGACCAACGTGCTGTTTTTCCAGAAAGGCACGGTTGAGAACCCGCGTCAGGATCAGGGCTGTACGCAGCGGGTTTGGGTGTATGACTTGCGTAGCAACATGCCGAGTTTTGGCAAGCGGACGCCGTTTGGTGCGGCGCATCTGAAGCCGTTCGAAGAGGCGTTTGGGGAAGATGCCAACGGCAACAGCCCGCGTGCGGAGAATGTGGAGGGGATTGGTGAGCTGAGCCGCTTTCGGGTGTTTACCCGTGAGTACATCGAACAGCGTGGGGATTCGCTGGATATCAGCTGGTTGAAGGATGCGGACAGTCTGGATGCGAATGACTTGCCGGCGCCGGAGGTGTTGGCGGGTGAGGCGATGGCTGAGTTGACTGAGGCGTTGCATGAGTTGGAAGAATTGATGAAGGCGCTTGGTGCTGGGGATGAGGTGGCGGCGCAGAAGCAATTGATGGCGGAAGTGATGGGGTTGGTGGTGGCTCAGGAGAATGGGGATGAGTGAGTTGCCGGAGGGGTGGGCAAAGTGCTCTCTTGAAGACTGCGTCGAAGTATTGGACTCGCTTAGAGTTCCAATTAAT
>DATMUG010000035.1:0-3175 GCA_035563915.1 Pseudomonas sp. | reverse complement strand
AAGCTTTTGGGGCCGCTGCGCAGCCCAGCGGGAGCAAGCTCCCTCGCCACAAGCAAGCTCCCTCGCCACAATGATTGCGGTCAGACGCGGGAAGCGAAGAGCGCCTGATGATCCCGGCACTGCTCGGCCGTCAACATGAACACGCCATGCCCGCCACGCTCGAACTCCAGCCAGGCGAAGTCGACCTCCGGGTACAACGCTTGAACGTGCACCTGGCTGTTGCCCACCTCGACAATCAACAAACCCTTCTCAGTCAGGTGATCCGCCGCTTCGGCGAGCATGCGCCGCACCAGGTTCAAGCCATCGTCACCGCAGGCCAGGCCCAGTTCCGGTTCATGCTGATACTCATCCGGCATGTCGGCGAAATCTTCCGCGTCGACGTACGGCGGGTTCGACACGATCAGGTCGAAACGCTGCCCTGGCAAGCCTTCGAAACCATCGCCCTGAACCGTGTAGACCCGCTCGTCCACACCATGGCGCTCGATGTTCTGGTTGGCCACTTCCAGTGCTTCGAACGACAGGTCGGCCAATACCACTTCGGCGTTCTGGAATTCGTAGGCGCAGGCGATACCGATGCAACCCGAGCCGGTGCACAGGTCGAGAATTCGCGCAGGCTCGGTCCCCAGCCATGGGGTAAAACGGTTTTCGATCAACTCGCCAATCGGCGAGCGCGGGATCAGCACACGCTCATCGACAATGAATGACAGGCCACAGAACCAGGCTTCTCCCAGCAGGTAAGCGGTCGGTACCCGCTCTTCGATGCGGCGTTTGAGCAGCTGCTGCAAATGCGCGACTTCATCTTCTTCCAGATTGCAGTCGAGGTAGCTGTCGGAAATCTCCCATGGCAGGTGCAGCGCCCCCAACACCAGTTGACGGGCTTCGTCCCAGGCATTGTCGGTGCCATGGCCGAAAAACAGATCCTCCCCATGGAAGCGGCTGACGGCCCAACGGATATGGTCACGCAGGGTACGAAGGCGGGAAGTGATCACGACGGCAAACTCCAGAAAAATCGACGGGCGATTCTATCAGTCAAACGTCGCCGCGACGACGCGGGAAAAACACCGCAGCCAATGTAGGACTATTCTCTTTTTTCCGCTTGGTATTGAACAAAACGGAGCACTTGACAACGCTGCACGCCAGTAACGACGGTGCCTACGATGGTAGCGATTCACAGAAGTGCTCAGCCAGAGGACAATGGCGCAAAAGCCCCACTCCAAGGAGCCCCAGAATGTCCGTTCCACAAACGATGTTTCAACTCAGCGGCCGCGGTTATGCAGCGGCCAAACTGAGTCATGCGACGCTAATCATCATCGATGCCCAAAAAGAGTACCTCAGCGGCCCGCTGGCCCTGAGCGGCATGGATGCGGCGGTCGCGAACATCAAACAATTGGTCACTGCTGCCCGTGCGGCCGGTCGGCCGATCGTGCATGTCAGCCACCTCGGCACCGTCGGTGGCCTGTTCGACCCTCGCGGCGAGCGCGGGCAATTCATTCCGGGGCTGGAGCCCCTCGCCGGCGAAATCAAGATTGAAAAGATCCTGCCAAGCGCGTTCCACGGCACCGATCTGAAAAAGCGTCTGGAAGACCTGGGGTCGGTGGACCTGGTGGTGTGCGGTTTCATGAGTCATTCCAGTGTCAGCACCACGGTACGAGCGGCGAAAAACCTGGGTTTCCGCTGCACGCTCGTGGAAGACGCCTGTGCTACCCGCGACCTGCCCTACAAAGGTGGCGTGCTGAGCGCCGAGCATGTACAGCAGACTGAAATGGCAATTATGGCGGACAACTTTGCCGCCGTTGCCCAGACCAACGATCTGGTCTGATCAACGATCAATGAGCGGCCCATGCGCCGCTCATCCGCAAAAGCCTCTCATTAGCTGTAATTGTCTTAGCCTCAGGAACAACCCGGTCAACTTCCGGTCGAAGGGCCGATACCCACTGAGGAAGGTCGGAATGAAGTTATCCGATGGTTTTGACGCTCGCCGCCTGCGCCCAAAAGGCCAGCGCAACTGGCGTTTTCGAATCGGCGCGGCATTCGCCGCGCTGCTGGCAGCCTGCGGAGTGCTGCTCGCCATGGCCGGCATTGCCGCACTGCTGGGCCACGCTCCGGCCCTGGGCGAGTTGAACACCAACCGTGCCGGCGCCGCGGTGATCCTGGTGATCGGCCTGTTCGTGCTGTACATCGGCATCTGGTTATGGCGTCGCTGCCGACGCCGCGCGCGGCAGTCGCGAGAGCTGAGCATGTCCCCGCACCTGATGAAAAAACACGACTGAGAATCGGGCGCGTATCGAACTCCGCGCGTTTTGTCGCGCGCCCATTTGCTTCGAGTTGGGTAAACTGGCCGCCCTTCGCGGAGGCTGACATGCAAGACGACGATTTTTCCCTGTTCAAAAGCGCGATCCAAGGCGTCAAGCCGATCAAGCACGATCGCGCCGAAACCGGCAAACCCAAAGCTGACCGCGCACAGATTGCCAAGCTGCGCCAGGCCGCCACCGTGCGCGTCGATGCCACCACTGTTGATGGGCTGTCCGATCAGTTCGTCATCGATGTCGGGCCTGAAGACGAGTTGATGTGGGCGCGTGACGGCGTGCAGGAAAGCCAGATGCGCAAGCTCAAGGTCGGACAGATTCCGTTCGAAGGCAGTCTCGACCTGCATGGCATGAGCGTGGAAAAGGCCCGGGAAACCCTGTGGGCTTTCCTGGCTGAAGCAACCAAATTCGAAATTCGCTGCGTGCGCGTCACCCACGGCAAGGCCGTGCGCCTGGACGGCAAGCGGCCGATGATCAAAAGCCACGTCAACACCTGGCTGCGCCAGCATCCTCAAGTGCTCGGCTTCACCTCTTGCCAGGCGAAACACGGCGGCGCTGGCGCGGTTTATGTGATGCTCAAACGCACCATGATGGAAGGTCGCGACGAGTAAAGCTGATGCGCCGCGCTTGCAGCGCCGTGTCCGCCACCGTACCCTTGTTCTTTGCGTAAAATCCCACAGGTAGTTTCATGTCCCTGGAACAGAATTACACCGCTATGTCGGGTGTGTTCTGCTTGGTAGCAAAAGGTAATGAAATCGGGAGTTTTGAGCTCAGGGTTACCTGAATATTCCCGCCGAAACGCAAGAACTGGTACAGAAATTGGTACGAGATTCATCCCATCCCAAAAGCCCCGCGTCGGTTTGTAACGA
>DATMUG010000034.1:0-10449 GCA_035563915.1 Pseudomonas sp. | reverse complement strand
CCCACAGGGATCTCTGTGGGAGCGGGCTTGCTCGCGAAGGGGCCCGCCAGAACGACGCTAGACCACCGGAAAATGAATCCTGAATGCCGCGCCCCCCATGGGCGAATCCCCCAGGGTCAGCTTGGCGCTGTAGCTTTCGATGATGTCCTTGACCACCGCCAGGCCGATGCCTTGGCCGGGGTGCTGGCGATCCAGCCGTTCACCGCGTTGCAGGATTCGCGCACGCTGGTCGGGCGGCACACCGGGGCCGTCGTCTTCAACGCATAACTCCAGGCCGCTCAGCGTCTGCCGAACGCTGATACGCACCTCGCCCAGGCACAGCCGATAAGCGTTCTCCAGCAGGTTGCCCATCATTTCCAGCAAGGCGCCTTGCTCGATCGGCACGTAGCACGCTTGCGGCAGATCCAGCGTCACCCGCACGCGCTTGTCGCGATAGACCTTGTCCAGTGTGTCGCACAGGCTTTGCAACACCGGTTGCAAGTGCACCTGATGACGCACCAGGCCGCTCTTGCGCAGGCTGGCACGTTGCAATTGATAGCTGATCTGCTGACTCATGCGCTCGATCTGGGTTTGTAGAAGCCAGGCCTGATCGCGATCTTGGGGGCGTTGCGCCATGTCTTCGCTGACCCCTTGCAGCACCGCCAGCGGGGTTTTCAGACTGTGCGCCAGATCGTCCAGGGAATCGCGATAACGGCTGCGCTGCTCACGCTCGCTGTGCAGCAAGCGGTTCAGCGAGCCGGTCAGGCGCAGCAATTCGCGAGGGTGCTGCTCGCTGAGGCTTTCGCGGGCGCCACTTTCGATTTCGTCCAGCTCCTGACTGAGCCTTCGCAACGCACGCAAGCCCCAGGTCAAGCCAATCCACAACAGCGCCAGCAGCACCAGCAAGGCTGCGCCAAAGCCCAGATAGAGGTTTTCCCGAAGACCTTCGAGGGTCACTTCGTATTCGCGAACCGGTTGCAGGGCGACGATGCTGAACGCCGCGCTCTTGCCGCCGAGCAACTTCACCTCGACGTCGTAGACAAAAAATTCCTGGCCATTGGGCTGGCGGATTCGCGCGAACTCGTTGCCGCGTCCGTCATAACGGGGGGTGTAATTGATGTTCTCTTCCTGGGTGCCTCTGGAACGCCAGACCAGGTGACCCTCACGGTCGTAGATGTAGCCGAGTAAACGGCTGTCGGTGAGATTGAAGCGCTCGTCAGGCAATTGTGCCGGCATCTGCAGGTGATTGTTCTCCACCCTGGCGGCAGAGATCAGCGTGGTCACGTCGGACGCCAGGCGCTGCTCGATGGAGTCCTGCAACGCCAGGCTGAACGCGCCCTGCATCGCCGGCAGCAGCGCCAGCATGAACAACACCGCCAGGATCGTGGCGGCGAGCATCAGGCGTATGCGCAGCGAGCGAATCAAGTGCAACGCTCATTGAACAGATAGCCGAGACCGCGAACGGTATCGATCGGTTTGAAACCGGCAGGTCCCTCGAGTTTGCGCCGAAGACGCCCGACCAGCACTTCGATCACATTCGGATCGCGCTCGTCGTCATCCGGATAAAGCTGCTCCATCAGGCGATCCTTGGCCACCACCTGCTGGTGATGGCGCATCAGGTATTCGAGGATGCGGTATTCGTAGGCGGTCAGCGCCAGCGGCTGGTCATCGAGGGACGCCTGTTTGCGATTGAGGTCCAGCACCAGCGGCCCGGCGACGATGGTCGACTGGGTGAAACCACTGGAACGGCGCAACAAGGCGTTGAGCCGGGCTTCGAGTTCTTCGAACTGGAAGGGCTTGACCACATAATCATCGGCGCCAGCGGCAAGGCCTTCGACCTTGTCTTGCCAGTTGCCGCGCGCGGTGAGGATCAGGATCGGAAAGGACTTGCCCCGCGAACGCAGCTGGCGGATCAGATCCAGGCCGCTCATGCCCGGCAGGCCGAGATCGATCACGGCCAAATCGTGGTTGAACTGTTCAGTCTGATACAGCGCCTCCTCGGCATTGGCCACGGATTCGACCACGTGACCACTTTCGCTCAGGCGGGTTTGCAGGTGATGGCGCAACAGCGCTTCATCTTCGACGACCAGCAGTTTCATAACGCTCTCCTGCACATCAACAGCTCCAGGGGTGCAACGCTCTCGAGGGCGGTGTTCACGACTGCTCGCTGACACCCGTTAAATCGTAGCGCCCCATGAGATCCTGCTCGAAAAGTTTAATGCCATTGTGGGATACCGACACCTTGTCATACGTGGCGTAATAACCGTTGTGGCTGTTTTGTCGGGTCAGATGCGCGCCCCAGGCGCTGTCATCAGTGACTAGCGCGCCCACGTTCGAGTAGTTCAGGACGGTGGACTTTCTGGCCTTGTTGCTGGTCTGTCCGGTTGAAGGCCTGGTGAAGTTATTGTCGGCGGCATGGGCCGCTGCACTGACGCCCAGGACGGTGAATGCCAGAATCAGGTTTTTCAAGCCAGTCATATGAAGCTTCCTCATGCGCGATACGCGCGTTGGTAGAGGCCGTTTTGGTAGCGGCAAGATTACGCACGCGGCCCTGAACTACCCCTGAACGCACTCTGAACCTAAGCTGAATCAACTCGACCCGAGAGTTTCGGCCCGTTTCAACCGGAGATTCGACCATGCGCCTATTCTTTGCAGCACTCTTGCTGACCGTAAGCGGTCTCAGCCAGGCCGCCATCAAGACCCAGGAAATCCCCTACCAAAGCGCCGACGGCACTCAATTGATCGGCTATTACGCCTACGACGATGCAATAAAAGGTCCGCGCCCCGGCGTGGTCGTGGTGCATGAATGGTGGGGGCTCAACGATTACACCAAGCGCCGCGCCCGCGACCTCGCGGGCTTGGGCTACAGCACCCTGGCCATCGACATGTACGGTGACGGCAAGAACACCGAGCACCCCAAGGACGCCATGGCGTTCATGCAAGCGGCGTTAAAGGACAGCGCGGCATCGAGTGCGCGCTTTCAGGCGGGGCTCGATCTGTTGAAAAAACAGGCACAAACCGATCCGGATAAAATCGCCGCCATCGGCTACTGCTTTGGTGGTGGCGTGGTGCTCAACGCCGCACGGCAAGGTGTTCCGCTGGCTGGCGTCGTGAGCTTCCACGGATCCCTGGCCACCCATACACCCGCGGCACCGGGCAGCGTGAAAGCGAAAATTCTCGTCGAACACGGTGCGATGGACAGCATGGTGACGCAGGATAATGTCGCAGCCTTCAAGGCCGAGATGGATAAGGCCGGCGCCGATTACAAGTTCGTGAGCCTCGACGGGGCCAAGCACGGCTTCAGCAATCCTGATGCCGACCGCCTGAGCCATGGTGACCACGGTGGGCCTGACATCGGTTACAACAAGGCTGCGGACGAAAAATCCTGGGCAGACATGCAGGCGTTTTTCAAGAAGATCTTCAGTTGATCAGGTAAGCCTGTGGGGAGGGTATCGATCCCCTCTCCACAAAGGCCCTCTAGCACTACCCAGCCCGAAGGCAACCCGGCAAAATGCGCGACATGAATCCCATACCCGCCCTGCCCGCCTGCTGCACTCCCCTCGATACCCACTGGCCGCTACCGTTTGTGCTGCGCGATACGGTTCTGCTGAGCACCCATTTCGATGCCTCGCAATTGCGCGGCGATGATTTTCAGAGCAGCGCCATCGAGGCACCGGCGAGCATTCAGCGCTCAGTCGCCAAGCGACAGGCCGAGTTTCTTGCCGGGCGAATTTGCGCAAGGGCCGCCTTGCAGCAGCTGGAAGGCCTGACTCTCAGCCCGGCTATAGGCGAAGACCGGGCCCCCGTCTGGCCCGCGCATATCACAGGCTCCATTACCCACAGCACGGGCCGAGCCGCCGCTATCGTCGCGAAAAAAAGCCATTGGCGCGGTCTGGGCATGGACCTGGAAAACCTGCTCAATGCCGAACGCGCTGAACGTCTGGCGGGGGAAATCCTCACCGCGCCCGAACTGCAGCGGATGGCGGCGGGCCGGCGCGATCATCTGGCGCTATGGGTGACCCTGACTTTTTCGGTCAAGGAAAGCCTGTTCAAGGCGCTTTATCCGATCGTTCAACAGCGTTTCTATTTTGAACACGCCGAAGTGCTGGAGTGGACCGAGACCGGTGAGGTGCGGTTGCGGTTGTTGACCGACCTGTCCAATGAATGGCGTAACGGCACCGAACTTGAGGCGCAGTTCGGGGTGCAGGATGGGCAGTTGTTGAGTCTGGTCGGCATTAAAGCCTGAAGATCTTCAGTGTCTGGAATGGT
Organism: Pseudomonas sp.; assembly: GCA_035563915.1. Classification (GTDB taxonomy): domain Bacteria; phylum Pseudomonadota; class Gammaproteobacteria; order Pseudomonadales; family Pseudomonadaceae; genus Aquipseudomonas. The sequence continues at coordinate 6,201 of DATMUG010000034.1, read as the reverse complement.
CTAATCGCGGGCAAGCCCGCTCCCACAGGGATTGCACATACCCTGTGGGAGCGCGCTTGCTCGCGAAGGCGATGGCTCATTCACCGCATATTTCAGCGTTTCTCCTGATTCCTCGGCCAACTCAAGCTGAAACACGCCCCGCCCAGGCTTTTGCTCTTGCTGATCAAGGCCCGGCCGTCGTGCCAGTGAATGATGCGTCGAACAATGGACAAGCCCAGCCCATGCCCGCCCGATGCACGGGTACGGCTGTCGTCGAGGCGCAGGAAAGGGGTGAAGATTTTTTCCCAGGCGATTTCCGGCACGCCCGGCCCGTCATCTTCAACATCCACCCGACAACGCTGTTGCCCCACCTGATAGCTGATGGTCACCCGTGACTGCGCGTGACGCATGGCGTTGCTGACGAGGTTCTGCAGCGCCCGGTGCAAGTAGCGTGGCTCGGCCTCGACCCAGGCGTCGTCGCAATCGGCGGCCGACAGGCACAAGCCCCGTTGCACCGTGATAGCGACACGCAGCGGCGCCAGCTCCTCGATCACCTGATTGACCAGGGCATCGAGGTCGATGCGTTGGAAATTCAGGGCCGGCGAGCCTTGCTCCAATCGCGCATAGGTCAGCATTTCATCCACCAGACGGTCGAGATCCTCGATGTCGTGATCCATGCTCTGGCAGTATTTTTCCAGGGCTTGCGGGGTGGTGGCCGAGCCGATCATTTCCAGGCCAAAGCGCAAGCGTGCCACCGGCGTGCGCAATTCGTGGGACACGGCACGCACCAATTCTCGCTGAATCGCCAGCAGTTGTTGCAGGTGCTCGGCCATGCCGTTGAACGCCGACGCAAGGCGTCCCACGGAGTCTGCCCCTCTCGCGGGCACACGGGTTTCCAGGCTGCCCTTGGCAATACGGGTGGCCGCCGCTTCCAGACCGCGCAAGCGACGCTCCAATTGACGCACCAGCAGGTAGACGATCAGACCGATCAGGGTCAGGCCCAGCGCGGCGATCAGCACCAGCCACTCCGGTGGATAAGGATTCATCTGATACAAGGGACCGATTTCCAGCACCCACGGCGTGCCGACCATGCCCGCAAACACGCGAATCGAATCACCACCCTTGCCCAGCGCCATCACCGTGTCCCCTTCGGAGACACGACGGCTCTGGTCTTCGTCCATGTCAGCCTCTTGCACCGTCACCAGGCGCAAATCGAAACCAAAGCCCTTGTCCTGCTTCAATTGCGCCAGCCGCACCGGTTGCTCACCGACGGGGTAGCGCACCAGCTCGTCTGCCAACAGGTAAATCGTCGCCCGGGCCAACTGCTCGCTGATCTGTTGCACGTCGCCAGTCAGTACCAGTTGTTCCTTGTCGCTGACCAGGCGATAGACTCTCGCCGCATGAGGGCCTGTCTGCTCCACCAGGGCCTGACCGCGCAGCACGCGGGTGCGCTGGGTCAGGTCGAGGTCGGTCTCGCTGAAGGTTTTCAGCGCCAGGGGAATCCCCAGCAGCCGCTCCCAGACCAGCAGCGAACGCTGGCGCTCTGTCCGGGTCATCGGCTGCAGGTTGTCGGCCATCAGCGAAAACGTGCCATGGGCCAGGCGTTCCCGATACTGCTCGCCGCGCACCTGATTGAGCATGTGCAACGCCAGCACGCCGAGCACCGCCACCAGAATCAGCGCGGCGCACATGCCGCCGTAGATACGAAGGAAGATCGAGTTCACAGGGACGAGTCTGCGCAGGCCTCGGGAACAAACAGGTAGCCTTTGCTGCGGATGGTCTTGATCAGCCGCGGATGATCCGGGTCATCGCCGATTTTCGGGCGGATTCGCGAAATGCGCACGTCGATGGAGCGGTCCTGGCCGTCATAGCCGATACCGCGAAGCGCAGTGAAAATTTCTTCCCGGGACAGAATCCGCCCCGCGTTGGCGACCAGCAGCCAGAGCAAATCGAATTCGGCGCTGGTCAGCTCGATGCCGTTGTCGTGGAGCCAGGCTTCGCGCAATGCGCTGTCCACCACCAGCGGACCGAACTGCAGGCGTCGCTGTTTTTCCGGGGCCACTTCCGGTGTTTCGCTGCGGCGCAACAGTGCCTGGATACGCGCCAGCAGCAACCGCGGGCGCACCGGCTTGCACACGTAGTCGTCGGCGCCCAGGTCGAGGCCGAGAATCTGGTCGGTGTCGTCGGTACGCGCGGTGAGCATCAGGATCGGCCCGTCATAACGATCGCGCACTTTGCGGCAGATGCTCAGGCCATCTTCACCGGGGAGCATCAGGTCGAGGATCACCAGGTCCGGTTGCTCCTTGATGATGCGCGCCGCCGCCAGGGCACCATTGCCCTCGATGGATACCCGCAGGCCATTGGCTTGCAGATAATCACGGGTCAGATCGGCCAGACGCTGATCGTCCTCCACAATCAATATCTGCCAGGCTTGTTGCTCCACGGGTGACCTCTACTTGCCAAGAACGCTAATAAGGAAGGACCTGCCCGTCTTTTTGTAATGTTTTAAGAGGTTAAATCTCCTACGGGCTGGCCGATTGTATAAACGTCGCCCGCGCAGAACACAAGCCGGTAAATGCGTTCGGACAGGGCGTTTTTTTGTGATAGGGTTCGCGCCCTTAAAAATCCATTCGGCTGTTTTCAATCGAAGAAAAAGGCTGAAAAAAAGTCCGGTCCAGCAGCATCGCGGCCTACACGCCGATTCGCCCTTTCACACACAATTTACGCACAGGCTTATCCACAGGTAGTACGTTGCAATCCCTCCCCCAAACGCATTATCTTGTAGCCCTGCGCCAAAAAAACCCTACATGTAGGGTTTTGCGCGAAAAACCAAACACAAACCGGACCGCAATTTCAAGGGCTTTTCTTGCCACTATCCGGTTGAACCAAACGTATTTTCGCAAGACCAAACCGCGCACGCGGATGGCTACTGTATTTCGGCCCTGAGCGGTGAAAACGGTACGGGTGTTGCAGTCCCAACTGTCACCTGAAAGGACCCCGGTCTCAGGCCCATGGCGTGAGACCAAAGACTTCGGCATGGAAGCGGCGCCCCCAATAGCCCCCTTCCTACTGTCCCGAAGTTGTTATGCCCGGCATTGGCCGGTTGTAGTGCTTCAGGACGGAACGGTGGGCACCTTGACGGTGCCCAAACAAACATAGAGAACGTGGAGACACCCATGCAAACCGACACAACTCGCGAGAACCCGCAGGGCACCTTGCCGCAGGCCGCCGATTCGACTTCGGATCTGTCCGCCACCGCGCCTGGCCAGCTTCGCGTGATCAAGCGTAACGGCACTGTCGTTCCTTACACCGATGACAAAATCACCGTCGCCATCACCAAAGCGTTTCTCGCAGTTGAGGGCGGCACCGCTGCCGCTTCGTCGCGAATCCATGACACCGTTGCCCGCCTGACCGAACAGGTCACCGCCACATTCAAGCGTCGCATGCCATCGGGCGGCACCATCCACATCGAAGAAATCCAGGACCAGGTTGAACTGGCCCTGATGCGTGCCGGCGAGCAGAAAGTCGCTCGCGACTACGTGATCTATCGTGACTCCCGCGCCAAAGAGCGTGCTGCGCACACCCCGGCCGAAGAAGCAGTCAACGCTCACCCGTCGATCCGCATCACCCGCGCCGACGGCAGCCTTGCTCCACTGGACATGGGCCGCCTGAACACCATCGTCACCGAAGCGTGTGAAGGCCTGGAAGAAGTCGACGGCGACCTGATCCAGCGCGAAACCCTGAAGAACCTGTACGACGGCGTAGCCCTGAACGACGTCAACACCGCTCTGGTGATGACTGCCCGTACCCTGGTTGAACGCGAGCCGAACTACTCGTTCGTGACCGCCCGCCTGCTGATGGACACCCTGCGTGCCGAAGGCCTGGGCTTCCTCGGCGTCGCCGAGAGCGCCACTCACCACGAAATGGCCGACCTGTACGCCAAGGCCCTGCCTGCCTACGTCGCCAAGGGTGTGGAATACGAGCTGCTGAACCCTGAGCTGGCCAGCTTCGATCTGGAAAAGCTCGGCAAGGCGATCAACCACGAACGCGATCAGCAGTTCACCTACCTGGGCCTGCAAACCCTGTACGACCGTTACTTCATCCACAAGGATGGCGTGCGTTTCGAATTGCCGCAGATCTTCTTCATGCGCGTGGCCATGGGCCTGGCAATCGAGGAAAAAGACCGCGAAGCCCGTGCCATCGAGTTCTACAACCTGTTGTCGTCCTTCGACTACATGGCTTCGACTCCAACCCTGTTCAACGCCGGCACCCTGCGTCCACAGCTGTCGAGCTGCTACCTGACCACCGTGCCGGACGACCTGTCGGGCATCTACCACGCGATCCACGACAACGCCATGCTGTCGAAATTCGCTGGTGGCCTGGGCAACGACTGGACGCCGGTTCGCGCGCTGGGCTCGTACATCAAGGGCACCAACGGCAAATCCCAGGGCGTCGTGCCGTTCCTGAAAGTGGTGAACGACACCGCCGTCGCCGTTAACCAGGGTGGCAAGCGCAAAGGCGCTGTCTGTGCCTACCTGGAAACCTGGCACATGGACATCGAAGAGTTCATCGAACTGCGCAAGAACACCGGTGATGACCGTCGTCGCACCCACGACATGAACACCGCCAACTGGATCCCTGACCTGTTCATGAAGCGTGTCTTCGATGACGGCAAATGGACCCTGTTCTCGCCGTCCGAAGTACCGGACCTGCACGACCTGACCGGCAAGGCCTTCGAAGAGCGCTACGAGTACTACGAAGCCCTGACCGAGTACCCGGGCAAGATCAAGCTGTTCAAGACCATCCAGGCCAAAGACCTGTGGCGCAAGATGCTGTCCATGCTGTTTGAAACCGGCCACCCATGGTTGACCTTCAAGGACCCGTGCAACCTGCGCAGCCCGCAGCAGCACGTTGGCGTGGTTCACAGCTCGAACCTGTGCACCGAGATCACCTTGAACACCAACAAGGACGAGATCGCCGTTTGCAACCTGGGCTCGATCAACCTGCCGAACCACATCGTCGACGGCAAGTTGGACACCGCCAAGCTGCAACGCACCGTGAACACCGCCGTGCGCATGCTCGATAACGTGATCGACATCAACTACTACTCGGTGCCGCAAGCGAAGAACTCCAACTTCAAGCACCGTCCGGTCGGCCTCGGCATCATGGGCTTCCAGGACGCGCTGTACCTGCAGCACATTCCTTACGGTTCCGATGCCGCCGTGCAGTTCGCCGACACGTCCATGGAAGCGGTCAGCTACTTCGCCATCCAGGCGTCCTGCGACCTGGCGGACGAGCGCGGTTCGTACGAGACATTCCAGGGTTCGCTGTGGTCCAAGGGCATCCTGCCGCTGGATTCGCAACAGATCCTGATCGAAGCTCGCGGCCAGAAGTACATCGATGTCGACCTGAAGGAAACCCTGGATTGGGCACCGGTTCGTGCCCGTGTACAGAAAGGTATCCGTAACTCCAACATCATGGCCATCGCACCGACCGCGACCATCGCCAACATCACCGGCGTTTCGCAGTCGATCGAACCGACCTACCAGAACCTCTATGTGAAATCGAACCTGTCGGGCGAATTCACCGTGATCAACCCGTACCTGGTTCGCGACCTCAAGGCTCGCGGTCTGTGGGACTCGGTCATGATCAACGACCTGAAGTACTACGACGGTTCCGTGCAGCAGATCGAGCGCATCCCGCAAGAACTCAAAGCGCTCTACGCGACTGCGTTCGAAGTGGACACCAAGTGGATCGTCGACGCGGCAAGCCGTCGTCAGAAGTGGATCGACCAGGCTCAGTCGCTGAACCTGTACATCGCTGGCGCTTCGGGCAAGAAGCTGGACGTGACCTACCGCATGGCCTGGTACCGTGGCCTGAAAACCACTTACTACCTCCGTGCCCTGGCCGCGACCAGCACCGAAAAGTCGACCATCAACACCGGTAAGCTGAACGCTGTTTCCAGCGGCGGCAACCACGGCGACGACTCGGTTCTGGCTGCCCCGACCGCTCCAGCCGGCCCGGCTCCAGTGCCAAAGGCCTGCGCCATCGACGAGCCGGATTGCGAAGCTTGCCAATAAGCTGAGCCGGTAGGCGCCGCAGGGCGTCGACCTGGAACCCCCGATGAGCCTCTGGCTTGTCGGGGGTTTTCTTTTGCCCCCTCAAATCAAAAGATCGCAGCCTCGTTTCACTCGACAGCTCCTACAGGAATCGCCAATCAAT
>DATMUG010000033.1:0-5513 GCA_035563915.1 Pseudomonas sp. | reverse complement strand
TCTACCTGTGGGAGCGGGCTTGCCCGCGATGGTGTTGTAACTGACAGCACTCAATACCGAACCAGCTTCTCCATCGCCGCATCCGCCAGGAACGACGAGCGGCTTTTGACATTGTGTTCACGCACATAGCGGTCAATGCGCTGAATCACATACCCCGGTAACGTCACATTGACCTTCTCGGTTTTGCCCAGATAAGGCGAGATGTCCAGCTCCAGCATCCCCCACCCCATGTCAGCAAACTCCGGATTGCCACGATGCTTGGCTGCGGATGTCGGCATCGGAATCGTCGCCCCATCCGCCGCGATCTCCTGCAGCAGGATGTGGGCGATTTCCACCGCTGCGTTATAGGCGTCTTCAAAGGTATCCCCGGCGGTGACCGCGCCAGGAATATCGGGGATCTGAATACCGATGGCGGTGTTCTCATCGCCCCATTCGATACAGATTGGATATTGCATTATGGATCTCCTGTGTTGCCGGCTGGCGGGCAGTACAGCCCGGCTCGCCTCCTGATGCTCTTGACCGTCCCCACCGGCAAATCCTTCTTCGAATGGGGAACGGGAATCGTGAACGGGTTGAAACGGTGAATGAAGATGTGATGACTGCCTGTGACCCGATCCAGCGTCCAACCTGCTTCCATCAATTCCTTGATCAGTAGCCTGCTTTGCACCATCAGCCTCCTTGCTTCGGTCCGAATAAAAGTAACTCCAGAGTTATATTTACTCAAGCACAAAAATTCCGGACCCTACGCCAGGTTATTTTGCAGCGTGTGAATTAGGGCTGAACTCATCACTCAGTATTCATGGCGAATGTACCGGCCTCTCGGGTCACGCCTGCTCCCACAGGTTGTCGTGTTGTTTGCAATCTTCCCGAACGACATCAATCCTGTGGGAGCGGGCTTGCTCGCGAATGCGTCAGGTCAGGCGACATCCCAGCTGAATGTTCCGCCCCCTTCGCGAGCAAGCCCGCTCCCACCCTGGATCTGCACAAGGACTTGAGATGGATCGTTTGGCCGCAATGGAAACCTTTATTTATGTGGTGGAAACCGGCTCGTTTTCCGCTGCTGCCCGGCGCCTGAATATCGGCCAGCCCGCCGTGTCGAAAACCATCGCTCAACTGGAAAATCGGCTCGCGGTCCGGCTGTTGCTGCGCTCGACCCGAGGCCTGACGCCCACCGAAGCCGGCCTGGCGTTTTTCGAGCGGGCCAAGCGCGCCATCGAAGAAGCCAATGAGGCCGACAATGCCGCACGCGGTGCCGCCAGCGGTCTGAGCGGCAACCTGCGTGTGTGCGCCGCCGTGACCTTCGGTCGACAGCACATCGTGCCGCACCTGGGGCCATTTCTGGAGCAGAACCCACAACTCAACATCGACCTGATGCTCGATGATCGCTATGTCAATCTGGTGGAAGAAGGCGTCGACGTTGCGCTGCGCCTGGGCACCTTGAGCGACTCCGGTCTCACCGCCCGCAAGATTGCCCAATGCCGGCGCGTGGTGCTCGGCACGCCCGCCTATTTTGACAAACACGGCGAACCCACCTGTCTTGCCGATCTGAGCAAGCATCAGGCAATCGTCTACACCTCGGGGGGCGGGTCCAATTGGTCATTCAGGAAGGCCGACGAAGAACAACTGGTGATGATGAGCGGTCGACTTCGCGTCAATGCCGCCGAGGGTCTGCGTGAAGCGGTGCTGGCACATCAGGGCCTGGCCATGGCCTCCGAGTGGATGTTCGCACCGGAACTGGTCAGCGGAGCAGTCAGGGAAGTGATATCCGATTGGTCGCTGCCCAATCAGGACCTGTGGGCGGTTTTCCCCACAGGCAGGATGGCCAGCGCCAAGGCTCGGGCATTCGTGGAATATGTGCAGGGTTTGCTGATCAAGGAAGCCTGAATTGACTCGCAATCAAGATCAAAGGATCGCAACCGCGTTTCACTCGACAGCTCCGGCTGCTCACACCCATCAAACCCCACACTGAAAGCGTTCGGTCAGGTCCGGCAGGCCGCTGTCGATCAGCCAGCGTTGGTCGCCGCATTCGTTCAGCGCACTGCACGGTCGCCGTCGCCAGCGTTCATTGGTACGGGCGCGGGTGCAGGCCGCACATTCGCAACCGTAGACCGGTACCTGTCGGGCATCACCGGTATCCAGCAGGGTCAGGCGCATTGGGCAGGCTCGTCGATGCAGGCCAGCAGGCGCTCGACGGTGCGCTCCAGTGGCCCGGAGTTGTCGAGAACGAGCACACTCGGGTCCTCGGCCAGCAGGCGTTCGCCGAAACGCGCATTGCGCGCCAGACGCTGTTCGATCTCGACCACAGACTCACGCCCGCGCGACAGCAGCCGTTGCCGCAACACCGCCTCGTCCACGGTCAGCAGCACCACCAGCACATAGGGATAGCGCTCGCGGGTCTGTGTCAGATGCCCGCGCGAGCCATTGACCAGCACATCCTCTCCCGCCGCCAGCCAATCGTCGATTTCCCGCGGGATGCCATAGGCCAATCCATTAGCCCGCCAGCTCAGGGCAAACGCACCCTGGGCCTGCATCTCGTCGAACTGTTGCAAGCTCACACCCAGCGCCGCCTCGCCCACCGCTTCCGCCGAGCGGGTGATGACCCGCCGCACGATGCGGCAGCCGCGTTCGGCCAACCGCGCGCGTGCGGCATCCAGCAGGCTGTCCTTGCCCGAACCTGAAGGCCCGATGAGATAGATCAACCTGCCCGACATCAAAACACCCTCTTCGCTTGTCGCCCTACTTGCTGGACCATCGGTAGACCGTCCTGACTGCGCGCCTGCACCAGATCGGCGGCCGCCACGTTACCCGAGTGCGAACCGCCACGCACGATGTTCGCTGCGCCCATCAACACTTTCATGTTGCATTCCTTGCAACCGCGCCCTGGTGGTACTTGCCCATATAGTTCTCACGGTACTTGGACTCCAGGACGAATGGGCGCTGACCCGGCGAATGGTCCATCACCGACACCCGTTGCACCAGCGGATGCTCCACCGGATCGCGGAACACGCTCAGGGTATAGGGGTGGCACAGTTCACCTCAGGTGCAGGCGGCGCCGGGCCCGGGTTTGGTGAAAGGTTGAAAAGCCCCGGACCTGTAGGAGCGAGCTTGCTCGCGATGAACGCCTGGACAACGCGGGCATTCACAATCCCCGCGTCATCGTTGACGACTATCGCGAACAAGCTCGCTCCTACAGGGAAACGCCCGCCGTACGCGCGCGCAGGCGTGGCGCTACAAAGTCCAGGAACGCACGCAGCTTCAGCGCAAGCGGCGCTTGTCCCTTATGCACGAGGCTGACCGGCAACGGCGACGACTCGAAAGGCTCGAGCACCACCCTCAGGGCGTTTTTGCTCAGCGCATGCGCAACCTGATAGGACAACACCCGGATCACCCCGACACCGAGCATTGCCGCGTCGATGGCCGCTTCCGCCGTGTTGACGGCAAATCGTGAATGAACCGGCACGGATAACTCGGATTTGTCCGCCTCGAACACCCAGGCGCCTACGGATGCCAGAACCTCGAAGGTAATGCAGGCATGCCCGGTGAGATCCCGCGGTGTGGTGGGTTCGCCATGGCGCGCCAGGTATTCGGGACTCGCACAAACGACCCGGCGCACAGTGCCCACTTGCGTGGCCATGAGCGAACTGTCGGGTAAGTCGCCAATGCGCAGCGCGACGTCACAGTGCTCTTCCATCAGATGCACCACGCGATCGGTGAGCATCAGGTTGATCTCGATCTCGGGATAGTGCGCAAGAAATTCGGCCACCACCGGCACTAGATGCAATCGCCCAAACACCACCGGCGCCGTGACCACAAGCTGCCCTTTGGGCGAGGCGTATTCGCCGGTCGCGGCGCGCTCGGCTTCTCCGATGTCCTCAAGAATGCGTCGGCACGCCGCCACATAAGAAGCGCCGGCTTCGGTCAGGGACAGTTGCCGGGTGGTGCGATGCAGCAGGCGGGTATCGAGGTGAGATTCCAGCTCCGCCACCTTGCGGCTGACGGTGGCAAGCGGCATGCCGAGCCTGCGCGCAGCGCCCGACAGACTCCCGGCATCGACCACGGCGATCAGCACGGCCATGGATTCAAGACGGTTCATGGTGCTCTTTCAAATTATGGAAGGATGATTCCCGATCCTAGGGGATTATCGCCATTTATGCGAATGCGTAAGGTTGGACACTCAACTCCCGCGCGCGATATCCCATCGTAAATGCCGGAAGCCAACCTCAAAGGAGAGTGCCGTGAGCGCCCTGCCCCTAACCTCAGAGACTGCGTCCACGCCGGCGGTAGCGTCACGCGCAAAGATCATCATGATGGCGATCATCGCCGGCGCGGTGATCACCAACATTTACTGCACCCAGCCGATTCTGCCCTTGATCGCGGCGGACCTGGGGCTCGACCTGACGACGGTCGACCTGGTGGCGGGCGCAGCGCTGCTGGGTTTCGCCACCGGGCTGGCGCTGTTGCTGCCCATGGGTGACCGTTTCGATCGGCGCAAACTGGTGCTCGGTCAGATTGCCCTGGCCTTCTGCTTTGCCATTGCGGCAGCTGTCTCGCCCAGCGTCGGCACGTTGCTCGCCGCGTCCTTCGGCCTCGGCATCGTCAGTTGCGTGCCCCAGCAACTGGTGCCGTTCGCCGCGGTCATGTCAAAGCCCAGCGAACGGGGGCGTAACGTCGGCACGGTGGTCAGCGGCATCATGGTCGGCATTCTGTTGGGGCGCACCATCGCCGGTGTGGTCGGTGATACCTGGGGTTGGCGCGCGGTGTATGGCGTGGAAGCGGCGTTCATGATTCCGGTGTGGATCGCGGCGGCTTCACTGCTGCCCCAAGGCGTGCCCAGTACCCACCTGTCCTACCCGCGCCTGCTCGCTTCCCTGTGGCCGCTGATGCGTGACAATGCGCCGATTCGCCAGTCGATGATCGTTCAGGCGCTTTTGTGGGCCTGTTTCAACGCGTTTTGGGTGAATCTGGCAGCGCTGCTGGCCAATGGTCCCTTCCAGTTGGGCAGTGCCTGGGCCGGCGGCTTCGGCATTATCGGCGCAGCGGGTGCGCTCGCGGCGTCCCTCGGTGGCCGGGCCACGGACCGCCTGGGTTCACGCAGGGTGATTGGCGCCAGCATCGGCATCGTCACCCTGGCCTATCTGCTGCTGGCCGGTGCGCAAACCTCGCTGGCGTTGCTGGTGCTCGGGGTGATTGTGCTGGATATCGGCGTGCAATCGGGGTTGGTGTCCAACCAGACACGGGCCTTTGCGGTCGACCCGAAAGCGCAGGGGCGGATCAACAGTCTGTACATGACCGCGACCTTCTTCGGTGGCGCGGTGGGTGCGGTGCTCAGCGGCTGGTTAATGACGCGCTATGGCTGGTCCGGGATTGTGGTGTTTGGGGTCGTGCTCGGACTTATCGCACTGGCAATCCACTGGATCGGCGCGCCTCGAAAAACGACCTGACTTTCGCGAATCCCCCAATCCCCTTTAGGAGCTATCGAGTGCAACGAGGTTGCGATCTTTTGATTGCCAGCA